>JAUNCU010000099.1:9196-10456 GCA_030526455.1 Bacteroidales bacterium | reverse complement strand
TTCCTATCTCCAAGCCGCGCTCGCGAATTGCTGCGCAATTCACTCGATTGCATGGAGTTAACCACAATAAGCCGTCGCCGACGGCGGCTGGTGCTAGAGGCGCTGGAGCCAGATGCCGAGGAAGCGGTCGTATACTTCGTATTGGGCATTTTGGTCTAGAAGCAGTTCCTTTTCCACAAGGGCTTTTGCGCTCGCCTTCACTGTGCTTGCCGCTCCTAATGCGTATTTTGCAATCATGTCTTTGCCCATTATTTCTTTTGCCACGCCTTCTTTTGCCACTGCTTTCATGAGTTTGGCTTGAGCCGATGTGATGAGTCGCATGAAAGTTTGGTAGGTGGCTTCATTTTCAGCCACAACGTGGGTGATGGCATCGTTCACCACATCGGTCGAGATGCTTGAGTGGCCGTTTTCGAAAAGGCGGTTAAGTATCATTTGCACATACCATGTGTGACCGCTCATCATGCTGTAGAGGTGGTGAAAAACGGCTTCGCTCATCGCCTGACGGTGTTGCTGAAATTTATCGTGTGCGAATTCGTAGTAGGCCTTTTCTGGGATGCAGCCAAGATTCATGATTTGCGTGCTTTGGAAGAACGGCCGATTGGCCGCAACAAACATGTTTTCAAGCACATGGCGCTGACTGCCGCTAAACACGAAACGCACGTTGTTCAGGTGCTGGATGTGGGCGCGCAGCAGTGCTTCCACCTGCCGGTCGGCATAGGAGTCTACCACCTGAAATTCGTCGAATGCCACGTAGCATCGTTGGCCCGAGGATTCCATGTAGGCAAGAATTTCGGAAAGCGATTTTTCGGCCAGCGAAGGCTGCACGTCGATCATCAGATTAGGCTCGCCGCTGATGGCGTCGAAACTCACCACAGGGCGCAGCGATGAGAAGAATTTGCTTATCTGCTTCAGCATCTTGGTTTCGGTGGTGTCGAGAGTGCCCAGCACCGCCTCGCCCAGTTTCTTCACCAGTGAGGCCAGGTCGGTGGTCTGGTAGAGGTCCACGTAATAGCAGTTGCCTGCCTTTTGCCTTATGATTTCGCTAAATGCGTGGCGCAGCAGCCCCGTCTTTCCCATGCGTCGTGGGCTGATGAGGGTCACGTTTCGCCCGTTTTGGAGGGCTGAAATCAGTTTTCCTGTCTCGTCGATGCGGTCGCAAAAATATGCTGCCGACACATAGCCGGAGAGCAGAAAGGGGTTGGTGGGCGTGATGGCTTGTTTCATATCGGGTGATGTTCGTTGCGAAAAAGTTGTTGCGAA
>JAUNCU010000099.1:0-9186 GCA_030526455.1 Bacteroidales bacterium | reverse complement strand
TTCTCAAAACCTGCGGCGAATTTTCGGCCTGTGGAATGCGAAAAAACTGAAGGCTGCGGGAATTGCTCTTGAGGTGCAAACGATTGCATAGATTATTTTTGCTTTATTAATGTGTAAATATCGCCTGGCGGCGATAGATTTTGTAATTTTACACATAAGATAATAGTTTGGAAAACTATGCTTTGAAAATCAATTAAACAAAACTATATAAAACAACATGAAACTAACATTCGTTCTTGAGTATCAAACGATCTTCGGAGAAGAAATCGTGCTCAATGTGCTTGCCGATGGCGCCGTGAAGCGTCACTCGATGGGCACTATCGACGGCCGTAACTGGAGTTGCGAAATCACTACCGCAGCCGAGGTTTCGGGCGCTGTCGACTATTACTACAGCGTGGAACGCGCCGGCGTGATGGTGCGCCACGAGTGGCTCGTGCAGGCTCACCGCCTCGACCTTTCGGCCGTGAAGTCGACCAGAATCACCACCTACGACCACTGGATCGACAATCCAGAAAACAGTTACCTCTACAGTTCGGCGTTCACCGAGTGTGGCGCCCGTCGCGAAATTCTCGTGGCCCCTGCCACCACCTATGGCTTCACCGTGATGCTGAAGGTGCGCGCTCCACAACTGGGCGCCAACCAGAAACTCGCCATCGTGGGCGGCGGCACAGCCCTGGGCAACTGGGCGCTCAACAAGGCCACTGCCATGGTGGAACACGCCCACAACGAGTGGGTAGTGACCATCGACGCCACTACGCTCAATTCGCGCGTGCTTGAATTCAAATTCGTGGCCTACGACACCGCCGACAATAGCAAGGTGCTCTGGGAAGAGGACGGCAACCGCACCGTTGTGCTGCCCGAGTTGAAGAAGGGCGACGCTGTGGTTTACGAACTCGACGAGGCTCGCTTTGCCATCGCCCCATGGCGTGTGGCTGGTACCGTGGTGCCTGTGTTCTCGCTCCGCACCGAGGGCAGTTTCGGCGTGGGCGACTTCGGCGACCTCAAGGAGATGATCGACTGGGCCGCTTCTACCGGCCAACGCGCGCTCCAGGTGCTCCCTATCAACGACAGCACCATCACTGGCACTTGGCAGGACTCTTATCCTTACAATAGCATCAGCATCTACGCGCTGCATCCACAATACACCGACCTTCGCCAACTTCCAGCGCTCGCCGACAAGGAACGCGCCAACTACTACGCTGCCCTGCAGCACGAGTTGAACGCGCTGCCACAAATCGACTATGAGCGCGTGAACGCTGCCAAGCGTGGCTATCTGCACGAAATCTTCGAGCAGGAAGGCGCCAAGATGATGCGCACCAAGGCCTTCAAGACCTTCTTCGACGGCAACAAAGACTGGCTCGTGCCCTACGCAGCATTCAGCCACTACCGCGACCTCTACGGCACTGCCACATTCAGCCAGTGGCCCGACCACCACACCTTCGACGAAAGCGAACGCGAAGCAATGGCCAACAGCCGCACCAGCGAATACAAGAAGGTGGCGTTCTGGTACTTCGTGCAATTCTGCCTCGACCAGCAGATGCGTGGCGCTCACGAATATGCGCGCAAGAAAGGCGTGATCCTCAAGGGCGATATCCCCATCGGCATCAGCCGCGACGGTGTGGAAGCATGGGTAGAACCTCGCTACTTCAACCTCAACGGCCAGGCCGGTGCACCACCCGATGCCTTCTCAACCAACGGCCAGAACTGGGGCTTCCCCACCTACAACTGGGACGAAATGATTGCCGACGGCTGCTCGTGGTGGGTGAAGCGCTTCAGCAAGATGGCTGAATACTTCGACGCTTACCGCATCGACCACGTGCTGGGCTTCTTCCGCATCTGGGAAATTCCTATCGACGCCGTCTACGGCTTGCTCGGCCAGTTCTCTCCCGCACTGGGCATGAGCCGTGAAGAAATCCAGGGCTACGGCCTCAACTTCCAGGACTACATGCTTGAGCCATTCATCACCGACTGGGTGCTCGACCGCACCTTCGGCGCCCGCGCTCAAGAAATCAAGGAAAAATATCTCGACCACAACCACGACGACATGTGGCGCCTCAAGCCAGAGTATAATACTCAGCGCAAGATTGAGGCTGCCTTCAAGGATGCCGACCAGGATGGCAAGAACGTGGCCGAAGCACTCATGTCGCTGGTGAGCAACGTGCTCTTCCTGCGCGACCGCAAGAATCCTAACCTGTATCACCCACGCATCTCGGTGCAGCACGACTTCATCTACGAAGCACTCTGGCAGGGCGACAAGGAAGCCTTCAACCGCCTCTACAACGACTACTTCTACCGTCGCAACAACGACTGGTATTCTGAAGCCATGAAGAAACTGCCTCGCCTGGTGGAAGCCACCCGCATGCTGGTGTGTGCCGAAGACCTCGGTATGGTGCCCGACTGTGTGCCCTGGGTGATCGACCAACTGCGCATTCTCAGCCTCGAAATCCAGTCGATGCCTAAGGATGTGAAGGTGAAATTCGGTGTGCTCCAGAGCAATCCTTACCGCTCGGTAAGCACCATCTCCACCCACGATATGCCCACACTGCGCCAGTGGTGGGATGAAGACTACACCCTCACTCAGGAATACTTCAACGCCGTGCTCTGGAAGCAAGGACCCGCTCCTCATCCACTGCCAGGCGACGTGGCCGAGCAGGTGGTGGTGAACCATCTCAACTCGCCCTCTATGCTGTGCCTGCTCTCGCTTCAGGACTGGCTCTCGATCGACGAGAACTTCCGCTTGGCCGATGCCGATGCCGAACGCATCAACATCCCCGCCAACCCTCGCCACTACTGGCGCTACCGCATGCACATGACTATTAGCCAACTCAAGGCCAACAAAACTTTCAACGATAAACTTACTAACTTAATCGCAAATAGCGGACGAAAATGAAAACATTAGCATCCTTATTGATTATCCTCGCTGTGGCGCTCCTCCCATTTGGCGCTGTGGCCCAGGAAGTGAAATCGCCCGACGGCAATGTGGTGGTGAAATTCTACCTCGACAACACAAAGCCTACCTACACCCTTACCTACAAGGGTAAGACCGTGTGCAAACCCAGTCACTTGGGTCTCACCTTGGCGAAAGACAAGCACGCCAACAATGGCGACCGCGAGCAAGACCTGCTCGATGGCTTCACCATTGCCGACACCCAGACTTCTTCATTCGACGAAACTTGGACTCCTGTGTGGGGCCAGTTCAAGACTGTGCGTAACAACTACAACGAAATGGCCGTTACGCTCGACCAGACCAAGATGCGTCGCAAAATCGTGATTCGCTTCCGCGTCTACAACGAGGGTATGGGCTTCCGCTATGAATTCCCTCAGCAGAAGAAACTCAACTACTTCATCATCAAGCAGGAAAATAGCCAGTTTGCCATGGCGGGCGACCACATGGCGTGGTGGATCGTGGGCGACTACGACACCCAGGAAAACCCTGGCCAGACTACCCGCTTGTCGGAAATCCGCAAAACCATCGGCAAGTGCCTCGACCGCCAGCCTGGCGACCAGGTGGATGGCATGAACGATGCCCTCACCGGCAACTCTTCTACCACCGTGTTCTCGGAAACCGGTGTGCAGACTGCACTGCAGATGAAGACCGACGATGGCCTCTACATCAACATCCACGAGGCTGCCTGCATCAACTACTCAACCATGCACCTCAACCTCGACGACCGCAACATGGTGTTTGAGTCGTGGCTCACTCCCGACGCTGTGGGCAACATGTGCTACATGCAGACTCCTTGCAACACCCCTTGGCGCACTGTGATGGTGAGCGACGATGCCCGCACTATGCTTTCGTCGTATCTTATCTACAACCTCAACGAGCCTTGCAAGATTGAAGACACTTCATGGATTCACCCCACCAAGTACAATGGTGTGTGGTGGGAAATGATCGTGGGCCGCAGCAGTTGGCACTACACCGACGACCTCCCATCGGTGCGCCTCGGCGAAACCGACTTCGCTAACTGCAAGCCTAACGGCCGCCACTTGGCCAACACCAAGGACGTGATGCGCTACATCGACTTCGCCGCCGCCAACAACCTCGACGAGGTGCTCGTGGAAGGCTGGAACATCGGCTGGGAAGACTGGGCTAACCGCTGGAAATACGACGTGTTCGACTTCCAGACTCCTTACCCCGATTTCGACATCAAGGCGCTCAACGAATATGCCCACAGCAAGGGCGTGAAACTGATGATGCACCACGAAACCAGTTCGTCGGTCACCAACTATGAGCGCTACATGGAAGATGCCTACAGCCTGATGAACAAATATGGCTACGACGCTGTGAAGAGCGGCTATGTGGGCGATATCATCCCTCGCGGTGAACACCACTACGGCCAGTACATGAACAATCACTACCTCCACTGCGTGACCGAAGCCGCTAAGCACAAAATCATGGTGAACGCTCACGAAGCCACTCGCCCAACCGGCCTTGCTCGCACTTGGCCTAACCTCGTGGGCAACGAAAGCGCTCGCGGTACTGAATACGAAGCCTTCAGCGGCAATAAGCCCGACCACACCGTGGTGCTCCCATTCACCCGCCTGCAAGGTGGCCCTATGGACTACACTCCTGGTATCTTCGAAACCGACCTCGGCTCTTGGAGCGACAACAAGCACAAAGTGCACACCACGCTCGTGGGTCAACTCGCCGACTACATGGTGATGTGGGGTCCGCTGCAGATGGCTGCCGACCTTCCTGAAAACTATGCGAAGTTCGACGACGCTATGCAGTTCATTCGCGACATGGCCATCGACTGGGACGACTCTCGCTACATCGACGCTGAGCCAGGTGCCTACATCACCGTGGCACGCAAGGCTAAGGGCACCGACAACTGGTTTGTGGGCGGCAAGTGCAATGAGGCTGGCCACAAGGTGACCGTGAATTTCGACTTCCTCGACAAGGGTCGCAAATACGAATGCACCATCTACGCCGATGCCAAGGACGCTCACTTCGAGAAGAATCCTAAGGCTTACGTCATCACTAAGAAGACCGTGAAACTTGGCGACAAGATCGACATGGTGGAAGCGCCAGGCGGTGGTTTCGTGATGTCGGTAATCGCTAAATAATCATTACGAAACATTTATATTCATTGAAAAGGGGCGAATGCGGCACCAGGCGTGTTCGCCCCTTTTTGAAAAAGATACGTCATCATGAAGAAAATCATAATTTTTGCATTTATGGCAGTGATAGCAGCGCTCTCAATGAATGCTGAGATGTACAATGAAATGACCTACACCAAGCGTGGCACCACTTTCACCCTGGTGGCACAAAAGGCGCAGGCCGTGCAACTCAATATCTACACCGAGGGCACCGGTGGCAAGGCCATCAAGACCGTGGCCATGAAGAAAGGCCCCAAGGGTACTTGGAAGGCTGTGGTGAAGGGCGACCTGAAGGGACGTTTCTACACCTTCAACGTGAAGCAGGGTGGCAAGATGCTGGGCGAAAACCCTGGTATGTTTGCCAAGGCTGTGGGCGTGAATGGCAAGCGTGGCGCGGTGATCGACCTCGCCGCCACCAATCCCGCCGGATGGGAAAACGATAAGGCGCTGGGCTATGCGCCCACCGACATCATCGTCTACGAATCCCACAATCGCGACATCTCGGTTAGCCGCAAGGAAGCGCGCTACCCTGGCAAGTTCATGGCGCTCACCGAGCCTTGGGCCATCGACCACCTGAAGAGCCTGGGCATCACCGCTATCCACTTGCTGCCATCGTTCGACTATGCTTCGGTGGATGAGGAACACCTCGACCGCCCTCAGTTTAACTGGGGCTACGACCCGCTGAACTACAATGTGCCCGAAGGCTCCTACGCCACCGACCCCTTCAAGCCCGAAGTGCGCGTGAGCGAATTTAAGCAGATGGTGAAGGCGCTCCACGATGCGGGCATCGCCGTGATTCTCGACGTGGTATACAACCACACCATGGACATCAACAACAGCAACTTCCAGCGCACCAACCCCGACGTGTTCTACCGCAAGCGTGCCGACGGCACCTACAGCGATGGCTCGGGCTGCGGCAACGAAACCGCCAGCGACCATCCGCTCATGCGCCAGTACATGATCGAGAGTTTCAACTACTGGGCGAAGGAATACCACCTCGACGGCTTCCGTGTCGACCTCATGGGTATTCACGACATCGAAACCATGAACCTGATACGCAAGTCGCTCCCCGAAGATATCTTCATCTATGGCGAGGGCTGGAGTGCCGGCACCTGCGCTTATCCCGCCGAAAAACTGGCAATGAAGGTGAATACCTATCAGATGCCAGGCATCGCGGCATTCTGCGACGATATGCGCGACGCCCTTCGTGGCCCATTCAACGACGACCACCAGGGTGCCTTCCTCGCAGGCCTCGCAGGCCACCAGGAGAGCATCAAGGCTGGTATCGTGGGCTGCATCGAGCATCCTCAGGTGGACTACAGCAAGGTGAACTACAGCAAGAAGCCTTGGGCTGCCGAACCCACCCAGTCGATGGCCTACATCAGTTGCCACGACGATATGTGCCTCGTCGACCGCCTCAAGACCAGCATCCCTGGCATCGGCATCGACGAACTCATTCGCCTCGATCTGCTTGGCCAGACTGCAGTGTTCACTTCGCAGGGTGTGCCTTTCATGCTCAGCGGCGAGGAAATGCTCCGCGACAAGAAGGGCGTGCACAACAGTTTCAAGTCGCCCGACAGCATCAACCAACTCCCCTGGGACAATCTGCAGAAGTATCCACAGGTGTTTGCCTACTATAAGGGCCTGATTGCTCTGCGCAAGGCTCACCCTGCCTTCCGTATGGGCAAGGCCGAACTGGTGCGCAAGCATCTCGAATTCCTCCCGGTAGGGGAGGGCCTCATGGCTTTCCGCCTCAAGGACCACGCCGCTGGCGACCAGTGGAACGACATCATCGTGGTGCTCAACGCCAATAAGCACGCCTGCATGGTAGATGTGCCCGAAGGCACCTACACCTCGGTAGTGGCCGCTGGCAAGGTTGACCTCGATGGCATCCGCACCACCACCACTTCGCGCCTCGAAGTGGCTGCACAGAGCGCGCTCATCGTTCATAACTAATCTCTATCATTTCACAATCTTCAACTATGAAACTGAAATTTTTAGCCCTCTCGCTGCTGGCGGCTTTCACCTCGCAGGCAGCGGTGAATATCGACCGCGTGGAGCCCACTTGCTGGTATGCCGGCATGAAGAATCCTTCGCTCCAACTCATGGTCTATGGCAAGGACATTAAGCAGGCGAGCGTAAGCACCGACTATGCCGGGGTGAAGGTCGACAGCATCGTGCGTCTCGACAGCCCCGACTATCTGCTGCTTTACCTCAACCTCGACGGTGCACAGCCTGGCACCATGAAACTCAATTTTGAGCAAGGCGGCAAGAAGAAGGCGGTGAACTACGAAATCAAGCGCCGCGACATGGCTGGCGAGGCCCGCACTGGCTTCACCAATGCCGACGTGCTCTACATGCTCATGCCCGACCGCTTCGCCAATGGCGATGTGCGCAACGATGTGGTGAAGGGCATGCTCGACCAGCAGTGCGACCGCTCGGCGCCTTCGCTGCGCCACGGCGGCGACCTGGAGGGCATTCGCCAGCACCTCGACTATTTCAACGAACTGGGCGTGACCGCGCTCTGGTTCACCCCCGTGCTCGAAAACGATATGCCCAGCGGCCATGGCCACAGCACCTATCACGGCTACGCCACCACCAATTACTATAAGGTGGATCCCCGCTTCGGCTCAAATGCCGACTATCGCCGCCTCGTGGACGAAGCCCACGCCAAGGGCCTGAAGGTGGTGATGGACATGATTTTCAACCACTGCGGCTCGAGCCACCCATGGCAAATCAATGCCCCATCGAAGGACTGGTTCAACCAGCCCAACTACGGCTTGCAGACCAGTTACAAACTCACCCCATGCGTCGACCCCTACGCCAGCGAAATCGACAAGCGCGAAACCGTGGAGGGGTGGTTCGTGAAGTCGATGCCCGACCTCAACCAAAACAATCCCCACGTGATCACCTATCTCATCCAGAACAGCATCTGGTGGATCGAAACCGTGGGCATCGACGGCATTCGCATGGACACCTATCCCTATGCCTACGCATCGCCCATGGCACGATGGATGAAGGAAATCAACGCCGAATATCCTAATTTCAACACAGTGGGCGAAACCTGGGTCACCCAGCCCGCCTACACCGCCGCATGGCAGAAGGATTCAAAACTCGCACAGGAAAACAGCCACCTCAAGACGGTGATGGATTTCGCCTTCTATGAGGCAATGGATTCGTGCAAGCACGAGGCCACCGACGACTGGTGGCGTGGCTACAACCGCGTGTACAACAACTTCGTGTACGACTACCTCTACACCGACGTCAACCACGTGATGGCATTCCTCGAAAACCACGACACCGACCGATTCCTCGCCGACGGCAAGGATGTGAACCGCCTCAAGCAGGGCCTCGCGCTGCTGCTCACCATCAAGCGCATACCGCAACTCTACTACGGCACCGAAGTGCTGATGAACGGCACCAAGAAGGTGACCGACGGCAACGTGCGCAAGGACTTCATGGGCGGATGGCCCGGCGACCCTCGCAACTGCTTCACAGCGCAAGGACGCACAGCCGAGGAAAATGAAATGTTCGACTGGCTCCGAACCCTGCTCCACTGGCGCAAGGGCAACGACCTCGTCACCAAGGGATCGATGACACAGTTCTGCCCCTACAAGGGCGTGTACGTGATCGCCCGTCGCCATGCCGGCCAAACCGCCATGCTCGTGCTCAACGGCAACGCCAAGGCCACCGACGTCGATCTTAAGCGCTATGCCGAACTCACAGCAGGCCACACCGTAGCCCTCGACGTGCTCACCGGCGAGCACCACGCCCTCACCGGCGCCCTCGCCATCCCAGCCCACGGCACCCTCCTCCTCACATTCTAAAAGACGTAATTGAGGAGCCATAAAGTAATCCAAGTGCTCCTAGTAAAACTATAAAAACTAGTTGCTCGTAACACAAAGTCACCTCTAGAGGCCTATCGCCTCAAGAGGTGACTTTTTTGTTATGAGCACGAGGGTGTCCGGGCTCAGTGGAAATTTTGTGGGGATAATGTTTCCGATAAATGATGGATGGGCAGGGGGTGTGTCAAAACGTAGAATATGGTAGGGACGCGATACATCGCGTCCGCGCCAGGCGAATGCT
>JAUNCU010000098.1 GCA_030526455.1 Bacteroidales bacterium | reverse complement strand
CTCGTAGACTCGTTGTCTCGTAGACCCAAGAAAGGCGCTTACCTTTGCTTTAGGTTGAAGGGCACTGTTGCTCCTTTTGTGTTGCGGAAGGTGCCTTTGTAGGTTTTTGCGGTGGGGTCGTATTTTCCTTCGAAATAACCGAGGAATTTGCCTGTTTTGGGGGCGTAGGCGTTTACCACGAGGGTGCCGTCGGCTGCGTAGTAATCGCCGAATTCGGTGCGTCGTTCGCCGCTGCTCACCTTGTAGTTGCCGCCGTCGGGGCCGATTGTGAATGGGCATCCGTTTTCGCCGCCGATGCTGCCTTCAAAGTCGTAGGTTTGGGCAGTGGGGTCGATGGGGCAGCCCGTGTATTTCTTGCCGGGCAGCGCATAGTAGGTGATGTGGCGCTTTGTCACCTCATCGCCCTTGCGGTTTTCAATCCAGTTGCCGTAGCGGTCGCGCTTGGTGTAGACGAATTTCACCTTGGTTGCCGAACTTTCATCTAATTCCTCGCCTTCTTCGCCAGTTTTCGAAATTAGTCGGCCATCGGCGTCGTAGTGGAAGGTGTATTTGCCATACATGCCACCCTCTCCCCACATCTCCGTCACGATGCGGTCGTCTTTCCATGTGTAGGTGGTGCCCCATTCCCAGCCGCCTTCTTCAGTGATGCGGCCCTGCTTGTCGCGCTTCAGGTGAATGACTGTGAAGTCGATGTCGTCGTAATTGCCCTGGTTGTAGATATCGCTCTTGAAGGGGTCGTAGCCGTCGTATTCCACGAGTTTGCCCGCTTCGTCGAACACAAAGCAAGGGTTCTCTTCCAAGGCCACGGTGTGCACAGGGCCGTGCACTTCGAGGTAGGTGCGGTCGTAGGTAGTGGCGCACACCGCCTTCGCGCTGTCGGCTTGCCAGGTGTCGGCCGTAGCCTCAATGCTATCTTTCGTGGGCGCATCGCTTGATATGCTGGCGCTGCCATTGCCATTGCTCTTGGCGCACGAAACCGTCATCACTGGCAACGCAAGTGCCACGATGCACATCATGTGGTGGATAGGGGTTTTCATCATGTTGAAAAGTTTTGTTGATTGAATGAATACAGATTTTATTATTGTTACGACACAGTCGTCTGCGCAAATGTAAGCAAAAAAAGTCAAATACCCAAAATAAAGGTAAAATCCTCTTAGTCTTTTAGACTGTTAGTCTATTAGACCGTTAGACTGAAAACGGCCGCCCCTCGCGTTGGAGGAGTGGCCGTTGAGAATAAGTGCTACAAAATCTAACTTATCAGTAGGTCTGAACTCTTGCGTTACAATCGCGGAATGTTTTGTTATTGGCTTTGCTTGAAAGGATAATCACACCCAATTTCGAGCAGCCCACAAAAGCGTCACGCTTTACGTTCAAGCAATTAGGATTCAGACGAATTGAAGTCAGTCCGGTGCATCCGTTGAAGCAGTCGTGGCAGAGTTTCTGCAATTCGTTGCCCATGATTTCGATGCTGGTGATTTTGGTGCATCCTTTGAAGGCATTCTCACCAATGTTCACCACGCGGAAGGTTTTGCCCTGGATGCGCACGGTGGACGGGATGCGAATGCGTCCGCTCAGGTTGTGGGTGCGCACTGCGCAGGTCACTTCCACCAGTCGGCGGCTGTTGTCCACAATCTTGTAGTGGAGCGGGTCGCCGTTTTCGCCCTTGTAGACGAGGCCAGTGGCGGTAGGCGTCTTGGTGGGATTGGTGTTTTTCTCCTCTTTCACCTTCACTTTCTTCTCATTATAGGTAGAAGAACCACTCTTTGTCACGCTGATGCGGTTGTCCACGTCGAATGGGCTGCTCTGAGCCATCGCCGTCAAGCCGCACAGCAGCGCGGCCACGATCAATCCAAATGCACGTTTCATAATATTCAAAAGTCTAGATGTTAAGAAAGCCTTGGGTTTAGTATCTCACGATTTTCACACGATGTTCTTTGTACCAGTTTTCGTTGGTGATTTCGGTGCTGGAGTGCACATAGATGGTCTTCACCTTCGGGCAGTTTTCAAACACTTCGCCACTAATAGAGCCCACGCCAGGTTCGAATCTCACTTCGCGAAGGTTGGGGCAATTCACGATAGAGTGCATTCTCACTCTTTCCACCGAGCCAGGAATCACCAGTTTCTCGATCTTGTTAGGCCCTACGATGGCGTTGTTGCCGAGGAAATACACGCGATAGCGCTTGCCCTTGTGCGTCACTTCCGAAGGGATTTCCACTGTGCTGCTCAGTGTGGCGCTCTTCACCTGGCTGGTCACCCACACATTGCTGCCTTTGATCTCATAATACATTTCGTTGCCCTTGTGCTTATAGCCAAAGATGAGTCCATCCATGCTCGTTTGAGCGTAGCAAACCGATGCCACGAGCATCACTGCGAGGAATAAAAGAATCTTTTTCATAATTGGTTGAATATTTGATAGGTTTAATGTTTGCGATAGTTTTTTATTTGTACACGATATATGCGGGGCCGCCGTATGTATTCAGTTTGTCGATGAGTTCCATTTTGCCGTTCTTGTGGCGGCGATACCATTTTTCGCCATGGTAAATCACCTGGTTGAGGTGCTGGCAATGCACGAAAGTCTCTTCGCTAATACTCGCGCCATAGATTTCCACGGAGCCCATGTATTCACAGCGGCTGAATGCTCTTGGACCAATTTGCTTTATGCTCCTGGGGATGGTGACCTTGGTGAAGCCTCCACCAATGCGCGCATCGGTTGCGATTTCCACCACGTTGTACTGGATTCCGTCGGGAGAGTAGACTGTGCTGGGTATCACGAGGGGCGCGTGGTCGTTGAGCGAAGCACTCGACATGCCTATGATCGACACCGAACTCTTGTCTATTACGCGAAAAATCATTTTCACTTGCCCGTGTCGCTGCCTGAATTCGGTTATCTGCGCTTGCATTGCCATGCAGGCAATCAAGGCGGTGATAAGGGTGAGAAATACTTTTTTCATAATTCCGAAATTTGTATTGGTTTAGAAAAATCAACTTATTAATTAATGGATTCTATATCATCCGGTTTTTCTGTTCACAAATTTATCCCATCGGCTCCACAAATGCAGTTGCACAACGCATATTACCACTTTCATATCGTACAAAATCCACTTTCATATTACACAAACCCGCTATCAAAATGCCCATTTCGCTAACTGTCAACTAGTTGTAAAAAATGAGGCAAACATGGCGAAATAATCAAAAAAAAGTGTAACTTTGCTTTTGAAATTCATTAGAATCTCGCCGAAACGGAATCTTATTCCTCTCGCAACCCCACAACAGGCTTAAAAAATATTTATGGCACGGACGCTGTTTAGTTTTCTCCCCTTCATGGTGTGCTTTTGGTGGCTGCTCACTTTCGCAATAGGCTACCATAAGTTTGACGCGGCCAAGCGCTCGCTCACTTGGTATTCGGCGGCATGTGCCATGCTCTACCTTTGCCACGCCTTTTATTTCACCGTGGGCATCCCGCACGCCGTTGATTGCTTATGGACGCTGTGCTCGCTCTCGGTGTATCCGCTCTACTACCTCTACATTTGCCGGCTCACCGATAGGCAGATGTCGCCATCGTGCTACCTCCTGCTGCTGCCCGCAGTGGTGGTGGCGGGCGTGAAATTCGTCGTGCCGTGCGATTTCATCGTGGTTATTCAGCAATTGGTGTTTGCCTCGCAAGTGCTGCTCTGCTGCTTTTTCGGCATCAAGCGCCTGCGTGAATTCGACCGCCGCCTCGCCGACGTGTATGCCGATATGGAAGGCCGCGGCACGCCCCAGTTTCGTGCGCTGCTGGTGGCCATCGTGACGATTTCCTGCCTAGCCGCCATCGCCAATGCCCTCGGCCGCCGATATTTCAGCGACAGCGACTGGCTCTTGATTGCTTTGGCGGTCACTTTCTCAGGCCTGCAATACGCGCTCCACTTCATCGCCTACCACCGCCAGTTCACCCAAGAGGAATTTGAGGCCGATTCCATCGACGAAATTCCCGCATCGACAGCCACCGACGCCTCGCCCGCGGAGGAGGAAGCGGCTCCCGATGTCCCCGAACTGGCCAAGAAAATTGAGGCGCTCATGAGCGGCGAACAGTTCTACCTCACGCCCAACCTCAAGATTGCCGACCTGGCAAAGCGCCTGGGCACGTGCCGCACCTATGTGTCGACCCACATCAACCAGGCGACAGGCATGTCGTTTTCCGACTATGTGAACCACCTGCGCGTGGAGCACGCCAAGAGGCTCATGCAGGAGCGACGGGACATCAAAATCGCCTCCCTTGCCGAACTCTCAGGCTTTGCCAGCGAACTCTCATTCTACCGCAATTTCCGCAAGTTCACCGGGCTCACCCCTAAGGCGTGGCTCAAGCAAAACGCCCAGGAATAGCCCCGCGCCCACTGCCGAAATTCTTCGGAAAAACCGTGGAAATCCATCGGAAAAACCGCAGATTTCGCGCATTTGGTGCAAATAAATGTTAAAGCGGGCCGCCGCTGCGAAGTAATTGCCCATTGTTTCGGCAAAATATAGTAATTTAGTTACCGAGCCGCTGCGGTGCAGTGCAGGTGCTAGCCCCCAGCCTCGCGGCATCGGCTACTGGCGCATCACCGGCGCCCGGGCGCGCCACCGCTGGAGATAAATGCTTACGCTAACATATACTACTTCATCCTATATGAGAAAATTTGCTTATACCTTGATTTTGAGCATCGTGGCCATGGCCATGAGTGCCGGAAACCATTTCATCACCGACCAGGCCTACCGTGCCCAGGTGAAAAAGGACTACGCTGCCAAGGTGGCGCAACTGCGCCTCGATGTGGCCAAGAAAGGCGGCAACGCCAGCGTGAAGGAGCAGGAGGCGCTGCAGTTCCTCTATGCCTACATGCCCGTGGCCGACGCCACCGACTACACTTACGACTTCTTCCTCAACAACGTGCGCGCCACTTTTAAGGCGCAGCAGGAGATGGCGTGGGGCAAGCAAGTGCCCGAACTGCTGTTTCGCCACTTCGTGCTGCCGCTGCGCGTGAATAACGAGGCGCTCGACAATGCCCGCATCGAATTCTACAAGGAACTGAAAGACCGCGTGAAGGGGCTGGGCATGAAGGAAGCCATCCTGGAGGTGAACCACTGGTGCCACGAGCACGTCACCTACCAGCCATCCGACTCGCGCACGCTCTCGCCCATGGCCTGCAAGATGACCGCCATAGGCCGCTGTGGCGAGGAAAGCACCTTCGCCGTGGCTGCGCTGCGCTCGGTGGGCATTCCCGCACGCCAGGTCTACACCCCACGCTGGGCACACACCGACGACAACCACGCCTGGGTGGAAGCCTGGGCCGACGGCAAGTGGTACTTCCTTGGCGCCTGTGAGCCTGAGGCGATCCTCAATCTGGGCTGGTTCAACGCCCCCGCCTCGCGTGCCCTGCTCATGCACACCCGTGCCTTCGGCGACTACCGCGGCCCCGAAGAAGTGATGCTCCGCTCGAGCAACTACACCGAAATCAACCTCGTGGACAACTACGGCGCCACCGCCCGCATCGACTTCAAGGTGGTGGACGCGCAAGGCAGCCCCGTGGAGAATGCACAGGTGGAATTCAAGATCTATAACTACAACGAGTTCTACACCGCAGTGAATAAATACACCGACGCTCAAGGCCGCACCTTCCTCACCGCCGGACTGGGCGACATGATGGTGTGGGCATCGAAAAATGGCGTCTACGGCTACCGCAAGGTGTCGTTTGGCAAGGACAAGGATGTGACCGTGACGCTCACCCACAGCGCCGCCACCGACGCCCGTCAGAAGATTGCCCGCCAGGAGGAATTCGACATCGTTCCGCCACCCGAAAAGGTGAATCTCCCCCGCGTGAGCGACGAGATGAAGGCGCGCAACGCCCAGCGTCTCGCCACCGAGGATTCTATCCGCAAGGCCTACGAAGCCACGTTCTACCAAGGCGCTGAATATGGCGAATTTGATGCCTACTTGAAGAAGGCGCGTGGCAACTGGCGCACCATCAAGGCTTTCATCGACAAGCATGCCGACAATAAGGAACGCGTGATGGCGCTCTTCAAGACCATGAGCGAGAAGGACTTCCGCGACGTGACCATGGCGCTGCTCGACGACAGTTACGATGCCACCGACACCCAAATCGCGCTGCGTGTGGAGGCCGAAATGCTCGTGCAGCCCTATAAGCAGGTACTCAAGAATGCCTTCCCCAAGAAGGAAGCCGACGCCTTCCGCGCCAACCCCGCGCTGCTGGCGGCATGGGTGAGCAAAAACATCACCCTCAACCCCGACAAGGGTGCCCTCCGCATCGCTCAGACCCCCGTGGGCGTGTGGCAGTCGCGTTTCACCGATGCGCGTTCGCGCGACATCTTCTTCGTGGACATGGCGCGAAGTCTGAACATCGAGGCGCAGAAAGACGCCGTCACTGGCAAGGTGCAATACAAGCACCATGGCGAGTGGGTGGACGTGAATTTCGAAGCCCAGCAGCAGACCGCAGCCGCCACTGGCACACTGGTGCTGAAATATGAACCCACCAAGATTCTCGACGATCCCAAATATTACTACCACTTCTCCATCAGCAAGATTGTGGACGGCCGCGCCGTGCTGCTCAACTACGACGAGGGCGGCGCCGACACCGAATGCACCAGTTGGGCCAACACCTTCAAAGACGGTGCGAAGATGGACGTGGGTACCTATCTGCTGGTGAGCGGAACCCGCCTCGCTAGCGGCAGCGTGCTTGCCCACTCGCAGGTGATCAACATCCGCGAAGGCGAAACCACCGAGGTGAATCTCGTGATGCGCACCTCCGATGAAGAGGTGTGTGTGATAGGCAATTTCAACAGCGAGTCGAAGTTTGAGAAATACGGCGCCGACGTGAGCGTGCTGTCGCAGACGGGCCGTGGCTACTTCGTGATAGGCGTGCTGGGCGTGGGTCAGGAACCCACCAACCACGCCATGCGCGACATCGCCAAGGCTGCCAAGGCGCTCAATGAATGGGGACGCCCACTCGTGCTCCTCTTCGCCGACGAGAAAGAGATGGCGCGCTTCCAGCAGGAAGACTTCGGCACACTGCCCACCAATGTGGTGCTCGGCATCGACCGCGGTGGCAAAATCAAGGCCGACATTATCAAGGGCATGAAACTCGACGCCAACGGCGCCCTGCCAGTATTCATCATCGCCGACACCTTCAACCGCGTGGTGTTCGTGAGCCAAGGCTACACCATAGGCCTCGGCGACCAGTTGGTGAAAACCATCAAAGGCCTCTAGCCCCCACCGGCGCCACCACATAATGCGCAAATAGGCAGTGCCTTTCGCAGTCCCAAAATCGTCCTGTTTTGCAAGTCCCGCTCGCAAAACAGGACGATTTTGTATAATTTTGTTAAATAAATTTTCAAAAACCCCATAATGTGCATAATATCAAAGCAATACAATTTTAACACTGAATGAAAATCTGAACCGCTACTTCAAATTTTAACGGAAAATCTGAAGTAGAACTTCAAATTTTCACACATTTTCTTGGAAAATATCAGGCGCTTCACTAATTTTGCGACATCATCTTTATAAATGAAGCAAATCATGATAGAAAGAATTCTGCGACTCAACGACGTGACCGACGACAGCCTGTTTCTTTGGGGGCCTCGCCAAACTGGCAAGAGCACGCTGCTGAAGCAGTTGTTCCCCGACGCACCCTATTACGACCTGCTGAAGTCGGAAGAGTACACGCGATATAAAATCCATCCGTCGCTCCTTCGTGAAGAATGCGAGATGCTCAGCGAGGGCAGCGTGGTGATTATCGACGAGGTACAGAAAATACCCGCCTTGCTCGACGAGGTGCACTGGCTCATCGTGAACCGCGACATCCACTTCATTCTGTGCGGCTCTAGCGCGCGCAAACTCAGAAGAGAAGGCGCCAATCTGCTCGGAGGCCGCGCTTTGAGGAAAACGATGCACCCCTTTGTGAGCGCTGAGATTCCTGAATTTGACATCGACAAGGCCGTGAACCACGGCATGCTTCCCCGTCATTATTTGGCAGCGAATCCCCAAAAGCGACTTCAGGCCTACATAGGCGACTATCTGCAGCAGGAAATCATCGCCGAGGCGCTGGTGCGCAACCTCGACTCATTCAACCGCTTCATGGAGGTGGCGGCGCTGAGCGATGGCGAGATGGTGAATTACACGAAGATAGCCAGCGAATGCGGCGTGTCGTCGAAATCGGTAAAAGAATATTTCTCCATCCTTGAGGAGACGCTGGTGGGCTTTTATCTCCCCGCCTTCACTAAGGTGATCAAGCGCAGGGTGCAGGTGTCGCCTAAGTTCTACTACTTCGATGTGGGCGTGGCCAACTTCCTGCTTCGCCGTGGTTCACTGCTTCGTGGCACCGCTGAATACGGTCATGCTTTTGAGCATTTCATCATCCAGGAGATAAGGGCTTATCTCGACTATTCTGAAAGCAACAAGCAACTCTCGTTCTGGCACACGCAAAACAATGCCTACGAGGTGGATGCCGTGATAGGCGATGCCGAGGTGGCCATCGAAATCAAGTCGAGCGATAGTGTGAACTCCTCCCACCTGAAAGGGCTGAAGGCGTTCAAGGAAGAGCACCCCGAGTGCAGACTCGTGGTGGTGTCGCTCGATGAGAAGCCCCGATTGTTGAATGGCGTGGAAGTGTGGCCCGCGAAAATGTTTTTGGAAAAACTTTGGAAAGGCGACATCTGTGGCGACAAAATTGAATAGTGAAACATATGATGCTACGACTAATTTATCTTTTAATCACTGTGACTATGGTTTTTGACACCGTGTGTGCTTCGGCACAGGAGTTGGATGTGTTGCCTAAGCCTGTGGGGGTGAGTGCCCGCGGCGGTGGCGAGTGTTTTCAAATCAAGCGTGGCATGTGCATCTTTGCCGATGGTGCCGATGCGCGCCTGGCGGCGGAGTATCTGCGCGACTACTGCTACGAGTATCTGGGTCTGCCGCTGCGGCTGGTGGATGCGCAGCAGGATGCCGCCATCGTGCTGCTTTCTTCGGGCTTCGATGGCAAGGCGCGCGACGGGCAATACCGCCTGGAGGTGAGTGCCCACGGCGTGACCATCACTGGCGCCAGCCATAGCCCTGAGGCGTGCTTCAGCGGAGCGATGACGCTCATACAGATGCTGCCCACACGCGCAGGCGACATTCCACAGTTGCCGCTGCTCACCATCGACGACTATCCCCGCTTTGCCTATCGTGGCATGCACCTCGATGTGGTGCGCCACTTCTTCCCGGTGAGTTTTGTGAAGAAGTTTATCGACTGGATTGCACTCCACAAGATGAACGTGTTTCACTGGCACCTCACCGACGACCAAGGCTGGCGACTGGAGTTGAAGAGCCATCCCGAACTCACCGAGCGGGGCAGTTACCGCGCCGGCGAAATCAAGGGGCTCTTCCCGGGCGAATACGGCGAGCGCCCTTATCAGGCGTTCTACACCCAGGAGGAGGTGAAGGAGGTGATCGACTATGCCGCCAAGCGCTTTGTGACGGTGGTGCCCGAAATCGACATCCCCGGCCACTGCATGGCGGTGCTGGCTGCACACCCCGAATTCAGCACCACCCCGAGCGACAACAAGCACACGGCGCTCACGTGGGGCATCTACAATCGCCAGAACAATGTGCTGGCGCCCACGCCTGAGGTGTTTGCCTTCCTCGACGATGTGTTTCACGAGGTGTGCTCGCTTTTCCCCAGCCCCTACATCCACGCCGGCGGCGACGAGTGCGCGCCCCGCTGGTGGAACGAGTCGAAGGTGGCTCAGCAATTCATGAAGGATCACAATCTGCCCGATGCCCACGCCCTGCAAACCTATTTCATGCACCACGTGCAGCGCATCGTCAATGGCCACGGCCGCACGATGCTGGGCTGGAGCGGTGGCGCCGAGGGGATGAATCCCGAAGGCAGCGCGCTCCATCACTGGCACGCCTGGGACAAGATGCCCAAGTCGCGCATCGACAGCACCCACCGCTGGATCAATTCGGGCGGCAGAGGTCACTATTTCACATCGAGCGAAGATTCCACCCAGACCGAAATCAACCCCGGCCGATGGCCGCTGAGCGTGAAGAAGGTCTACGATTTCGCCCTGGTGCCCGATAGCGCCAATGCCAACGTGGAGCGCAACCTGATGGGCATTGAGGGCTGCATATGGAGCGAATACTGTCCCACCACGTGGAAAATTGAATACCAGGTGTTCCCTCGCATGGCAGCCTTGGCCGAGAAGGCCTGGGCAGGAAAAGGCGACGACTGGACCGACTTCGCCCGCCGCCTCAGCACCCAACTCGACCGCTACGACCTGTGGGGCATCCGCTACAACGACATCGTGGAGCGCACCCTCATCGCCCCAAGGCAGAGGTGAGCCGGGCGAGTCAACGAGTTTACGAGTCTACGAGTTCGGAAGTTCCGGAGGCTCCGGTAAAATGGCTCTGTAGAAAAAAGTAGGGGGAGGTAAATTAGTGGGAGAGGCGGCGCAATCCCAGAGGGATTGGATGTGTGTAGGCAGGTA
>JAUNCU010000097.1 GCA_030526455.1 Bacteroidales bacterium | reverse complement strand
TTCCTCAGTTGGCCAGTGGCGGGGTGTTTATTTTGGTTTTTCTTGGGTTTGGGGTTTGAGTTTTCAAAATTTGCAGTATCTTTGCGAATCAATACCGTAGAATCGCATGATGAATCAATTGCTCAACAATCTTAACGACCGACAGAAGGAGGCTGTGCAGGCCACCGAGGGACGGGTGCGCATCGTCGCTGGTGCGGGCTCGGGGAAAACACGCGTGATCGCTCACCGCTACGCTTTTCTGGTGAATGTGCTGGGTATCGACCCTGGCAATATCCTGTGCATGACCTTTACCAACAAGGCCGCGCAGGAAATGAAACGACGCATCTCCTCGCTGGTGGCACCCGGGCTGGTGAACGACTTCGTGTGCACCATCCACGGCTTCTGCGTGAAATTCCTGCGCAAGGAAATTCACCGCATCGGCTTCCCCAAAACTTTCACCATTCTCGACGACGAAGACAAGAAGGCGATGGTGAAGCGCGTGATGGAGGCGATGAACATCGACCGCACCCAGTCGACCGTGAAGAAGCATATAAATATGGTGGGCAAGATGAAGGGGGCGCTGCGCATGGATTACGTGGGCAAGTTTATGCTCCCTGGCTCGAAGGCGAAACCCACCGCTGAGCAGCAAGTCTTCTACCAATACCTGCAGGAGCAACTGAGACTCTTTGCCGTGGATATCGACGACCAGATGTACTTCACGATCTACATTCTGCACCACTTCAAGGAGGTGCGCGAGCAGTGGCAGGCCGAACTCAACTATCTGCAAATCGACGAGGTGCAGGACTGCGATGCCGACGAGTGGGAACTCTTCACCCTGCTCAGCGAAGGCCACGGCAACCTGTGTGTGGTGGGCGACCCCGACCAGGCCATCTACGAGTGGCGCGGATCGCGGCCACAACTGTTTGTAAACTTTGAGGCCGACGTAGATGTGGTGCTCAACCAGAACTACCGTTCCACCCCCGATATCCTCGACGTGGCCAACGCCATCATCGCCAACAACCGCGACCGTGTGCCCAAGGACCTGTTCACCGAGAAGCCCGCCGGAGTGCGTGTGGTTCACTACCACGCCAGCAGCGACGCCAAGGAGTGTAAATGGATTGCCGACACCATTAGCAAAGCGGTGAAGAAGGGCAAGGGCACCTATGGCGAAATCGCTATCCTTTTCCGCGCAGCCTACCTCTCGCGCGGCGTGGAGCAGGAGTTGATCAAGTTGGGCATCCCCTACGCCGTGTGGGGCGGCATCCGCTTCTTCGAGCGCAAGGAAATCAAGGATGCGCTCTCCTATCTGCGCCTCATCGCCAACCCCGCCGACGACCTCGCTTTCCTGCGCGTGTGCAATGTGCCGTCGCGCAAATTTGGTCGGAAGGCGCTGGAGTGGCTCACCGCCAACACCGACGACGGCACCGCGCTCTACGAGACGCTGGCCACCAACCTCGATGCACCAGCCATGGCACGCACGCGCATGCAGGATTTTGTGAAGGTGATTGAAGAGGGACGCGAACTCATCGCCAAGGGATGCGGCATTGGCAGCACGCTCGACCATGTGCTCACCATGAGCGGGCTGAAGGAGGAATACCGCACCGACGAAGATGAGGACCGCCTCGAAAACATTCATGAATTGCTGCACAGCATCAAGGAATATGAGGCGTCGCACCACATGGGCGATGAAGCGCCGTCGCTCGACGACTACCTGCAAGACATCGCCCTCTACACCAACGCCGACTATCGCACCGACGAAGAAACCGTGCGCCTGATGACGATTCACCAGGCGAAGGGGCTGGAATTCCCCTATGTGTTTGTGATGGGGCTCAACGAGGGCGTGTTCCCCAGCCATCGTGCCATTCGCGAGCGCCTCGAAGCGGCAGAAGAAGAGGAACGAAGGCTGATGTATGTGGCCGTGACGCGTGCCGAGCGCGAACTCATCCTCACCGAGAGCGAAGGTTTTAGCGCCGCCAACCAATGCGAGAAATACCCATCACGCTTCCTCAAGGAAATTCCCGACCACTTGATCACCGTGAAGGGACGCCCGCCAAAATACCTTTTCGAAGAAATGGAAGACATGGTGAACTGGCTCAACGCCGAACTCGGCATCAACCGCCGCGTGGACTACAGCAAAAAGGCCGCCGCCAAACCCAAAAACGACGACGCCGAAATACGCCCCGGCGACACCGTAGAGCACATGGTATTCGGCCTCGGCACCGTGGAAGAGGTGAAAGAAAACGGCAGTTGCGTGGTGCAATTCCCCACCACCCGCCGCACCCTCCTGCCAAGAGTGCTGAAAAAACAACAGTAAAAAATCAGAAAAGTGGTAACTTTGCGGTGTGAAAAGATACTGGAACAAATATGGCGCGTATTATGGCGATATTGCTAGGCTGAGTGTGCCTATCATGGTGGCGCAACTGGGCACTATCGTCACGGGCTATGCCGACACGATGATGGTGGGGCACTACTCTACCGAGGCGCTGGCTTCGGCTTCGTTTGTGAACAATGTGTTCACGCTGGTGATTATGCTCTCGCTGGGTTTTTCCTACGGCATCACGCCGCTGGTGGGGGCGCTTTTCGCAAAGGGATCGCTGCGTGAGGCGGGCGCTACGCTGCGCACTGCCACGGTGGCGAACGCCATCTACGGTGCCTTGGTGCTGGCGGCGATGGTGGTGTTCTACTTTTGCCTGGGGCTGATAGGCCAGCCCGAACACTTGCTGCCGCTCATCAGGGAATACTATGTGCTGATTCTGGTGTCGATGGTGCCGGTGGTGTTCACCCATGTGATGCGCCAGTTTGCCGACGCCACGGGCCACACGTCGCTGGGCATGTGGATTTTCACCGGCGGAAATGTGGTGAATATCGCGGGCAACTACGCCCTCATCTACGGTCATTTCGGCGCACCCGAAATGGGGCTGATGGGTGCGGGCTGGGCGACGCTCGTTTCGCGCATTCTCATTTGCTTAGTATATGCAGCCGTAATCATCTCTTCAAAACGATACCGCCCTTACTGCGAGGGATTTGCCTCGGCTCGCTCCACACTGAAAGGCCTCCGTGCCATGGCGGCACAGTCGCTGCCCATCTCCCTGCAACTGGGCACCGAAACCGCCATTTTCACCGTGGCGGGAATAGTGGTGGGATGGCTGGGCGCACACTCGATGGCGGCCTACCAGATTCTGGTGATTTTCGGTAGCATCGGGTTCATGATCTACTATGCCATAGGTGCCGGAATGGCGATAAAAGTGGCGCACTTCAAGGGCACGACCGATATGGAAGGCGTGCGCCGCGCCGTTCATGCGGGCTATGCGCTCACGCTCGTGTGCACCGCCGTGGCTTGCGGCGTGTTTCTCACGCTGGGCCACAGCATCATAGCCATGTTTACCCTCGACGAAACCGTGATCGCCATAGCCACAGGCATGCTTTGGCTGCTGGTGCTCTACCAACTGGGCGACGCCACCCAGATTGCCTTTTCGGGAGCCCTGCGCGGCATAGGGCTGGTGAAGCCCATGATGACGGGCGCCTTGATAGCCTACGTGGTGATAGGCGTGCCACTCATTTTCCTGCTCGGCCACCCCAGCCACCTCGGCCTCAAAGGCGTATACCTCGCCTTCTTCGTCTCACTCCTCGCCGCAGGCATCATCTTCTGGTGGCACTTCAAGAAAGAATGCCGCACACAGAAATAGGACAACTGCCCCCACACAGATCTCACGGATCTCACAGAAAACTAGAGAATTAATAGCATTTAGTTTAATTCACAGAACCCTCCACTCACTGAAAAAAATTCGTTTAATTCTTCGCAAGCGAAGCGGCAAGCCGATAACGCTCAATTCGTTGAACACTACCACCCACTAAAAATTCGCTCAATTCGCTGAACCTTCCACCCCTGCTCAACGGGCTAAAATGGGGCACAGTGCCACATTATAGTAAAAAAAGCGGGGATAATTGTGGTTATTTGGGTGAAAATTGTTATCTTTGCGTGTTTAATTGGCAAAAAGCCTTTTAACGACCACATTAAAGAAAAATAAAAACAAATAATTACAAATAATGGCAGCATTAGAAAAAATCAGAAAAAGATCAGTGTTTCTGATGATTGTAGTGGGTGGCGCACTCGCCGCCTTCGTCCTCGGAGACCTCTTTAAGCTCGACTCTCTCTTCAGAGACAGTGCAGCAGCGAAAGTAGACAACACCACTATCGGTATCCAAGAATTCCAACAGCGATTCAACTTCGCCCAGGAACTGGAAAAGAACCAGCAAAACAAGAGCGAAAGCGCTGAACTTCAGCAGCAAGTGCTCGGCCAGATGGCTTTCGAAACCATCATCGAGGCTGAAAGCGAAGACAACGGCGTGGAAGCAGGCACCGAACTGCTCACCGCTATGATCAACCAAGACCGCCGCGCCGGCGCTTGGGCTCAGCAATACGTTCAGGCTACTGGTCAACAAACCATCCAGGCTCCTTCTGACCTCGACAAGATCGTGGGCAAAGACGAAGTGATCAACCAAATCGTGACCAAAGAGCAATGGGAAAACTTCAAGAGCGAAATGGAAACCAACATCCGCGCTCAGAAGATCATGATGCTCGTGGGTGGCGCTATCGTGGCCAACGACCTCGACCTGCTCGAAATGCAGAACAACGACGAGGTGATGACCGTGGAACTCGCAAAGAAGGACTACACTTCACTCGAAGACAAGAAGTACGAGCCAACTAACGACGAAATCAAGGCCGTATACGAACAATACAAGAACATCTGGAAACTCAACGAAAAGAGCGTGCTCGCTCACGTGATTGCAGTGCCCATCGCTCCTAGCGCAGCCGACATCAAGGCTGCCGACAACCTCTACGCTAAGGCTTACGCCGAATTGCAAGGCAAGGGTCTCGACGCTCTGCGCAACATCAACGAGTTTAGCAACGTTCAGGAAATGAAACTCACCGACGCCCTCGCTAAGCAAATGGGCGAACAAATGCGCGACTCTGCATTCTCTTCTTGGGCTACCAGCGCTGCGGCTAACGCTACTCACCAATTCAAGGAAGGCGAAAACTACGCTATCTTCCAGAAGGTGAAGAGCGAAGAACTGCTCGACACTATCAAGGTGCTCCAAGTGACCGTTCAGGGCGACAAGAAGGCGCAAGACAAGGTGCTCGCAGCACTCAACGCCGGCCAAGACGTGAGCAAGATGAAGGGCGTGGAAGTGATGCCCGAACAGCCAGTGCCAGTACAGGGCGCTCAACTCCCCGACAGCATCATCGCCAAATTTGAAGGCGCAACCGACAAATACGTAGTATTCCAGGCAGCCAAGGAAGGCGCTATGCTCGTGAAGACTACTTACCAAAAGAAGTCGATGTTCCACACCGTGAACATGGCCACTTACACCGTGACCGCTAGCAAGAAGACTACTGCTAACCTGCACGACGGCCTCGAAAAGTTCATCGAAAAGAACAACACCGCTGAAAACTTCGCCAAGAATGCAGCAGCCGCTAAGTTCCAGGCTCAGGAAGTGATGCTCGGCTCAAGCGTTCCTACCATCGGTGGCATCTCTGGCAGCCGCGACGTGATCAAGTGGGCGCTCAACGACGCTGAAAAGGGACAAGTTTCTACCGTGTTCCAACTCAACAGCGCCATGGTGGCACTCGCAGTTGACGACATCGTAGACGGTGACTACCTCCCACTCGAAAACAAGCAAGTGAACGACTTCTGCAAGGCTAAGGCTATGGCACAAAAGAAGGCACAGGCTATGAAGGAACAATACGAAGGCAAGTTCAAGAGCGTGGCTGAAGCCGCTAAGGCATTCAACACCCAAGTCGACACCACCTCGTTCTCATTCAGCAGCATGTTTGCCGACAAGATCGTGATGACCAGCCCTGCCGGCATTGAAGGCGACGGCGGTTTCATCGGTGCTGCTGCAGCAGCAAAGCCTGGCCAAGTAGGTTTCTGGGCTGGTAACTGCGCTGCTTACGCCTACGTGGTGAAGACCAAGAAGGCAAGCGAAATCAAGATGAAGCAAGAAGAACTCGCTCAGAAGTGGAACTCAACATTCGGCTTCGGTGGTCAGCGTCAACAGATGCTCCAAGGCGTGATCTTCAACTCAGCAAAGGTGAAGAACAACCTGGTGAAATTCCAGTAATTCGCTCCACTGACTCACATTATATATAATATATAAGAGTGCATCCGCCCGGCTCATGGCAGCCGGGCGGATTTTTTTGCCACCCCAGCCGGCGCCACGCAGCGGCGCGAGTAGAGCCGTAAATTTGCAAAAATGAGAAATATGTTGTAATTTTGGAATTACAATGGAATATTATGCGCTTCCATTTGCACAAACTACAAAACGATACTTCAGATACATTATCGCAACATGAGCAAAATCAACGATATCCAAGACGAGATTATTGAGGAATTTGAAGGGTTCACCGACTGGATGGACCGCTATGCCTATATCATCGACATGGGCAACGCCGTGCCCGCACTCGACGAGCACTACAAGACGCCCGACAACATCATTGAAGGCTGCCAGAGCCGCGTGTGGCTGCAAGCCGACTACGATGGCGAGGCAATCACCTTCCAGGCCGACAGCGACGCCATCATCGTGAAGGGCATCATCTCAATGCTCGTGCGCACCCTCAGCGGCCGCACCCCACAGGAAATCCTCGACGCCGACCTCTACTTCATCGAGAAGATTGGCCTGCACGAGCACCTCTCCCCCACCCGCAGCAATGGCTTGCTGGCCATGATCAAGCAAATCCGCACCTACGCCCTCGCCTTCAAGATGAAGGACCAGGCATAAGGCGCGCCGCAGCCCGGGGAGCGAAGGCTTCACCAAAGAGAGAAAACTAATTATTAATTACTTTAAATAACTCACAATTATGTTACAAGACTTATGGAACAACAATCGCATGGTGGCTATGCTCATCGCGATTCTCGTGGTTGTTGTACCTTTCCTCATCTACTACGTGGTTGAGGCAAAGAAAAACCACCCAAAGGGACTTATTTCAGCAGCGCTGTCGAACATGGGCGAGCGTTTTGGCTACTACATCATGAATGCAGTGCTTCTGCTCTTCCTCTGCTCGAAATTCGGTATCAGCGATGACGCTGCAGGCTGGATCTACGCTGTGTTCTACTTCCTCATCTACGTGCTCAGCCTTCCTGGCGGCATGGTGGCCGACCGCTTGCAAAACTTCAAGGGCACCATTATCGCCGGCCTCGTGGTGATGGCTGCTGGCTACAGCATCCTCGCCGCTCCAGTATTTGGCGGCAACCCAGGCGCTGTACCCAACTGGGTGCTCGTGCTCACTTGCGTATCGCTCATCCTCATCGCCACCGGTAACGGTCTCTTCAAGGGCAACCTGCAGGCTATCGTGGGTCAGATGTACGACAACTACGAAGCCGAAGCCGCAAAGAAGGGTCCTGAAGCGCTTGCCATCGCGAAATCGCGCCGCGACAGTGGTTTCCAAATCTTCTATGTATTCATCAACATCGGTGGTGTGATTGCGCCATTCGTGGCTCCATTGCTGCGTAGCGCCATGCTGAAACTCGACGGTTTCATCTACAACGCCGACCTCCCACGCCTGTGCCACGACTTCCTCCAGGGCACTCTCGACGGCCACAACGTAGCCAACCTCGACCACCTCGCTCAAAAGGCGATGATCGACGGCGGCCAAGTGGGCGACCTCACCGCATTCTGCACCAATTACCTCGAAAGTTTCAACACCGGTGTGCACTACTCATTCATCGCATCGGCTGTGGCAATGGTGCTTTCACTGCTCATCTTCGTATTCACCCGCAACGTGCTGCCTAACCCCATCAAGAAGGAAAAGGCTGCCAAGCCTAGCGTGGAAGAAGCAGCAGCCGACGCAAAGGAAATCCAGCAACGCCTCTTCGCCCTCTTCGCAGTGCTGGGCGTGGCTATCTTCTTCTGGTTCTCATTCCACCAGAATGGCCAGTCGCTTTCGGTATTCGCCCGCGACTTCTGCCACACCGATTCTATCGCTCCTGAAATTTGGCAATGCATCAACCCATTCTTCGTGATCGTGCTCACTCCTATCATCATGATCGTGTTTGGCGCGATGGCAAAGCGTGGCAAAGAAATTTCCACTCCTAAGAAGATTGCACTCGGTATGTTTGTAGCCGCATGTGCCTACCTCTTCCTCATCGCCATCTCGATGGTGAACGGTTATCCTTCTGGTGAAGAATTCAAGAGCCTCCCCGAAGCCGCTAAGGTGGCAGTGAAGGCTGGCCCATGGGTACTGATCGTGACCTACTTCTTCCTCACCGTGGCCGAGTTGTTCATCTCTCCACTGGGTCTGTCGTTCGTGTCGAAGATTGCTCCACAGCGCCTGCAGGGTATTTGCCAGGGTCTGTGGCTTTGCGCTACCGCTATCGGCAACCTCTTCATCGCCCTCGGCGTGACTATGCTCAACAGTTTCCCACAGCAGTGGCAATGCTGGGCTGTGTTTGCCGGCTTCTGCCTCATCTCAATGGGCGTGATGCTGGGCATGGTGAAGTGGCTCGAACGCGTAACCAGCGAATAATGTAACGCTCACATAACATCGACCCATCATAGGCGCTGCCTCTCCACCCGCGGGGAGGCAGCGTTTTTTTACCCCAAAATCCGCCCTTCACCCCCTCCAGAATGCACTGAGAAAGTTTTTTTAACCACTTTCTTTAGATGGAATTGAAAATATTACCTAAATTTGCGAAATAAAAGTAGGGTAATGCCAGTAGCACATCATTCAACTACTAGGCCGCGTCACCATTGTGAGTAAATTATGCAACACACTATTGAGAAGCGAAATATTGCCATCCATGCGCTGTGTTGGGGGCTGATTATCTTCATCCCCGCCATTCTGCGTCCAGCCGAAGACGTGGAAGAGCGCGCGCTGCACACGCTGCGCGCACTGGGTCCCACGCTGTGCTACATGTGGATGTTCTACATCAATTACATGTTGCTGCTCCCCCGCCTCTATTTCAAGCATCGACGCACCCGCTATTTTGTGGAAAACGTCATCCTCATCGTGTTCACCCTGGGGCTCTATAGCGCCTGGTGGTGGATGATGTCGATCGTGCTGCCCGACATGCCACGGCTCGGACCCAGTTCGCCCGTGATTGCAGCCATGTGGCAGGTGATTCTCTTCAGCCTGATGGCTGCCCTGGCCATGGCGATACGCATGTCGCAATACTGGAAATACAACGACGACCTGCGCCGCGAGGCCGAAAAAGCGAAGAGCGAGGCCGAACTGAGCAACCTCCGCAGCCAACTCAACCCCCACTTCCTGCTCAACACGCTCAACAACATCTACGCCCTCATATCCATCGACCCCGAAAAGGCGCAGTGTGCGGTGCACGACCTGAGCAAGATGCTACGCCACATGCTCTACGACAACCAGCACGATTTCGTGCCGCTCAACAAGGAGGTGGCTTTCATCAAAAACTACATCGAGTTGATGAAGATTCGCATGGGCCAAAACGTGATTATCACCACGCAAATCTCCACGGTGGAGAAGAGCGCCACACCCATTGCGCCGCTGCTCTTCATCTCGCTCGTGGAAAATGCCTTCAAGCACGGCATCTCGCCTTCGGAACCCAGTTACATTCACATCAAAATCACCGAAGAGCAAGGCGTGATCACCTGCGAGATTCGCAACAGTTGCCACCCCAAGAACCACAACGACAAGAGCGGTTCGGGCATAGGGCTGGAGCAAGTGCAGAAGCGCCTCTCGCTCATGTATAAAGACCGCCACGAGTGGAGCCGCGGCACCACCAGCAACGGAAACGAATATTTTTCAATCATAAAACTCAAAAGCAATGACACTGAAATGCGCAATAGTTGACGACGAGCCTCTGGCAGTGGAGCTGCTCGCAAGTTATGTGGAGAAAATCTCTTTCTTACAACTCACAGGAAAATACAGCAGCGCCATGGACGCGATGAACGGCATCGCAAACGACCCCGTGGACCTGATTTTCCTCGACATACAAATGCCCGACATCAACGGGCTCGAACTGGCGAAGATGCTGCCAAAGAGCACACGCATCATCTTCACCACGGCATTCGAACAATATGCCATCGACGGATTCCGCGCCAATGCGCTCGACTACCTCATCAAGCCCATCAGTTACGTCGACTTCCTCACGGCGTGCAACAAGGCCCTGCAATGGTTCACCCTGCTGCGCATCAAGGCCGAGGCCGACAAGGAAGCCGAGCCTAAGAGTATCTTCGTGAAGAGCGAATACAAACTCATTCAAATCGACCTCGACAGCATCAAATATGTGGAGGGGCTGAAAGACTATGTGAAAATCTTCACCGAAGAATCGGGCAAACCGGTGGTGTCGCTGATGAACATGAAAACGATGGAGGAAATGCTCCCCGCATCGCGATTCATAAGAGTGCACCGATCCTACATCGTGCAGAAAAGCAAAATACGCGAAATAGAACGAAACCGCATCGTATTCGGAGAAGTCTACATCCCCATAGGCGACAGTTACAAACAAGCATTCCAAGAATTTATCACAAAGAGAAATTAGAAGATAGAGATTAGAA
>JAUNCU010000096.1 GCA_030526455.1 Bacteroidales bacterium | reverse complement strand
AAAGCCCCCAAATGGCAAGCGAAGCTAGCCTAAAGCCCCCACCGGCATCAAAGGGGCCCACCGCCACAAAAGCCCCCCCACCGCAACAGGGCGCCCCCGGCATCAAAGGCGCCCGCCGCAAAAGCGCGCCCACGCCTGCCATTCGGCGGCGCGCTATAGCGCTTTGCCGCCGCAAAGGCGCCCCCGTGTGAGCAGCATCCGCTGCTCATCTCGCTAAAGGCGAGCGAAGCAAGCCTAGCCCCCGCCATCAAAGCGAGCGCCACAAAAGGAGCGCGCAAAAAAAAGCCGCATCCCTGCTGCCCACGATTGAGCGAGGGATGCGGCCTTGTTTCATTTTCACCAGCGTGGTGGCATGGCAAGCGCCCTTATTAGGGGATGGGCTTAGTCTTCGTGCTTGCTGCTGCGCGAGCGCTGTTCCTTTTTGCTGCTCGAACTGCTGGTGTCTTTTTCTTCTTTGAGGTCGATCTCGTTATGGTCCTTGTCTATCACCTTATATTGCAGATAGGCGAGACTCTGGTCGGCCATCAACTTAAATTTGCGTCCAAATTCTCGACGCCATTTGAAATATTCGCTGAACACGCCCTTCTTCAGATAGGCTTCAACGAATGGGTGGACATACATAATAAAGTTTTTCACTCCGAGCGAATTCACGAGGTAATCCACCTTGTCTTTGAGCATGTCGGTAAAAAGCAGCGAAGGCAGAACCTCTCCCTTACCTCCACACGAAGGGCAGGATTCGGCGGTTTCGATATCCAGTACCGGGCGCACGCGCTGGCGGGTGATCTGCATCAGCCCAAATTTGCTCAGCGGCAAAATGTTGTGGCGTGCACGGTCCTTTTTCATCACTTCACGCATGTGGTCGTAGAGTGCCTGGCGGTGCTCATTCTTGGCCATGTCGATAAAGTCGACCACCACGATGCCGCCCATGTCGCGCAGGCGCAACTGGCGTGCTATCTCATCGGCTGCGAGCAGGTTCACGTCGAGCGCGTTGCTCTCCTGGTCGGTCGAGGCCTTGGAGCGGTTACCCGAGTTCACGTCGATCACATGCAGTGCTTCGGTGCTTTCTATTATTATGTATGCTCCCGACTTGAACGATACCGTTTTACCAAACGACGACTTAATTTGCCTTGTGATATTGAATTTGTCGAAGATGGGCACATCGTCGGTGTAGATTTTCACGATGTCGGCACGGTCGGGTGCGATTAGGCTCACATAGTTGTGCAACTGGTCGTAAACTTCAGCGTTGTTCACGTAGATGCTTTCAAATTCGGGGCTGAAGATGTCGCGTATCACGCTCACGGCGCGGCTTTCTTCCTCGTAGATGAGCGAAGGGGCGCTCGTGTATTGCAATTTCGCGATGCTGTCTTCCCAGCATTTCACCAGCACTTTCAGTTCGGCATTGAGTTCGGCGGCTTTCTTGTTCTCGGCCGAGGTGCGAATAATCACCCCGAAGTTGTGGGGCTTGATGCTCTCCACGAGTTTGCGCAGGCGCATTTTCTCGGCTGAGTTTTTAATCTTTTGCGACACCGAAATCTTGTTGTTAAACGGGATGAGCACCATGAAGCGCCCTGTGAATGTGATTTCGGTGGTAAGGCGTGGGCCTTTGGTGGAAATGGGTTCCTTCACTATCTGCACCAGCAACTGCTGGCCTTGCTGAAGCACGTCGGTCACCGAGCCATGCTTGTCGATGTCGGGCTTGAGTTTGAATTTTGAGAGCGAAGGACGCTTGTCCGGGTTTTCGAGAACCGACTTGATGAATTCGGCATACGAACTGAACTGTGATCCTAAATCAAGGTAATGAAGAAATGCGTCTTTTTTATGCCCCACGTTCACGAATGCGGCATTGAGGCCGGGCATCAATTTCTTTACCTTGGCAAAGTAGAGGTTACCGACGGCATAGGAAACGTCTCTCGACTCCTTTTGCAGCGACATCAGGCGCCCGTCTTCGAGCAGGGCGGTGGAGATGTCGGTCGGCTGTACGTCAACAATTAATTCACTTCTCATTTTTAATTTGAAAGGGAATCATCAAGAAAAAAAAACAACAAAGAACAAACTCTCCTAAACCTTTTACATTGCTCCGCCCCGTCGCAATCGACGGGAAGGATGCTGGCACTCGCGTTACCGAGAGAGCGACTTGTGTCGAAGGGAGTTTGTTCTCAGTATGTTTCAAAGACTTAAATAGAAAGATTATTTCTTATTTTTGTGTCTGTTCTTTCTAAGTCTTTTTTTGCGCTTGTGCGTAGCCATCTTGTGGCCTTTTCTTTTCTTTCCGCTTGGCATTGTTACTTAGTTTTAAATGATTAACAATATATTTTATTATTCTCTAGTCGTGGGTGAAATCGTTTCTGTAAAAAGCAATGGTGGCAGCGCTTGCTTCAGTGGCAAGGCCATGCACCGATAAGGGGCTTTATTACTTCTTCACTTGTTCCATGAACACCTTTGCTGGCTTGAATGCAGGAATGTTGTGTTCAGGGATAATCATTGTAGTGTTCTTAGAGATGTTGCGGGCAGTCTTTTGTGAACGGGTCTTCACGATGAAACTACCAAAGCCACGGAGATACACGTTCTCGCCGTTTGCAAGGCTGTCCTTAACAGTTTCCATGAACTTCTCAACGGTTTCAAGTACAGAAGCCTTGTCGATACCAGTTGCTTTTGAAATTTCGCTAACGATGTCTGCTTTTGTCATTGTAGTATAGTATGTTTTGTGATTATAAATGTTATCTAACACTTAAAAACCGACCACCACTCATCATGCGCGCTGATATTCAATCGTTTACGCAATTTTTTCAGCCGCTTTCAGGGTGGTTCCCGATTTTGCAAGTGCAAATATCGCACTTTTTTTTGAATTAGCCACTAAAAATGGGCAATTTTTATCAAGAAAAAGTGATTTTTCTATTTGTTTATGAATTTTTTAGCACTCTTTAGCCTTTTCACGAGCCTTCGCCTAAAGGCGCCAATTCACATTCTATATATAGCCCGTTTCGCCTGCTGCGCAGCCCCGCCGCTATGCCTTAAAAGTGTGGAGCATGATCTCGCTGCCGTCGAATGTGGCATAGGTGTTTTTGCTGATCCAGTCGCCCAGAATGGTGAGGGTGCGGCCGGCCTCGTCGATGGTTTCTTGCTTGGCCATGTGGAGGTGCCCCATCACGAAATGCTTCACCGCGGGATGCTCGGCGCCGTACGCGCGGGCGAAGTCCACCAGATTGCCGTAGCACTGCGCCACGCTGGCTTTCACTTTCTGCTGGCGCGAGTGGCTCGTGCGGCTTTTATGCGACCAGCCATGCGCTATGGCATAGGTGATGCGTGGGTGAACGCTGGCATAGAGCCGCTGGCACAGGCGATTGTGAAACAGAGAGAGCAGCGCCCTGTAGGTCCACGGCTGCTGGCCCACGTCGTCGCCATGGCTCAGCAAAAAGCGAGTGCCCTTGATTTCCACCTCCTGGTAGCCTTTGAGCACACGGATGCCTATTTCCGTGCGCAGGTAGTCAAACAGCCACACGTCGTGGTTGCCCGTCATCCACGTCACCTTCACTCCGGCGTCGGTGAGGCGTGCCAAGGCGGCGAAGAATCGCACATAGCCGCGTGGCACCACCGTGCGGTATTCATACCAGTAGTCGAGCACGTCGCCCAGCAGATACACTTCCTCAGCGTCGGCAGCAATGCTGTCGAGAAATCGCACCACCGCAAGTTCCTTCTCGCGAGGATTTTCAAAATACTTGGCACCAAGGTGCAAATCACTCAGAAAATATACCATGAATCTTCACTCTATATATATTGTATATATGCATACTCAGCCTCCCCCAATTCTTCACCGGCACATGCCTTTGATGGCCGCGCGAAAGTCTTTTGGGCGGGAGGGATTAAAGCATGCCCAGTTCCAGTTTCGCTTCTTCGCTCATCATGCTCTGGTCCCATTCGGGTTCAAACACGAGTTGCACATTCACGCTCTTCACGCCGTCGATGCTTTCCACCTTCTGCCTGATGTCCTCAAAGAGGAAGTCGGCCATGGGGCAATTGGGCGCGGTGAGTGTCATGTCGATGGCCACGTTGGCATCGTCGTCGATGTCGATTTTGTAGATCAGGCCGAGGCTGTACACGTCCACCGGTATTTCGGGGTCGAACACCGTGCGAAGCATCTTCACGGTTTCTTCTTCGAGATGTAATCTTTCTTGTTCTGTCATAACGGGTGCAAAATTACGATTTTTTCAGCAAATATCACCCATGCGTCAAAGGATTTGCTTGATTTCTTCCAGATTGGTGACCACGGCGTCGGCGGTGCCTTCCACGGCGTCCACGCCGCGCAGATTGAAGTAGATGGTGCGCCATCCCGCCTCGTGGGCGCCGCGTATGTCGGCATCGGGGTTGTCGCCTATCATCACCGAGGTGGCGGCCTCTGCCCCACACTGCTCGAGGGCGTAGTCGAAAATGCCGCGCTGGGGCTTGGTGATGCCGCAGTCGTCGCTCAGCACGTGGCGGTGAATGAGATGCCCAATGCCGGCCGAAGCCAGTTTTTGCTGCTGGGTGCCCTTGAAGCCGTTGCTCAGGGTGTTCACGTCGTAGCCGCGCGCCACCAGGTATTCGAGCAGATCACGAGCGCCGGGCAGCGTGGTGGGCAGTGTGGCCAAGTGGCGCAGGTATTCTTCATTGATGCGCGCGCTCATCGCCTCCACATCGCCTGCATAGCCACAGGTGGCAAGGGTGAAGCGGAAGCGCTCGGTCACGAGGAAATCTTTGGCGATATGCCCGTGGTGAAACAGGTCCCACAGTTCCTTGTTCTTCGCCACATACACTTCCTTGAAGCGCTCATAGGCACACATCTGCTCCAGCGCAAAGGCATCATACACATGCCTGAGCGCCAATTTCGAGTTCTCAGTAAACCACCAGAGCGTGTCGTCGATATCCACAAACACGGTGGCCACATCTTTCATTCTGTAGTTCATGGTCACAAAATTACAAAAAAATCGCATTTACGCACCCATTTGTGTATCTATTTCAAAATTTCACAATATTTAACATTAACAACATCCACACACCTACCTCGCTGTGATATAACCAATTGTAATTGCATTTTTCTGTAATTTATATGCCAAAAATAAAAAAATGCACATATAACACTCGTTAAGATTTGCAGATATTCAATTCTTGCACTATCTTTGCTTGCAGAAAACCTAAAACAATCATTACCTTAGAAATTTCTCATGAATGCCTAATGAACTTAAATAGCAATTCTTGACGAGAGAGTTGCTATTTAATTTTTTTTTGCCGTTCCTTTTGTGTAAATTTGTGGTTACATAATTTTTCATTTTTATTTTGTTCGCGCTCTCATGACACACTACGCTATCATTGTGGCCGGAGGAAGTGGCACTCGATTCGGCAGCCAAATACCCAAGCAGTTCTTGCCCCTGGCGGGGAAGCCTGTGCTGATGCACACCATCGAACGTTTCGCTAGGTGCCCTGGCACCCAGGTGGTGCTGGTGCTGCCGCAAGCCCAGCAGGACTACTGGCAATCGCTCTGCGCCGAGCATGGCTTCGATGTGCCCCACAGTGTGGTGAACGGTGGCGACAGCCGCTTTCAGTCGGTGAAAAACGGCCTGCTCTCGCTTTCGCTTGCCGAGGACGACATTGTGGCGGTGCACGACGGGGTGCGCCCGCTGGTGAGCCAGGCGCTCATCGCTGCCACGTTTCAGGCTGCCAAGCAATTTGGCGGCGCCATTCCCGCCACGCCGGTGACCGACTCGGTGCGCCAGTTGCTGCCCGAGGGCGGTTCGGTGGCACTCGACCGCGCCTCGCTGCGTGCAGTGCAGACGCCCCAGACGTTCCGCGCACTGGAGTTGCTGCGCGCCTACGATGTGCCCTTTGAGCCGTTTTTCACCGACGATGCCTCGGTATATGAACACGCCGGCGGCCACGTGGCGCTCGTGACGGGCGAAACCACCAACATCAAAATCACACACCCTATCGACATCACCATTGCCGAACACATCATCGCTAGCCAATCATGAATAATCTCACGCGTTACGATATCAAATACCTCACCGGTGTGGGGCCGAAGCGGGCCGAAATTCTGGGCAAGGAACTCGACATACGCAGTTTCTACGATATGCTCTACAATTTCCCCTTCCGCTACATCGACCGCAGCACCATTCACCGCATCGCCGACCTGCGTGGCCACGACATACCCAGCGTGCAGTTGCGGGGGCGGTTCGTGACTTTCAACACGCAGGGCGAAGGGGCGCGCCGAAGGCTGATTGGCCTGTTTTCCGACGGCACGGGCACGCTGGAATGTGTGTGGTTTAACCGCATCAAGTCGATCCAGCAAACCTATCGCACCGGGGTGGAATACATCATCTTTGGCAAACCCACGCCTTTCAACCGCACGCTCAGCATCGCCCACCCTGAGGTGGACGCCTATCAGCCCAATCAGCAGCCTGCAGGCATGGTGGGGGTGTATAACCTCACCGAGAAACTGCGCAACCACGGCTTTTCGTCGCGACTGATGCAGAAGTTGGCGAAAAATCTGCTGGAGAGCGACGCTGTGAAGCAGGGCCACGACCCGCTGCCGGAGGCGATTATTCGCCACCGTGGCCTGATGCCTGTCTACGAGGCGGTGCACAATCTGCATCTGCCCTCGAGCATCGCTGCCCTGCAGCGCGCGCAGTATCGCATGAAATATGAGGAACTCTTTTTCCTCGAACTCCATATTCTCAAAAACATCAAGGGCCTGACGAAAAAACTCGCCGGACAGGTGTTCAGCCACGTGGGCTCTTATTTCAACGATTTCTACAACCACCACCTGCAGTTCCCGCTCACGGGGGCGCAGAAGCGGGTGATTAAGGAAATTCGCGCCGACATGATGAGCGGTCGACAGATGAACCGCCTGCTGCAGGGCGACGTGGGCAGCGGCAAGACGATCGTGGCGTTTTTCACCGCGCTTATCGCCATTGCCAACGATGCCCAGGCCTGCATCATGGCGCCCACCGAAATCCTTGCCACGCAGCATTTCGAGGCCATCAGTGCCATGGCTGAGAAGGTGGGGGTGAAGGTGGCGCTGCTCACGGGCAGCACGCGCAAGAAGCAGCGCGATGAGATTCACGCCGCCTTGCTCGACGGTTCGCTCCAGTTGCTTATCGGCACCCACGCGCTGCTGGAGGATGTGGTGCAATACCGCAACCTGGGCCTTGCCATCATCGACGAGCAGCACCGCTTCGGTGTAGCGCAGCGCGCGCGCCTGTGGAAGAAGAATGCCACCCCACCCCACGTGCTGGTGATGACGGCCACGCCCATACCGCGCACGCTATCGATGACGGTGTATGGCGACCTCGATGTGTCGATCATCGACGAACTCCCGCCTGGACGCAAGCCTGTGAGCACTTATCTGCGCTATGAGAACGACCACGAGAAGGTCTATCAGTTCATTGGCCAGGAGTTGCGCAAGGGCCGACAGGCCTACATCGTGTATCCGCTTATCGAGGAAAACGAGAAACTCGACCTGCGCGCGCTCGAAGAGGGATTCGAGATTGTGCAGGAGAAGTTCCCTCACTATAAGGTGAGCATGGTGCACGGCAAGATGAAGCCTGCCGAGAAGGACTACCAGATGCAGCAGTTTGCCAGCCACGAGTCGCACATTCTGGTGGCTACCACCGTGATCGAGGTGGGCGTGAATGTGCCCAATGCCAGCGTGATGGTGATCGAGAATGCCGAGCGTTTCGGCCTCTCCCAACTCCACCAGTTGCGCGGTCGTGTGGGCCGTGGCGCCGACCAGAGTTACTGTATCCTGATGTCGAAACATTCGCTCACGAAGGAAACTCGCCACCGCCTGGAGGTGATGACGACCACCAACGATGGCTTCGTCGTGGCTGAGGAGGATATGAAACTGCGCGGACCGGGCGACATGGAGGGCACGCAGCAGAGCGGCATTGCCTTCAACCTGAAGGTGGCTAATCTGGTGACCGACGGCCCTATCATCGAGCAGGCACGTGCCGACGCCGAGGCCTATCTCGAGCACGACCCGCAACTCGATTCGTCCGAGGGACGCCAACTCGCCGCACACATTCGCCTCCTCTTCCAGCACACGGTGAACTGGGGCCTCATCAGTTAAAAACCATCGATGCCCCCTCTCCACCCCAGCCTGTCCGAAAACTGAAAATGCGGCAGACTTATGGCAAAAACACTAGGCGACCAACCTCCGCCGTCGGAGACGGCTTATCATGGTTAACTCCATGCAAGCGAGTGAATTGCGCAGCAATTCGCGAGCGCGGCTTGGAGATAGATGGCAGCAAAGAAAAGAGCCTCGGAGAGGGTCGGTTATCGTAGCAGACCGAGTTTTTTTCAATTAAGTTCAATTATCCATCAACACTCTAAAACCTATCACATTATGCGACTTATGCGACACGACATCAACGACCGTATCAACACCCTCACATGGAAAATCTCCATGCTGAAATACTTCATGCTGGCAGCGGCGCTGTTTTTCCTCATCATGGCGGTGAGCATCTACAACATGCGCACGCCGCTGCTCGACAACGCCATCGCCTTCGCCTTCCACGTGATCATGGTAGCCGTGTCCTACGCCGGCCACAAGGTGTGCCTGCGGTGCGAAAGGGCGCTCAGTTTCAGGATGGACCACGCCCGCGAGGATGCCAAAGAAGCCCCATATTTCCTGAAAAAATACTTCTGGGTGGTGGCGTTCTGCATCGCCCACTATGCCTATTTCTACTGGCTCCCCGCCAGCCTGGGTGCGGGAAAGGTGTGGGTAGCGGCAGCCATCTGCCTCGTCCTCATCCCCATCTTCAACGGCGTGTGGGGCCTCTACGCGCTCGGGCGCCTCTTCCACCACCCCGACATAAAAGCCGGCTTCCGATTCGGCATCAGCAAAAGCACCACCGACACATCGTTCTACTACGTATTCACCACCTTCGTAGCAGTGCTAGCACTATGGATCCTAGGCCTAATCTGGTGGCTAAACGGCTCCCCCAACCTATTCCCCACCGAGTAAACCTCATCAAATCCACCGCAAGGCATCTCAAAAATTTTCACGTGGGGCATTGTTCACGAATTAAACGAATTTTCTGTTGAATCTCGTTGAATCCGTGTGAGCCCCTAATAATAATCCGTGAGATCTGTGGGATCTGTGTGGGGCAGTGTTCAACGTTATCGGCTTGCCGCTTCGCTTGCGAAGAATTTAGCGAATTAATCTGTTGAATCAATTTTTCTGTTGAATCTCGTTGAATCTGTGTGAGCCCCTAATAATAATCCGTGAGATCAGTGGGATCTGTGTGGGGCACTAATAAAATCTGTGGGATCTGTGTGGGGCTGCCTAATCTGCACACATTCTGATATTTGTGCCATTTTTTAGGTATTTTAAGAAATTGAGCGTTTTTTAACCACTTTGCATGCCTGGTGCCTAAACCACTAAAAACGTGGCGTTTGTGGCTTGAATTACACAAAAATAGACACAATTTTACATATTTTAAGTAGCATTTTCTTGCCTCCCTTAGAATAATGAGGTAATTTTGAGCGTTTTAAATTCGGCGGGGGTGAAAATCGCACCTGCCCTTGGAGACAAAAATTGCCGCCAGCCGACGTGTTTTTCGGCACGGGTTTTTCGCTAGAAAAGCCGGTAACCTCCAAACACCATTATTAATTGGGCGATACCTTATATATATAACTATTCACGCTACTCCCACGCAGCGAATCGCCAAAACAACAAAGATTATGAAGTTTAGTAAACTTGCAAATATCTTAATTTTCTCAATCATGGCAGCCGGCCTTGCCAGCGCTCAAAGCCTCAGTTCAGTATCTAGTTACCGCAAGGCTCACGCTGACAAACTCGCGCGCCAATCAAAAATCAACGAACGTATCCACCTCGAAGAAAGCCAGAAGTACGCCAAGGAACTCTGGGAAAATATCGAACCCGAACCCGACATCTACACCGAAGGATGGGAAAGCGGACTCGTGAACCCCTACAAGGACGCCAACGTGCCCAACAGCAAGCGCATCAACGTGAAGAATTACTTCATGCCTATCAACCAGACCATGGTGACTTCTTCTTACGGCTACCGCCCTCGATTCCGCCGCATGCACCGCGGTGTTGACATCCGCGCAGCCATCGGCGACACCATCTACGCTACTTTCAGCGGACGCGTGCGCCTCACTAAATACGAACGCAGCGGCTACGGTTTCTACGTGATCCTGCGCCACGAAAACAGCCTCGAAACCGTGTACGGTCACCTCTCTCGCTTCCTCGTGAAGCCCGACCAATACGTGAAAGCAGGCCAACCCATCGCACTGGCGGGTAACACCGGCCGAAGCACTGGCCCACACCTCCACTTCGAAACTCGATTCATGGGCTACGCCATCAACCCCGAAGCCATCTTCGACTTCCGTAACCGATGCACCCACACCGACACCTACCTCTTCACAAAATCAACCTACCAAGAGGCCCGCAACTACGGCAACAAATAACAAAACAAGAAAATACAACAAAAGCACTGAGCCCCCACACACCGGCCTCAGTGCTTTTTTTCCTGTTTTCGTCACTTTTTTGCATTAAAAAATTAAACTACACATTGTCAGGT
>JAUNCU010000095.1 GCA_030526455.1 Bacteroidales bacterium | reverse complement strand
GGCGGTGGGTGATCGCCTGGTGTTTTAGTAATGGATTATCCGCATTTTTGAGTTCTCGGGCAGGCTCCTACTTTTTTCTACTGAGCCCATTTTTCCCCACCTTCTGGTATTTATCGGGATCTTTATCCTCGCTAATCAAGCACTGTGGAAAAAATAGAGGAGCGCTCCTGTGGTGGGGGCGTTCCTCTTTTGTTATGCTTTGCCCTTGATTAGGGGGCTTGCGTTGCTTATTTCATGCTTGATCAGGCAATGCCTAGGGCTAATTGCTTGATTAGGCGATGCCGAGGTCTTTGCAGATTACGTTGATCTTTGCTTCTGCCCAGTCGTTCTTTTCGTCGTAGGCTGCTGCGTCGGCGAGGGTATCGTGCACTTCGATGTAGAACTTGATCTTTGGTTCTGTGCCTGAAGGTCGGATCGAAACCTTGGTGCCGTCGGCAGTGTAGTACTGGAGCACATTAGAGGTGCAAGGCATTTCGAGTGGAGTAACTTCGCCAGTGACCACGTTCTTTTCTTCGAGTGCCTGGAAGTCTTTGATCTTCACTACAGGCGAGCCAGCGATTTCCTTCTGTGGGTTTTCGCGGAAGTTCTTCATCATTGCCACAATCTCTTCAGCGCCCGACTTGCCGGTGCGAACCACCGAGATACCGCGTTCCTTGCTGTAGCCGTAGGTGGTGTAGATGTCGATGAGCATGTCGTTCATGGTCATGCCCTTTTCCTTAGCCCAAGCGGCGATTTCGGCCATGAGCGAGATAGAAGAAACGGCGTCTTTGTCGCGGCAGAACTCTTCGGGGAGGAAGCCGTAACTTTCTTCACCGCCACCGAGGTAGCGAGCCTTGCCTTCGTTTTCGCGCATCACGGTAGCGATCCACTTAAAGCCGGTGTAGCAATCGTAGAGTTTCATGCCCTGCTTAGCGGCCACCTTGGCGATGAGGTCGGAAGTAACGATCGTCTTCACGATGTATTCGTTGCCGGTGAGTGTGCCGAGTTCCTTGTTGCGGGCGAGCAGATAGTAGTGGAAGATGAGTTGGATTTGGTTACCGTTCACCAGTTCGTATTTGCCCTTGGTGTTCTTCAGCACGAGGCCGATGCGGTCGGCGTCGGGGTCGGAAGCCATCACGATGTCGGCATCCACCTCTTCAGCCTTCTTGATGGCCATAGCCATAGCCGAGGCGTTTTCAGGGTTGGGAGAATCAACGGTGGGGAAGTTGCCACTCTGCACATCCTGCTCAGGCACGTGGATGATGTTCTTAAAGCCCCAGCGCTCGAGCGAACGAGGGATGAGCGTCTTGCCGGTGCCGTGGATAGGAGTGTAGACAATCTTCAAGTCGCTGTGCTTCTTGATGATATCCTGGCTGAGAGAGAGTTTTGCAATCTCCTCAATATACTGGCTGTCGACATCTTCGCCGATGATTTGAATCAAATCGGGGTTGCCCTCAAATTTGATTTCGCTCACGTCGCTGATGCGGTTCACGTAGTCGATGGTGTTCACATCGTGAGGCGAAACCATCTGAGCGCCATCGTCCCAGTAAGCCTTGTAGCCGTTGTATTCCTTAGGGTTGTGAGAAGCGGTGATGTTCACACCACTCTGGCAGCCGAGCAGGCGGATAGCGTAAGACAACTCAGGAGTAGGGCGGCAGTCTTCAAAGAGATACACCTTGATGCCGTTGGCAGAGAACACGTTGGCAACAGTTTCGGCAAACTTGCGGCTATTGTTGCGCACGTCGTGGCCCACAACCACCTTGATTTGGTCGAGATCCTTGAAGGCGTCCTTCAGGTAATTGGCCAAACCCTGTGTAGCAGAACCCACGGTGTAGATGTTCATGCGGTTGCAACCCGCACCCATAATGCCACGCAGGCCACCAGTACCGAATTCGAGTGTTTTGTAGAACGACTCAATGAGGTCGGTCTTGTCGTCGTTGTCAAGCATCTGCTTCACTTCGGCCTTGGTTTCTTCGTCGTAACCTTCGCCCAGCCACACATTGGCTTTCGCGGTCACTTCTTGTAACAATTTTTCGTCGATCATAATGATAAATGTATTTAGTAATTATTTTTGTTTTCGCTAGAAAGGCGTTTTTAACTGAAGAACTGCTTAAACACCTTGATCATATTCAGGTGGTCGGCCACCGAACCGGTTTCGCGCACCGAGTGCATGGCGAGCAGCGGATTACCCACGTCCACACCCTCAATGTCGATTTGGCCGGTGAGGATATTGCCCAGCGTAGAACCGCCAGCCACGTCGCTGTGGTTCACAAAATACTGGAATGGCGCGCCAGCCTCGAGGCAAAGGCTCTTGAAGATGGCAGCCGAGTGGGCATCGCTCATGTATTTGCAGTTGGCGTTGATCTTGATGCAAGGACCCGAGCCGAGGGCGGGGTGATTGGTGGGATCGTATTTCTCGCCATAGTTGGGATGGAAAGCGTGGGCATTGTCGGCCGAAATGAGGAACGACTTGGCGATGGCCTGCGCAAAGGCATCGTAGTTGCCGCCCTGGCATTCCACCATGCGCATAATCACATTAGACAACACAGGCGAACCAGCGCCTTGCTTTGTGCCGCTGCCAGTTTCCTCATTGTCGAAGATGGCAGCCACACAGGTGGCATCCTCATCCTTCACGTCGATGATGGCTTCGAGGGCGGCGTGCACCATGCTCAAGTCGTCGAGACGGCCGGCTGAGATAAACTCATCGTTCAGGCCGAAGGTGCAGGCCTTCTCAGTGTTGTAGACGAGGAGGTCGAAATCGATGATATCATCCATCGCCACACCCAATTCTTTAGCCACGAGCGAGAGCAGCATGTTTTCGGCCTCGAGTCGCTCGTTCACCTTGGCGATGATGGGCAGCATATCCTTCTGCTTGCTGATTTTGTTGCCTTCATTCACCGCGCGATTGAAGTGAATGGCGAGGTGAGAGATAGAGAAGAGCGGACGGTCGATCTTCACCAGTCGGGTGACGGGGTGAAGCGCATCTGCGCCCTTGAGCAGCACACGGCCAGCGAGCGAGAGCGGACGGTCGAACCAAGTGTAGAGAATAGGGCCGCCATACACCTCGGTGTTCAATTTCACGATGCCGCCATCGCACAGCATCTCGGCATTAGGCTTCACGCGGAAGCAGGGCGAATCGCTGTGAGCGGCGATAATCTTCAGCCCGGTGTCGGCGATAGCCTTCTTGCCCACGGTGAAGGCAAAGATGGCAGAGTCGTTTTTAGTGACGTAGAATTTCTCGCCCGGGGCGATCACGAGTTTATGGTCAAGCGGTTTTTCAGTAAAACCGTTTGCTTCGAGCATCTTCTTTGCAGAATCCACTGCGTAGAAATTGCAAGGGCTGTTGTCAAGGAAATTGAGCAACGATGTGATTTGGCTGTCCATAAGTAAGAGAGTTTTTATATAATGTGGGATTATGTATTTTATTCAATATTATATTTCATGTGAGGCTCGTCGTTGTAGGGAGTGTAGTAGGCGGTGTGCACGGCTCGGAGCACATTGCACAGCGTCTGTCCCCAGTAGAGGTGGAAGTCGCTCTTGCAGATGCCGGTGAGTTCGATTTGCACCTCGGTGGGCACATCCTTCACCGATGCCACATAGTTGTAGAACACCTGGTAGAGGTCGGCGAGGTTCTCGCTGATGTTGCAAGCGATGGGCACGTCGCTGTATTTCATCTCCTCCACAAACACCTCCAGATAGCAGTCTTCCTCGCCGAGGATGCGGCACAGCACATCACGCACCTGGTCGTAGACGGGCTCGGTGAGATAGGCGCCTATTTCATGCTCGGGGTAGTACTGGCACTCCACCAAGTCACCCGCAATGATATAGATGCGGGGCAGAATCTTAAGCACTTCTGCAAGCAGTTCCTTGCGCGTGGCCGACTCTGCATTTTCCAGCATTTGGCAATATTCATTAGCCAAGGCAATGAATGAGATGATATTTGGAGAGAGTTTCTGGTCAGTCATTGTTGAGATATAATTTGTTCTTAATAATATAATGGTAAACGTCGTCGGGCAGGTAGAACGACATATTGTTCATCCTCGCCAGGCCTTCGCGAATTTCGGTCGACGACACCTCCACCAGCGGAGCGTTGATCACCTGCACCGTGTCGGCGAGGTGGTCGGGAATCACGATTTCGTAGCCGCTGCGAGGGTAAATCATAATCTTGTGGTGGGCAAGGATCTCCTCGTGGCGGTCCCAGCGGTCGAACGCCACCCAGTTGTCGGCGCCGATGATGAGGAAGAACTCGTGCTCGGGAAATTTCGCCTTCAGCGCGTTGAGGGTGTCGGCGGTGTAGGAAGGGCGGGGGAGCGTGAACTCAAAGCCCGAGGTTTCCACATGCTCCAGTTTATTCGACACCATCTCCACCATGCGCAGGCGCTCCACATCGTAGTGCTCGCCACGTGCCACCTTAAACGGGCTCAATGGAGAAACCATCAACCACAGGCGGTCGAGACCACAGTGCTGAATCACGTAATTAGCAATGATGGCGTGGCCCACGTGCACGGGATTGAAACTTCCTCCAAAAATGCCTATCTTCATGCTCTTGCGCTGTGGGGATTATTTGGTTACAAACTCCGTGATCACGGCGCGGGCTTCGGCCACTGCCTTCTCGAGGTCGTCGTTGATGATCACCTTATCGAATTTAGGAGCGAACGACATTTCGAATTCCGCCTTGTCGACGCGCTTCTGGATATCCTCAGCCGAGTCGGTGGCGCGGCCTTCGAGGCGGCGACGCAATTCGGCCACGCTGGGTGGCATCACGAAGATAGAGAGCGCCTGCTCGCCGTAGATCTTCTTCACATTCACGCCGCCAGCCACGTCCACATCGATGATGGCGTTCTTGCCCTCGTCGTTGATGCGCTGAATTTCGCTCTTGAGCGTGCCGTAGAAGCGACCGGGGTACACTTCTTCATATTCGGCAAACTCATCGCGGGCGATGCGTGCCTTGAAATCGTCTTCGCTGAGGAAGTAATATTCCTTGCCATGCTGCTCGGCACCGCGGGGTGCACGAGTGGTGGCAGAGATGGAGAATTGCAACTTAAGCACCTCATCGTCGATGATGCGGCCTATGATGGTCGACTTGCCCGAGCCAGAGGGTGCCGATATGATAATTAACTTGATATCGTTCATAACAGTAGCGATGCGTGGGGGGGATTAAAGCGCGTTGAGCACTTGTTCCTTGATTTGCTCGAGGTGGTCTTTCATTTCCACCACCAGAATCTGGAGTTCGGCCTGATTGGCCTTCGAGCCCATAGTGTTGATTTCGCGACCCATTTCCTGGGCGATGAAGCCCAGTTTCTTGCCTTGGCTGGTGGCGTCGGCAAGGGTTTCGAGGAAATAGTTGAGGTGATTCTGCAGGCGAATCTTCTCCTCGGTGATGTCGAGTTTCTCGATATAGAAAATCAGTTCCTGCTCAAATCGGTTTTTGTCCACGGCCACATTCTCCAGTTTCTGGAGCGACTCGTAGATGCGCGCCTTGATTTTCTCCAGGCGCGACTGCTCGTAGGGGTCAACGCTGTTGAGCAGTTGCTGGATGGCTTCGATTTTCTCCTTGAAGAACAGGTCGAGGCGCACGCCTTCCTGGGCGCGGAAATCCACCAGCGCCTCAAGCGCTTCGGCCACGGCCTCCTTCACGGCAGCCACTTCCTCGTCGGTGACCTCGGTCACATTCACGTCGTTCTTCAGCGCGTCGGGCAAGCGGAGCAGGGTGGCATACCAGTCGTCGGGCTGTGCGATACCCAGTTCGCTGGCCACCTCCTCGAGTTGAGCCTTGTATTGCTTCAGCACCGAGAGGTTCACGCTCACCGAAGTGGAGCCTTCGATGGGTTCGCAGAAGATGAACAGGTCCACCTTGCCGCGGTTGAGTTTATGCGCCACCATGTTGCGCAGTTCAAGTTCGGTGGAGCGGAAACCCTGAGGCACCCTCACCGAGAGATCGAGTTGTTTGCTATTTAACGATTTGACTTCGGCAGTGATTTTTTTGTTATTCACCACTTTAACGGCCTTGCCAAACCCAGTCATTGATAAAATCATCGTCTTACAATATTTATTTATACGCAAATTTACTGCTAATATTCGTAAAAGTAGGAATAAACCGCGATATTTTTGTTAATTTTGCAAAGAAAAATTGACAACGACATGGCAAATATACTAAATATCGAAACCTCCACCAGCGTTTGCTCGGTGGCGCTCACCTCGGCGGGCGAAGTGATCGAGCACCGCGAGAACTACGAAGGGCAAACCCACGCCACCCTGCTGAGCGCCTATATCAAAGACATGATGGACTATGTGACATCGCGCGAGATGACCCTCGACGCCATCTCGGTGAGCATAGGCCCCGGCTCTTACACCGGCCTGAGAATAGGCCTTTCGGAAGCCAAGGGACTCGCCTTCGGGCTCGACGTGCCGCTCATAGGCGTGAACACGCTCAAACTGCTCACCGTCACCACCATGTTTGCCCACTTCTTCGACGACGAGAGCACCCTCTTCGTGCCCATGATCGACGCGCGCCGCATGGAAGTGTATACCGCCGTCTACAACAACGCATTGCAGGAAGTGATGGAGCCACAGCCCATGATCATCGACGAAAACTCCTTTGCCGACCTGCTGAAAGACCACCACCTGGTGTTCTGCGGCAATGGCGCCGACAAGGTGAAAGACGTGATCAAGCACCCGAACGCCGAGTTCATTGAAGGCGTGAAACCCGTGGCACTCTCCATGCTGGCACTCTCAGAAAAGGCGTTCCGAGAAGGCGACTTCATCGACGTGGCCTATTCCACACCGCTTTACCTGAAGGAATTCCAGGTGACAAAATCGAAGAAAAAACTGTTCTGATTTCAATAGTTTGACTTTTTATCGCTAACTTTGTAGTTTGAACTAAGAAACGACTTTACGAAAACATGCTCGATTACAACACCCAACTCAAGAAACTGGCACTGCCAGAATATGGCCGCAACATCCAGCAGATGGTGGACCACTGCTGCACCATTGAAGACAGGGAAGAGCGCACCCGATGCGCCTACACCATCATCCGCTCAATGGGCAACCTCTTTCCACAACTGCGCGACGAGGCCGACTACAAGCACAAACTCTGGGACCACCTTGCCATCATGAGCAACTTCAAACTCGACATCGACTACCCATGCGACATCGTGAAGGAAGAAAACCTCGTGAGCAAGCCCGAACCCATGCAATACAAATTGGAGAACATCAGGTTTCGCCACTATGGCAAGACCATTGAGCGCATGATAGCCCGCGCATGCGAGTATCCCGAAGGGGAAGAACGCGACGCGCTGGTGATGCTCCTTGCCAACCACATGAAGAAACTCATTTTCCAAATCAGCAAAGAGGATGTGGAAGATGCAAAAATCTTCAAAGACCTCGCCTTCTACTCAAAGGGAAAGATTCAGATCGACCCCAACGAGAAGGCGCTGCACCAGTTTAAGGAGGCTCCCGTGGCCACTCCAAAAACCACATCGAAGAAGAAAAAGAAAAAATAAGCAACAATGATCACACGAGAGGAACTCATAGAGATAGGCGTGTATAACAAGCCACACGGCGTGAATGGCGAGATTTCGGCAACCATCGACTGCGATCTCGACGTGCTCACCCGATTCTCGTGCCTCATCAGCGACATCGACGGCATCTACGTGCCATTTTTCGTGAACGCCTCCCGCGGCAAAACCGCTCAGACGGCACTGCTGCTCATCGACGGCATCAGCAACGAGAACGAGGCAGCACTGCTCGTGAACAAGGCCATCTTCGTGAAGAAAAACGAATTTGAGGATCTGGCCGAAGCCTATGACTCCGACGAGATGCCCATCGACTACTTCATTGGCTACAAAGCCATTATCAACGGCAAAGAGGCTGGCGAGATTGTGGACGTGGACGACAGCACCGCCAATGTGCTCTTCCGCATCGCAGCCGAGGATTCCGATAAGGAGATACTCGTGCCCGCCGTTGACGAATTTGTGGTCGACATCGACACCGAGGGCGAGAGCATAGCGCTCGATGTGCCCGAGGAATTGTTGAACCTGTGATTACATCAACAACAATAAAAAAAATAGATAGAAGTTATGGAATTTGACGAACTCAAAGCGATTGCTTACATAAAAGAGCACGCCGGCATAGCCGAAGTGGCAAACTATGACGACGACGACATTTTGCTGGTGATCGACACCATTTTCGAATATTTCGAGAAATATGACGAAAACGAGGATTTCGACGACGACAACGAAAAGGTGATTGCCTACGTGAAGAAGCAACTGGCCAAGGACAAGGCCAACGCCATCGACCCCGCTCACGTGGCTGCCATCGTGGAAGCCGAAACCGCTTACGAGAATACACTTGACGATTAACGCAACACAATGAGATTGAAACAAATATTATTAGCCGCTTGCATTTCACTCTGCGCCACCCTGGGCATCCAAGCCAAGGGGGTGGTTGACATCTACGAACTCACCTTCGACCAGAACGTGAATTCGCCCAAGATCGCGAAAAGCGAAGTGGCAGGGCGCGTACAGGATTTCCAGAACGACCAGGCCATTGCGCTGATCAACAACAGCCTGGAAGTGGAACTCATGCGCAATGGGGAAGTGATTATCGTCACCATCCCCGCCTACGAACTCTTTGCGCCCAACGACACCGTGCTCGTGGACAAGAGTAGCGAAACGCTGAGCAAACTGCTGAAATTCACCAAAACTCCAGGCATGTACAAGATGCTGCTGGTGATGCACAGCGACAACACCGGCTCTCGCGACTACCTCACCCGCCTCACGAGCGCCAGGGTGAACGCGGTGTTTGACTGGTTTGACGCCAACGGCAACACCGAAGCCGTGGTGCCTTACGCCTTCGGCGACATTCAGCCGCTGAAAGACAACTCCACTATGGAAAAGCGCCGCCTCAACCGCCGCTTGGAGGTGTACATCGTGCCAGGCGAAGCCATGATTGAGCAGGCGAAGAAGGGCAAAGTGACCGGAACCATCATCAGTAAAAAACGAAAATAAAAACATATATCACTAAAAAATGGCAAAAGAATTAAAGGACTTAACCAAGAGAGCCGACAACTACTCTCAATGGTATAACGACTTGGTGATCAAGGCCGACCTCGCCGAGCAATCGGCAGTGCGTGGCTGCATGGTGATCAAGCCTTACGGTTATGCAATCTGGGAAAAGATGCAGCACCAACTCGACACAATGTTTAAGGAAACCGGTGTACAGAACGCATATTTCCCATTGCTGATTCCAAAATCATTCCTCAGCAAGGAAGCCGACCACGTGGAAGGCTTCGCAAAAGAATGCGCCGTGGTGACGCACTACCGCCTCAAGAACAACCCTGATGGCCAGGGCGTGGTGGTGGATCCAGAAGCGCGTCTCGAAGAAGAACTCATCATTCGCCCCACCAGCGAAACCATCATCTGGAACACCTATCGCAACTGGATCAACTCCTATCGCGACCTCCCATTGCTCGTGAACCAGTGGGCCAACGTGTTCCGCTGGGAAATGCGCACCCGCCTCTTCCTGCGCACCGCCGAATTCCTCTGGCAAGAAGGCCACACCGCCCACGCCACCAAGGAAGAAGCACAGGAGAAGGCTATCGAAATGCTTAACGTATATGGCGACTTCGCCGAAAAATATATGGCACTCCCCGTGGTGAAGGGTGTGAAGACTGCCAACGAACGCTTCGCCGGCGCACTCGAAACCTACACCATCGAGGCCATGATGCAAGACGGCAAGGCACTGCAGAGCGGCACCTCTCACTTCCTCGGCCAGAACTTCGCCAAGGCGTTCGACGTGAAATTCGTGAACGACGAAAACAAACTCGACTACGTGTGGGCTACCTCTTGGGGTGTATCAACCCGCCTCATGGGTGCACTCATCATGACCCACAGCGACGACAACGGCTTGGTGCTCCCTCCAAAGTTGGCGCCTATCCAGGTGGTAATCGTGCCCATCTACCGCAGCCAAGAGCAACTCGACGTGGTCAACGCCAAGGTGGCTCCTATCGTGGAGAACCTCAAGAAGCAAGGCATCTCGGTGAAATACGACAACGCCGACAACAAGCGCCCAGGCTTCAAGTTTGCCGACTATGAACTCAAGGGTGTGCCCGTGCGCCTCGTGCTCGGTGCGCGCGACATCGAAAACGGCACCATCGAAGTGATGCGCCGCGACACGCTCGAGAAGGAAACCGTGGCACTCGAAGGCATTGAAGACTACGTAGTGAAACTGCTCGACGACATCCAGAACAACATCTACACCAAGGCACTCAACCACCGCTTGGAAATGACCAGCAAGGTCGACACCTGGGAAGAATTCAAGGCGCAGATCGAAAAGGGCGGCTTCATCCTTGCACACTGGGACGGCACAACCGAAACCGAAGAAAAGATCAAGGAAGAAACCAAGGCCACCATTCGCTGCATCCCTCTGGACGGCGAGGAAGAAGAAGGCAAGTGCATCTACACCGGCAAGCCCAGCAAACGCCGCGTAATCTTCGCCCGCAACTACTAATCAACAGGATACATACATAAAAAAGACATCGCCTTTCATCGAGGGCGATGTCTTTTTTTGTACCTTGGAGAGGGGAAGAGTTGATTGGACAGATAGGTCCGATAAGTCCGATAAGT
>JAUNCU010000283.1 GCA_030526455.1 Bacteroidales bacterium | reverse complement strand
TGTTAGTAGAAATTGCAAAAGGGTAATTGGCGTGTCCCATTGCGGAAAACAGGAACCGTCCCTTTGATGGCATTTTGGGGTGGTTTTTGTAGGTTTTTTGTGCTTTTTTGTAATACTTTTGGCGCAAGGTTTTTTTGCTGGGGATTGGGCGTTGTTTGGGAAAAATGTCTATTATTTGTTGAAAAAGCATGAATACGCGTTTCTTTTTTCTTAACTTTGTAAAATAAAACGTATTGAAATGAGTATTGCGATTGTAAAATATAATGCGGGTAATGTGTTTTCGGTGCAGTGTGCGCTGCAGCGCATTGGCGTTGAGGCGGTGATTACCGACGATGCTGAGGCGCTTCGCTGTGCCGACAAGGTGGTGTTCCCGGGAGTGGGGGAGGCCTCTACGGCGATGAACTATCTGCGCGAGCACAGGCTCGACGAGGTGATCAAGAGCCTCACGCAGCCTGTGCTGGGCATATGCATAGGGCTGCAGTTGTTGTGCCGCTCGAGTGAAGAGGGTGGCGCGCAGTGCATGGGCATTTTTGATGCCGACATTCGCCGCTTCGACAATGCGGCGTGCCCCGAACTGAAGATTCCCCACATGGGATGGAACACCATCGACGTGACGCGCGACAACGGTTTGATCACCGAGGCGCAGCGCGAGGCGTGGGTGTACTACGTGCACAGTTATTACGCTCCCGTGTGCCGCGACACCATCGCCACCACCCACTATATCACTCCCTTCAGCGCGGCGCTGCATCGCGACAATTTCTACGCCACCCAGTTTCACCCCGAGAAGAGTGGCGACGTGGGCGAAACCATCTTAAAGCAATTCATCGAATTATGATCGACATCATTCCAGCAATAGATATCATAGGTGGCAAGTGTGTGCGCCTCTCGAAGGGCGACTACGGCACGCAGAAGGTGTATAACGAGAGTCCGCTCGACGTGGCGCGCGCTTTTGAAGACGCGGGCTGCACGCTGCTCCACCTCGTGGACCTGGATGGAGCGAAGAGTAAGCACATCGTGAACTACCGCACCCTCGAAGCCATCGCGGGCCACACCGGTCTGCACATCGACTTCGGTGGCGGACTGAAGAGCGACGACGACGTGCGCATCGCCTTCGAGAGCGGGGCCGAAAAGGTGACGGGCGGCAGCATTGCCGTTACCGACCACGCCCTGTTTGAGGGCTGGCTCCAGCGCTATGGCAGCGACGCCATCATCCTCGGTGCCGACGCCCGTGGCGGAAAAATCTCCACCAACGGTTGGCTCGACGACAGCGATGAGCAGATTGTGCCCTTCATTCGCCAGTATATGGCCAAGGGCGTGACTCAGGTGATCAGCACCGACATCGACTGCGACGGCATGCTACAGGGTCCCTCGCTGGCGCTCTACAAGGAGATGCTGGCCGAGTTGCCCGGGCTGCGACTCATTGCCAGCGGTGGCGTGAGCGGAATGGCCGACATTGAGAGCCTCGATGCGCTGGGTGTGCCCGCCGTGATAGTGGGCAAAGCCATCTACGAAGGCCGCATCACCATGGCTATGCTCGAGAAATATAATCTTCAACAGAAATAACTACACATTATATATAGACTATAGCATGTTAGCAAAGCGCATTATTCCCTGCCTCGACGTGAAAGACGGCACCACCGTGAAGGGGGTGAACTTCGTGAACTTCCGCGATGCGGGCGACCCTGTGGAACTGGGTAAGCAATACAGCG
>JAUNCU010000094.1 GCA_030526455.1 Bacteroidales bacterium | reverse complement strand
TTCTCACTGTCACTGCCAGGCGGTGGGCCATGAGGTCTTCGGCGGCGGCCATGGCTGCTACGGCTTCACCTATGCCGTAGAGGCCTTCTTGCGAAAGGCGCTGGAAGGTGATTTTCTTGGTGAAACTGTCGAGATTCACGCCGCTGTAGGCCTTGGCGTAGCCGCTGGTGGGCAGGGTGTGGTTGGTGCCGCTGGCGTAGTCGCCGGCACTCTCGGGTGAGTAAGGACCGAGGAACACCGATCCCGCATTTTCCACACGCTCAGCCAGCGCATCGCAGTTTTGGGTGTTGATGATGAGGTGCTCGGGCGCGTATTCGTTCACGAAATCCATCACCTCGGCCTCGTCGTTGAGCAAGATGATGTGGCTGTGGCTGAGCGACTGCTTCATCATCTCCTGGCGGGGAAGTGTGGCGAGCAACTCGTCGATCACCTCGGGCAGTCGCTCGGCGAAACCTTCGTCGGTGGTGAGGAGAATCGACTGGCTGTCGGGGCCGTGCTCAGCCTGCGAGAGGAAGTCGCTGGCCACGAAGCGCGCATCGGCGGCAGCGTCGGCCACCACCAGCACCTCGCTGGGTCCGGCAGGCATGTCGATGGCGGTGCCGGTGCTGTTCACCTGCATCTTCGCCTCCATCACGAAGCGGTTGCCAGGGCCGAAAATCTTGCTCACGCGAGGCACGGTTTCGGTTCCGTAGGCCATCGCAGCCACCGCCTGAGCGCCACCGCTCTTGAAGATGGCGGTAACGCCGCATTTCCAGCCGGCGTAGAGAATGGCGGGATGCACCTTGCCGTCCTTGCCGGCGGGGGTGCACATCACCACATTACGGCATCCCGCTATGCGAGCGGGCATCGCCAGCATCAGCACGGTGGAGAACAGCGGAGAATTGCCGCCCGGGATGTAGAGACCCACGTCGCTGATGGGCACAGCGCGCTGGCTGCACACCACGCCGGGGCTGGTTTCCACTGTGATTTCCTCCATGGCTTGCGCCTGGTGAAACTTGGCGATATTGCTGGCAGCCACATCGATGGCCGCTTTCAACTCCTCGGGAAGCGCAGTTTTCGCCTCTTCGATTTCGGCCTCGCTCACGCGCAGCGAATCGAGTGTCACCTTGTCGAAGCGCTCGGCATATTCGCGCAGCGCCTTGTCGCCATTCAAGCGCACATTGGCAAGGATATCGGCCACGGTGTCGTGGAGTTCGCGCGTGTCGGCCACGGCGCGCTTCATCAACTCAGGCCACTGCTCGCGCGAGGGGTATTTTATCGTGTTAAGTGTCATGCTTTTAAGTTGCGTGTGGGCTAGACATCTAGATGACTAGATGACTAGATATCTAGAAAACAATCTATCTAACGTCTAATCTCTAACATCTAATTTCTCTCAAAGAACCATCTCCTCGATGTTGAGCACGAGGATGCCGGTGGCGCCCACAGCCTTGAGGGCGTTGATGCTGGTCCAGAGTTTCTTCTCCTCGAGCACAGTGTGCACCGAACACCAGTTTTCGTCGGCCAGTGGCAGCACGGTAGGGCTCTTGATGCCTGGCAGAATGGCCAGCACGGCTTCGAGTTTCTCGCGAGGCACATTCATGAGCACGTATTTCTTGTTTTCGGCCTCCTTCACAGCCTCGATGCGGAAAAGGAGTTCGTCGAGCACGGCTTGCTTTTCATCGTCGAGATCGTTTTTGCCGCCGATGAGCACGGCTTCGCTCTGGAGCACCACCTCCACTTCGCGCAGGTTGTTGCTCACCAGCGTGCTGCCGCTCGACACGATGTCGAAGATGCCGTCGGCCAGCCCGATGCCCGGGGCAATTTCCACCGAACCGCTAATCACGTGGATGTCGGCCTGGATATTGTTCTTGTTGAGGAAGTCGGTGAGAATTTCGGGATAACTGGTAGCAATTTTCTTGCCATTAAACCACGCCACGCCCTGGTAGTCGGCCTCCTTGGGGATAGCCAGCGAGAGGCGGCACTTGCTGAAGCCCAGCGGACGGATTTGCTTCACCGCCTTACGCTTCTCCAGCACCTCGTTCAATCCCACGATACCGATGTCGGCAGTGCCCGAAGCCACTGAATCGGGGATGTCGTCATCGCGAAGGAAGAGTAATTCCACAGGGAAGTTGCGTGAAGGCACCAGCAGCGTGCGCTTCACGGCCACAAGTTTAATACCAGCCGCTTTGAGCAGCTCCATGGTCTCCTCGTAGAGGCGACCTTTTGATTGTACAGCAATTCGTAACATAGTGTAATATCGTATTTTTTTTTAGTTTATGCTATATATAAAAAAATGACCGACCATCCTGCATCTCAGGAAAGTCGGATCAACTCGTTCTTGTCGTTGCTATGAAAACCACAATTCCAGGCACACCGTCATTCAACTCTCCTTTCAAAGGCAGCTGTAATGATGATGGTGATGGAAAACAGCGTTGTTCATAACAAAATAATCTATTTCACTGGCAAAGTTATCACTTTTCTCCCAATCCACCAAATTTCCTGGCAAATTACTGCTGCAAGAAAACGCTCCCCGCCCCGCCTATACCCACCAGCATCCACCCCACGAAACCAAATTATTTGTCGGAATTGAGTATTTTAGCGCCGATTATTTGTCGGAATTGGATATTTTAGCACGAATTATTTGTCGGAATTGGATATTTTAATTACATTTGCCGTTGAAAATCAGTTGTGTAGTGATTATGGAATATATTAAGCGAAATATTGATCATCAACTTCTGAATTGGAAGGATGATGCTATGCGAAAACCGCTCTTGCTGCGAGGTGCTCGTCAGGTGGGGAAATCGTCGGCTGTGCGCCATCTGGGCGAGCAGTTCAAACATTTTGCTGAGGTGAACTTTGAGCGCCACAAGGCGGTGAAAAGTTTTTTCCAGGGCGATATCGACGTGCGCCTGATAGCGCAGGAGATTGCCAATTATATAAATGTGCCCGTTGAAGCCGGGAAAACGCTCCTTTTTCTTGATGAGATACAGGAGTGCCCTGAGGCCATCATGGCCCTGCGATTTTTCAAAGAAGACTATCCCGAACTCCATGTGGTGGCTGCTGGATCGCTACTGGAATTCACGTTGCAGGAATTGCCCACCTTCGGCGTGGGCAGAATTCACTCGCTATTCATGTATCCCATGACCTTCGACGAATTCCTTGGCGCGAATCATGAGGAAGGGTTGATGGCGATGCGCAATGCGGCCGACAGTCAGCACCCTCTCGATGAGGCTTTCCATGAGAAATTGATATCCCTCTTCCGCATCTATCTGCTGGTGGGCGGCATGCCCGAGGCGGTGGCAACGTGGGTGAAAACAGGCGATTTTTTGCGCTGCCGAAGTATTCAGGAAGACATCGTGCTCACCTATGAAGATGATTTCGGCAAATACAAGAAGCGGGCAAATCCCGACTTGCTGCGCATCACCATGCGCGGGGTGTGCCATCAGGTGGGTGAGAAACTCACATTTAAGCAAGTTTCGAGCGATCATCAGAGTTCGCAAATCAGAGAGGCGCTGCGCTTGCTTTCGCTGGCTGGCATCGTCACGCCCGTGGTGGCAACCTCGGGCAATGGTGTGCCGCTCGATGCCGAGGCCAATGAGAAGAACCGGAAAATCCTGTTTCTTGACCCCGGGCTATTGCTGGCGGTGTTGCACTTGGAGGGAGCCTTGTCGCAGCAACTCATCCAGCAAATCATGGAGGGAAGTCCGCAAGACCTCGTGAACAAAGACGGCCTCACCGAGATGGTGGCAGGCCTGGAAATAGCGCGCAACAAGCCATGCGTGCAGCGCCCCAAGATGTTTTACTGGGAAAAGACGGGCAACAGCGTTGCAGAAATCGACTACCTGGAGGTGATGAATCTCACGGTCACACCCATTGAAGTGAAATCGGGCACACAGGGCGGCATGAAGAGCCTGTGGATGTTTATGCGCGAAAAGCATCTCACTGAGGCCGTAAGGTGTTCGCTTGAGAATTTCGGGGAATTCGATTATGTGGATAGCCAAGATGGCGGATTGAGGCGGCATGTGAGGGTGGTGCCTCTTTATGCTGTTTCGCGGCTGTGGGAGGTGTGATGATCTGATGGTGGAGACAGAAAACTCGAGTCTCTACCATAACCGACCCTCTCCGAGGCTCTTTTCTTTGTGGTTCCTTATCTCCAAGCCGCGCTCGCGAATTGCTACGCAATTCACTCGCTTGCATGGAGTTAACCATAATAAGCCGTCTCCGACGGCGGAGGGCGGATGCCTTGTGTTTCCGCTTTTTACGAGCCGTTTTTGAGTTTTTGGGCAGGCTCTGGAAATTTTTTCTGCGGTTGTGTCATGGTTTGGAACAGGTGGTGGCTTAATTTGCACCGAGATATTTTTGAACAATACTAAAAACTAATGAGTTATGAGCACTTATATTATGCGATGGAACCCTGCTATCAGTAGCAGCAAGATTGACCGATTTCGTGAGGCGAAGAAGAAGTGGCCTAATGGATTCTGTGGCAACTGGAGCATCTATGAATGGCAAGAGGCGCATGAGGGCGACAGTTACATCATGGTGCGTGTGGGCGACGGGCCTAACGGGATGGTGTATTATGGAGAGTTTCTTTCCGAGCCTTATGAAGACAGCGACTGGGCTGGCACGAGCAAGACTCGCCGCTATGTAGACATCTCCATCGTGCAGCCTAGCGACCCCGACCGTCCCAGTGTGCCCATTGAGCGGCTGGAGGAAATTCTTCCCGAAATAGAATGGCGCCGCGGCCACTCGGGCCAACTGCTCACCGACGACCAGGAACGCCGCCTGTGGGAAGGGCTCAACATGCTGTAGCGGCTACCTCGGCAACTAAAAAATATAAAGGGACGCGATTGCGCCCCTGTAATTATTATATAGATAGAGATGTGACTATTTTGCCCCGTTAGCGGGTGAAGCGGCGGCCTTGCCACTTGAGGGTGTTGCTCACGATGCGTCCGTCGTCGTACCACGATTTCTTGGTGATGTTTTTGCCCGAGCGTGGGAGGTCGTACGACACCCGTGCACCATCTTCGCTGTAGTATTCCACCTCGAAACCCACGTCCTGGGTGCGGGTCATGGTGCGTGTGGCGTTGTTGTAGCGGTAGAAGTCGAGGCCGTCGTATTGGCCGGTGGAGTACTTGCCGTTGAAGTAACTGGCCACATTGTAGGCCACGAGGCGGTGCTTGCCGTCGGCTTCGTTCCAGTAGCACATTTCGATCACGAGCGTGTGCTCCTCGTGTTTCGACTCATAGCGCACGTATCCATTCTTCTGGTCGACGGTGAAGGTTTCGCCTTTCTCTTGTGGTAGTCCTTTGCAATGGCGATTCCATGCTCGGTCGAAGGCGTTGCCGGCCTCGTCGCAGTCAATCACCTCGGCTTTTGCGCGGGTATTCACCAAGGCTTGCACAAAATGGGTGATGGTGGGCTTAGCGCCTTGATATTTCACCTTGACAACGTCCTGCGCCGCCATAGCGAGCATGCAGCAGGCGAAAATGAGAGAAAATGCTGTTCTTTTCATACAGGGGTTTTGTTTTTGAGTTCAATAATTAAGTGTGGCAAAAATACATATTGTTTTTTGATTTTCCAAATGCCGCGGCTTTTGGGCCTATTTTCTCACGTCGATGGTTACGTCCATGTAACTGCGGCGGCCCTCGATGTAGTCGGCGTAGAGCGTTTCGGGGTCGCGGCCACGCAGCACCTTGCACTTGCCGCACTCTTCGCAGCAGTGCAGGCATTTCCAGCGCTCCAGCACATAGGCACGGCGCTCTTCGGGGGTGGAGAGAAGGGTGTCGTTATTCATCACTTCATGATTAAGCATAAACCGTGCCACAAATTTCAGCAAAAATCCCGTCTTACGCAATAGGGCAAAGAAGAAAAGCCCGGCCTAGAGAAGAGGCGACACGCCATTTTTCCTACTTTTTGACACAAGGGTGACATGAAAAGAAGTGGCATGGCCGTAACTTTGAGGCTACAGAACTCAACTACTTAAAAGCATACGACTATGACTCATCGACTCATTATGGGCGCGGCATGTGCGCTGGCACTTTCAGCCACTTCGTGCCACACTTCCCAGAAAGGACTCACGCTGGGTCCTAACCCGTTTATCACCCACATGTATACCGCCGATCCCTCTGCCCACGTGTGGCAGGACGGCCGCCTCTACGTGTATCCGTCTCACGATGTGTATCCCGCTCGGGGCTGCGACCTGATGGACCGCTACCACGTGTTTTCCACCACCGATATGCAGCACTGGACCGATCATGGCGAAATCGTGAGCGCCTCGATGGTGAAGTGGGGTAGGCCCGAAGGCGGATTTATGTGGGCGCCCGACTGTGCCTTCAAGAATGGCAAGTATTATTTCTATTTCCCCCATCCCAGCGAGAGCAATGTGTCGCCCTCGTGGAAGATAGGCGTGGCGGTGAGCGATAAGCCCGACCGGGACTTCCGCGTGCTCGACCAGCCCATGGCAGGCGTGGGTGGCTGGGACATGATCGACCCTTGCGTGTTTGTGGACGATGATGGCCAGGCCTACTTCTACTACGGCGGCGGGGGCAACTGCTACGGCGCTCCGCTGAACGACGACATGATTTCGCTCAAAGCTCCGCTGAAGAAGATGGAAGGACTGGTTGACTTTCACGAAGGGGCATGGATGCATAAATACAACGGCAAATACTACCTCAGTTATGCCGACAACTTCTCGGGCGCCAACCGCATGGTGTACTGCATGGGCGACTCGCCACTGGGGCCATGGGAATACAAAGGCATACTGCTGGCTCCCACCACGTGTGCAATGACGCACGGCAGCATTGTGCAATACAAAGGCGAGTGGTTTCTCTTCTACCACAACAGCGACCTCTCCCACAAAAACGAGTACCGCTCCATAGCCGTCGACAAACTCTATTACAACCCCGACGGCACCATCCGCCTCGTGCAGCAGCACCGATAGGAAACAAGCCCCCCAGCCAGGAGCAAAACAACTAATATAGTTCGTCAAAAGAAAAAAACACTAGCCGTCCATCCAGAGCCGTCGCCGAAGGCGTTGGGTGGATGGCTAGTGTTTTTTTGTTTTGGGTGGCCGGCTTATTCCGAGTTTTCGCATGAGTGAAGGATTGTAAATGGTGAGTGGCGAGAAAAAAGAGGATGCTTATTAGCCCAATATTAAAAAAAACTTGTATATTTGTGGAAAGAAAGGTATGCTGAAATATTAATTCAAATATATTATATATCATGAAACGTTGTTACAGTTATAACTTCACCCGTCAAGATTGTAAACTATTTAAAATTAGGCTCAACGAGTTTAAAGACATTAGAGGATTTTTCAGGCGTAACAGTGCGCGAAGTGTGATTGATACTTTCTCATGCGAGTTTGGTCTGATGTGCTTTGGTTTTGAAGATAGCAGTGATATTGACTACGATAAGGCTTGGTATAAGTTGCTGCACCTTCTGTTTGGCTTTTGCGACGGTTACGATATTAAGGCAGAGATTGAAGAGAATATTGCCTATAAATTACAAGTATATCATGACTATGAAGATGAGGCCAAAAGGGCTTTGTCAAGATATATATATCTTTTGCGCACGGGTGATTATTCTAATATCAATAAAATTATCAAGATTCTGAGCCAGACACTGTCGGTGGGAGAATTAGTGGATTTGCTTAAAGAGGAATTGCTAGCGAGAGCCGTTGTTTACCGACGTCCAGAATATAAATACGCCATAGTGGAAATCGTTGACTACTATCATGACTACGATGCCTTATATAATGAGTATGGTGTAGATACAAAGGATAAGAACAGTGAACCTTGCGCTGAATTCGTTAAACTTGTCACAACCTCGGAACACACTAAGATTCTAATGAGTCAAGCAGATTGATATTTGCAAAAATAGCCCCAAAACGGGGAAATTATGGTAGGGACGCGATGTATCGCGTCCGCATTAGGTGATGGTAATCAATATAATAGCCATCGCCTGGCGCGGATGCGAGGTATCGCGTCCCTACCTTGTTCTACGTTTTGACACCCCCCCTTGACGCCTTCTTGCTTTTTTTCGTGGGGGGCTATCCGAAAACTTGGGGTTCTGCCATAACCGACCCTCTCCGAGGCTCTTTTTCTTTGCTGTTCCTTATCTCCAAGCCGCACTCACGAATTGCTTCGCAATTCACTCGCTTGCATGGAGTTAACCATAATAAGCCGTCTCCGACGGCGGTGGGTGGTCGCCTAGTGTTTTGTTATAGGTCTGCCGCATTTTCGAGTTTTCGGACAGGCTGGTGGGGGGCGATTATAGTGTGGTTCTGAGGGTTGCAGATACGTCGGGCACTGAAATGGTTAGGTAGTTGCCGTCGTTGGTGAGCCACACGATTCTTCTGTCGATTACGGGGATGCCGATGTCTTCGAGCATGAGTGCGTAGAGGCTCAACTGGATGGTGTAGAGGCATATGTCCTGCTCTATCATGTTATGGAATGGGGGGAGGAGCATTTTGTGAAACCTCTTGTTGTAGTCGTTATGGAGGCTTGCGTTAGTTTTGTAGTCGAGGATGATGAATCCTGCTTTGGAGTGGTCGCCTTCGCCATCGTAGTAGTAAAGCATGTCGAAGGTGCCGCAGATGAGTTCCTGGAGATTCTTCGACTGCTCGGGGTTCTTGCCGCTGTACACCTTTGTTTCGTTCAGCACAAGATGCATAGAATCGGGTAGTTCGTCCATAAATTTCAAGACGGCCTCTTCCTTTGGGTGGATAGGGGCCAGATAGCCATAGCGCTCCATGTACTGAGGCTTGATGGAGTCTCTGATCAACTCGGGGTGGCCGGCACGGAGGTAGGCAAGGCTTTCTCCATACTCGTGGGTTTTGGTGCCAAGGGTGGTGGCCCTGAATGAGTTTTGCTTCCATTGCTGAATCCAATATTCGGCGGTCATGCCATGCTTTTGGGCATAACGGGCGGCTTGGAGGCTTTCGTTGAAAGGCTCGCGGATGAACCTGTGGCCCACGCCGGAAACCGATAGCGTGATTTCCTGGCCGTGGAGGAAGTATTGGTGTCCTTCTTCGTAGAACTCGAGGTCTTCAAATTCTTTCAAAATCTTCTTGCGGGCGTCGGCCACGATTTGTGGCTCGCCTTCTATGGTGAACATTCCTTTAGTGTCGGGCATATTGGTGGTGTTGTTTAGGAGTGGTGAATAGTTATTTGTTTTGGTATTTTTTGTAATTGCTGATGGCTTGGGTTATGGGGGCTTGGGTGGGGTGGGTGCCTGCGAAGAAGGTGACTTCGGGGGTGGGGGTGAAGGGTGTCCAGTTGCCGCACACTTCGCCGTTGTGCGCTACGATGGGCTGGAAGATGCCGGAGTTGTTGTGGGCGCGGTGCTTGTGGGCTGGGTCGAGCACGAGGTCGCGGCTTTTGTAGCCTATGAGATACTCGTCGTAGGGCGGGATGAGCAGATAGTTGCCTGAGCGGAAACCGCGTGTGCGGCAGTCGTCGAGCAGATAAAAATCGCGGCCCTTGTGCTTGATGGTGTGGAGGGCGGCACCCAGCGCGGCGATGCCACGGCGGCAGTCGGTCAGCCCGAGTCCCGACCACCAGACGAAGTCCTCAAGCGTGGCGGGCTGGTGGCTTTGGAAGTATTTTCGGGTAAGGAGCGAGAGCATCTCGTCGCGCTCCATGGCTGGCGTGGCGGGGATTTTTGCCTCGGAGAGGGCGTAGGAGGCCTTCATGGGCAGCAAGTTGCCGCTGCAGAGGATGCCGTCGAGTTCGGCGAAGCGTATGTGATACGACAGGCGCTGGGCGTCGATGCCGATGCCACGCTGTGAGAGCGCAGTCATGAAATCTTCCTTTGTGGCGCTGCCGAGGCGCTCAGCCACGTCGATGAGCACGCGGCGAATGGAGGCGATTTCGTCGGGCGGAAGGGATATTTTGTTGCTGCTCATCCATCCGCTGATCACACGGCGGGCTTTTTCGCCGCAGAGGCTGAGCATCCACCAGTAGTCGGCGGCGCTCACCAGTTGCCAAGTGCCGCGCAGCAGGTGCAAGCGCACGATGCGGCCCTCGTCGAAGGCCTGTGTGAAAGCCTTTTGCGACGGTCGCTTGGTGCGCATCGCCACAGCCCAGCGCATCATGCGATACTCCTGGGCTTGCATGGCACCAAAGTGAGCCACCACTTCCTCAGGGAGCGAGAACTGTGGCGCGGCGAGGTGCTGGTTGAGCAGGCGGATGGAGGTGGGTGGCATTATCTTGGGGACTAGTGGCTCTAGTGACTATTGTGCTTCCTTCTTACTTTGCCCAGATGATGTAGTTTTCTTTTCGTGGGGCTTGTGGCTTTAGGGCGCCTTCGGCTGCGTGGCCGATGATGCAGTTGCCTATGCCTTCGTATTGGGAGGCGTCGATACCGAGGTCGGCGAGGATTTGGCGGCCATCTTCGCTTTCGAAGGTCTGCTTTGCGCGGTGAATCCAGCACGAGCCGAGGCCGAGGCTATGGGCGGCGAGCATCATGTTTTGCATCACGAGCGAACCGTCGTAGATGCAAGTGCCCACCGATTTCTTGGCGAGCACCACCAGCACCACGGGAGCGCCGTAGAAGGGGTCGTGGTCGGTGCCGAGAATGGCGCGGTTGATTTCGCTGAGGCGGTCGCGCAGGGCCTTATTGGTGACGGCGATAATGATGGGCGACTGCATGTTCATGCCCGTGGGGGCATAGGTGCCAGCCTTTGCCACTTCGGCTACAAGCGCCTCGTCGACAGGCGCAGAGGTGTACTTCTTCACGCTGCGGCGTGAGATGATGTGTTGGATAGTTTCGTTCATGATTTTAAGTCTAACAG
>JAUNCU010000093.1 GCA_030526455.1 Bacteroidales bacterium | reverse complement strand
AAAGATTCAAAAAAAAATCGTTTAATTAGTGATTAAAAAACATCATACTGCAATGAAGAAATTATTTATACTTCTCGCCCTGGTGATGCTTACTGCCACCAATGCATTGGCCTACTACTCATTTGAGGTAGATGGCATTTACTACTTAATTTTAAGCGACAACGTTAGCGTCGGAGTTACCAACAATACTAATAACAGTTATTCAGGAAAGGTAGTCATCCCCGAAAAGGTAACCCGTAACGACAAAACCTACACTGTTACCACCATCCTCGAGTCTACTTTTTACAAATGCACAAACCTCACTGAGGTAGTGATTCCTAATAGTGTGACGACGATTCAATCAAGTGCCTTTAAAAATTGTCCAAAGTTAGAAAAGGTGACCATGTCGAATTCTGTCATCACTATTAAAGACAACGTATTCAATCAATGCACGGCTTTGAAACAAATCAGTTTGCCTAACACCCTCACTTCATTAGGCTTTGCCGCATTTAGTGAATGTACGAGCCTTATGCAAATATCTGTCCCCAGTTCTGTAACTTCTATTGGTGACCAAATATTTTGGGGTTGCACTTCTTTAGCCCAAGCGAGTATACCTGCAGGAATCAAACAAATGCCTTTTGGCATGTTCGGAAACTGCAAATCTCTCACACAATTTACTATTCCTAATGGCATAACCACTATCGGCATGTCGGCTTTTGCTGGATGCTCGGCACTTAATAAAATTTCAATTCCAAATAGTGTGACAGAAATCCAAGGATCGGCATTTTATGGAACTGCACTGACAGAACTTTCACTTCCGGAGAGCGTAACAAGCATAGGGACTTATGTTTTTAATGACTGTAATAAACTGTTGAAAGTCTCATCACTGGGTAGTATCAAGGTGATTGATACATATTTATTTTATGGATGCAGCAGCCTATCCAGTGTGAACTTGCCTTCTACTCTCACCACTATCGGCGACAACTCTTTTTCAAATTGCAGCAGCCTCCCGAAATTAGTTATCCCCAAAAGTGTGACTTCACTTATGGCAACAGCATTTTATGGCTGTAGTGCATTGAAAGAAATTGTAGTTGATGCCGCTAATGCCACCTACTCATCAATGGGAGGTGTTGTTTTCAGCAAGGATAAAACTACGCTGGTGTACTATCCCTACGGTAAAGTAGGTGCCACCTACACTATCCCTTCAGGAGTCACAACTATTGGAACAAGCGCGTTTTCCGGACAAGAAAATCTGACAAACGTCACCTTCCCTAAGGGCGTGACAACGATAGGCGAAGATGCATTTAGTTACTGCACGGGCCTCACTCAAGCCAACCTACCCGAAGGTGTGACTACAATTGAGTATAGTGCATTCTGGAACTGTACAGGATTGAAGCAAATAACGCTTCCTAGTACTCTAACTACAATGTATAGTTCTTTCCAGCAGTGCAACAACCTCTCTAAAGTGTATTGTAAAGCGAAGACGCCAATCATTTCTGGTAGTTCTCCTTTCTCTAATACTTCTGTTGAATCTGCCACGCTCTATGTGCCCATCGGCTGCAAGGCGGCGTATCAAGCGGCCTACGGCTGGAATGAATTTGGCACTATCATCGAGATGGATTTCTCGGTGACCCAGGGCGATGTGAATGGTGATGGCCAAGTGAATGTGAGCGACGTGACTGCACTCATTTCACGCATCCTCGGCACCGCATCTTACGCCGACAAAGTGTGTGACATCAACGGCGACGGCCAGGTGAACGTGAGCGACGTGACCGCCCTCATAGCCCTCATCCTCGGCTAGCATCACGCCCCACACAGATCTCACGGATCTCACGGAAATAAGTCTAACAGTCTAACAGTAGGGCTCACACAGATTCAACGAGATTCAACAAAATAATAATTCGTTAATTTGTTAATTCGTTTAATTCGTGAAAAAAAAGATTCAACAAAAAAATCGTTTAATTAGTGATTAAAAAACATCATACTGCAATGAAAAAAACTTTATTACTTCTCGCCTTGGTGCTGCTATCTGCCGCCAGAATGGTTGCCTGGGATTTTACGGTGGGCGGCATTTATTACACAAAAAATAGCGACAATACCACGGTTTCTGTCGTCAAGAATTATGATGCCCCCTATAGTGGGAAGGTGGTGATTCCAGAGAAAGTGACCTGGAGCGGGAAAACCTACACTGTAACTGCCATAGGTAAATCGGGCTTTAACGCATGCTCTGACGTAACTGAGGTGGTGATGCCGAATAGCATTAAGACTATTGAGAGCAACGGTTTTGTAAGGTGCCCAAAACTGGAAAAAGTGACGATGTCTTCCTCTCTTCAATCCATTGAGGACTTCGCATTTTATGAATGCGAGTCGTTGAAGGATATCGGCACATTTCCCAACACGCTCACAAAAATTGGTGAGAGCGCGTTTGCTCGATGCAAAAGCCTCACAGAAGTCACAGTTCCCAATTCTGTTACGACCATCGCCAAATGGGTTTTCTCTAACTGTGCGGCATTGAAAAAAGTCAACTTACCTTCAGGATTCACACAGGTGCCACCGGGTTATGTTACATGGTGCACCTCGCTGGAAGAATTCAAAATCCCCGATACCGTAACCGAGATATACTATCAAGCCTTTTCCGGCTGCTCGGAACTTAAAAGTATCACCATCCCAAGTGGGGTGAAAGTGATTCAGTCAAATACATTCACTAAATGCTCCAGCCTCACAAACCTCACTCTCCCAAGCGGATTGACCAAGATAGAAAACCGTGCCTTTTATGAAGCCGGACTTACAGAAATCTCAATACCCGCAAGTGTGACTGAAATAGAGGAGTTCGCATTTTATGGATGTAATAACTTGGAAAAGGTTGCTTCTCTTGGTAGCATCACAAAATTACATCAATACACATTTGGAAAATGCAGTAGCCTTACGAGCGTAAGCCTTCCTTCTAAAATCGACACGATTGGACAATACACATTTTCGAAATGCACCAGCCTCCCAAAAATTGTGATTCCTAAAACAGTGAGTTACCTCGCGCCAACAGCATTTAATGGCTGCACTTCATTGAAAGATTTGACCATCGACTCGTCAAACCCCTACTACACCATGCTAGATGGTGTTATCTTCAACAAAGATAAAACCACAATTGTAGCCTATCCATCAGCGAAAGAAGGCACCACCTACACCATTCCTTCGAGTGTGACTACCATTGGGCAGAGGGCTTTTGCTGATATTATAAACTTGACAAACGTTAGCATCCCAAAGAGCGTAACATCAATCGAAGAGTCAGCGTTTTACGGTTGTTCTGGCCTCACCAAAATTAGTCTACATGAAGGGCTCACCAACATTGAAAATAATGCTTTTACGAACTGCCGTGGTTTTAAGGAGATAACCCTTCCCAGCACGCTCACAACAATGGGCTATGGTACTTTCGAGCAATGCACGGGTCTCACGAAGGTGTATAGCAAAATGAAGAACCCAATTATTTCGTACAACCAATTCTTTGATGGTGTAAAAGTGGCCGACGCTACGCTCTACGTGCCCATTGGCAGCAAGGCGGCTTATCAGGAGGCAAAATACTGGAAAGATTTCGGCAATATCATTGAGATGGACTTCTCTGTGACTAAGGGCGACGTGAATGGTGATGGTCAGGTGAACGTGAGCGATGTGACGGCACTCATATCCCGCATCCTCGGCACAGCATCTTACGCCGACAATGTATGCGACGTGAACGGCGACGGCCAAGTGAACGTGAGCGACGTGACTGCCCTCATCGCCCTCATCCTCGCCTAGGCCCACTGCCCCACTGCCCCACACAGATCTCACGGATCACACGGATTTATTTTAAGTCTACGAGGGCCCCACACAGATCTCACGGATCTCACAGAAAAAGTCTAACAGTCTAACAGTAGGCCTCACACAGATTCAACGAGATTCAACAAAAAATAATTCGTGAAATTCGTTGATCACAAATCTCACACAGATTCAACGAAAAAATTAATTCGATAATTTGTTAATTCGTTTAATTCGTGAACAAAAATCAAGCACATTAATTCGCTGATAAAATAAGCAAGGGACTCAAAATTTTTCATTGAGTCCCTTGCTGTTATTTTGTGATGTTAGGTTGCTGTATATTAGCCGCAGCGGGAGGTGCCGCAGTTGGTGCAGATGAGGCAGCCTTCTTGGTAAACGAGCGATTCCTGGCCGCAGTTGGGGCAGGTTTGGCCGCTGAGTTTTTCGCCGTTGGGCAGGTATTTCTTCAGTGCGCGCTCTACACCCATTTTCCAGGTGTTGATCGACTTGTTGTCGAGTTCGAGACTACCCACGAGTTTGAGCACCTGTGCGATAGGCATGCGGTAGCGGAGCACGCCCGAGATGAGTTTCGCGTAGTTCCAGAATTCGGGGTTGAACTTTTCGGAGAGACCTTCGATGGTGGTCTTGAAGCCGCGCTTGTTCACGAACTGGAAGTCGTAGCGCTTCTGTCCGTTTTCGTCGATCACCTTGATAATCTTACCCTTGTTCACCGATTTTGGGCAGAAGATACCTTCTTCGTCGTCGGCGATACCGGTGAAGATTTCGTAAGGTTTGCCATCGATCAGACCGATGAATGCAATCCATTTTTCCTTATTATTCTGGAAGCGCACCACGTCGGCGTCGAGTTCGATAGGACGCTTGTGGTTGAAGATGTCGAGTTCGTCGAGCGAATTAGGATCCACCTTCTCCTCTTCCTTCTTCTTTTCCTTCTTCAGCGAGATGAGCACGCCCGAGCGCGAACCGTCGCGATACACAGTGCAGCCCTTGCAGCCCGACTTCCATGCTTCCACATAGAGTTTGTTCACCATTTCTTCCGAAATATCGTTAGGCAGGTTGATGGTCACGCTGATAGAGTGGTCAACCCACTTCTGCACGGCACCCTGCATGCGCACCTTGTTGAGCCAGTCCACATCGTTGGAAGTGGCCTTGAAGTAAGGCGACTTCGCCACGAGTTCGTCGATTTGCTCCTGTGTGTAGTCGTCCTTCACCTCGATACCGTGGAGTTTCATCCAAGTCATGAACTTAGGGTGATAAACGATGTATTCTTCAAAAGCATCGCCCGACTCGTCGACGTAGTCCACGCGCGAATCCTTGTCGTTGGCGTTCACCTTGCGGCGACGCTTGTACACGGGCAGGAACACAGGCTCGATGCCCGAAGTGGTCTGGGTAAGGATACTGGTGGTGCCGGTAGGCGCGATGGTGAGGCAAGCGATGTTGCGACGACCATGCTTCACCATCATCTCATAGAGTTCGGGATCGGCTTCCTTCATGCGCAGCATGAATGGGTTGTTTTCCTCGCGCTTGTAGTCGAAAACTTCGAAGGCGCCACGTTCGCTAGCGAGCACCACCGAACTGCGGTAAGCGGCCAGGGCGAGGGTTTTGTGCACCTCAACCGAGAATTTTGTGGCTTCCTCGGTGCCGTAGGTGTAGCCCATAGCGGCGAGCATGTCGCCCTCGGCGGTAGTACCCACGCCAGTGCGGCGTCCCTTCACCGTTTTAGCCTGAATCTTTTTCCAGAGATTGAGTTCAGTCTTCTTCACTTCTTCAGTTTCGGGGTCGGTCTCAATCTTGGCAATGATCTTCTCAATCTTCTCCATTTCGAGGTCGATGATGTCGTCCATCATGCGCTGGGCGCACATCACGTGCTGCTTGAATTTCTCGAAATTGAAAGTAGCCTCAGGGGTGAATGGGTTTTCTACATAAGAGTAGAGGTTGATGGCCAGCAGGCGACAACTGTCGTAAGGGCACAAGGGGATTTCGCCACAGGGGTTGGTGGAGATGGTCTTAAAGCCCAGGTCGGCGTAGCAGTCGGGCAGCGATTCGCGGGTGATGGTATCCCAGAACAGCACACCGGGCTCGGCACTCTGCCAAGCGTTGTGCACAATCTTCTGCCAGAAACTAGCGGCGTCGATTTTCTTCACCACCGATGGATTTTCGGCATCCACGGGATATTGCTGCTGATATTCCTGTCCTTCGGTAGCGGCCTGCATGAAGGCGTCGTCGATGCGGAGCGACACATTGGCGCCGGTCACCTTGCCTTCCACCATCTTGGCGTCGACGAAAGCCTCCGAGTCGGGGTGCTTCACACTCACGGTGAGCATGAGCGCACCGCGGCGACCGTCCTGCGCCACCTCGCGGGTGGAATTAGAATAGCGTTCCATGAAAGGCACCACGCCGGTGGAAGTGAGCGCCGAGTTCTTCACCTCGGTGCCCTTGGGGCGAAGGTGAGAAAGGTCGTGGCCTACCCCACCGCGGCGCTTCATGAGTTGCACCTGCTCTTCATCAATCTTGATGATGCCGCCGTAACTGTCGGGCTCGCCGTTAAGGCCAATCACGAAACAGTTGGAGAGCGAACCCACCTGCAGGTTGTTGCCAATGCCCGCCATAGGGCTGCCCTGAGGCACGATGTAGCGGAAGTGGCTCATCAGGTCGAAGAGTTCCTGCTCGCTCATAGGGTTTTTGTACTTCTTCTCGATGCGAGCGATCTCACGTGCCAGACGCCAGTGCATGTCGTCGGGCGTGAGTTCGTAGTAATTACCCTGAGCATCCTTCAGCGCATATTTCGTTGCCCACACGCGTGCGGCAAGTTCGTCGCCCTCAAAGTATTTTTTCGAAGCCTCAAAAGCCTCATTGTAATTGTAAGTCATTGTGTTTAAAAAAGATGTTATGATATGGTTTTTATTAGTTTCGATGAAGTGTTACCAGATGGAGACGCGGTCGTCCTCGGCGCGGAACATGGGGTCGCCCGCCTTGATGCCGAAGGCGTCGAAGAATGTTTCGATGTTGCGCAGCGCCACATTCACGCGGTTCTTGCCCAGCGAGTGTGGATCCACCTTGGTGCGGCGCAGAATTTCTTCCTTGGTGATATTGGCAGCCCACACGTTGGCGTAACTGAGGTAGAAACGCTGTGCGGGGGTGAAGCCGTCGATGAGGGCGCCACCCTTGCCCTGCTCAGTCTTGAGGAAGGCAGAGAAAGCGATGCGAAGACCACCATGATCGGCAATGTTTTCGCCCATAGTGAATTCGCCGTTGGCGTGCACATCGTCGGCCACGATCACTTCATTGTATTGCGCACCGAGTTTGTCGGCGAGGGCCTTGAAGGCGTTGGCGTCTTCTTCGGTCCACCAGTCCACCATATTGCCGTTCTGGTCGAAGTTGCGGCCTTGGTCGTCGAAGCCGTGAGTCATCTCATGACCAATCACCACGCCGATGGCGCCGTAGTTGCTGGCATCGTCGGCCGATGGGTCGAAGTAAGGTGGCTGGAGAATGCCGGCAGGGAAGCAGATTTCGTTGGTCGATGGATCGTAGTAGGCGTTAACGGTCTGTGGTGTCATCTGCCAGCGGTCTTTGTCGACGGGCTTAAAGAGTTGCGAATAACTCCAGTTAGCCTCGTGCTGCTTCAGCGCCACCACATTTTCCCAGTAACTGAGAGCGGGGTTCACCGATGCAGCGCTATAGTCGCGCCACTTGTCGGGGTAACCGATCTTCACGGTGAAACTGTTGAGTTTCACCAGAGCGTTCACCTTGGTCTTGGGGCTCATCCAAGTGAGGTTGGCAATGCGTTCGCCCAGGGCGATGCGCAGGTTTTCCACCAGCGTCTGCATTTTCTTCTTGGCCTCGGCGGGGAAGTATTTTTCCACATAGAGTTGTCCCACGGCTTCGCCCAGCAGGGAGTTAGGCACATTGAGCGCGCTCTTCCAGCGAGGCTGCATTACCTGCTTGCCCGACATGGCACGCGAGTAAACGTCGAAGTTGGCTGCCACGAAAGCATCGCTCAGGTAAGGCGAAGCGGCGTCGACGTATTTGAAAATCATATAGTCCTTGAGTTCCTTTTCCTTGAGCGAGGCGAGCAGCGAGTTCACGGTGGTCATGAAATCGAGTTGTGCCACACACACGCGGTCCACATTCTGCAGACCCAGGGCAGCGAAATAGGCATCCCAGCCAAATTCGGGATACTTCGCCTTGAGTTGAGCGAGGGTGAGAATGTTGTATTGCTTGTTCAGGTCGCGCTGCTCTTCGCGGGTCATTGCCGACTGAGCGAGCGTCTTTTCAATCTTCATCACGGCATCGGTGGCCTTCTTGGCGTCGCCCTTCTTGTAGCCGATGAAGGTGAAGAGTTTGTTGATGTAGGCAGTGTAGGCGTCGCGCACCTTCTTGGTGTTGGCGTCGTTTTCCAGATAGTAGTCGCGGTCGCCGAGGCCCATACCCGCCTGCTGGATGTAGAACATGTTCACATCGGAATTCTTCAGGTCGGCCATCACGCCGCTGTCGAAGAATGGTGCCGAAATGCCTTTGTGGAGGAAAGCCACCATCTCGGCGAGATTGGCCTTCTTCACGCCCTTGAGCATCTCGATGTGGGCCATCAGTGGCTTAGCGCCATCGGCATTGAGGCGAAGGCTGTCCATGCCCATGTTGAAAATATCACCCACCTTCTGCTCGAGCGAACCGGCGGCATGCTGCTGCTTGCCCAGGTTCACCACAAGTTCCTTCAACTGCGCGCGGCTGCCTTCAGCCATCTGGTCGAAGGTGCCGAAGCGGGCATACTGTGGGTCGAGGGGATTAGCCTTCATCCAGCCGCCACAGGCGTGCTGATAGAAGTCGGTGCCGGGAGCCACGCTCTCGTCGAAGTTCTTTCGGTCGACACCTTTCAGTGATGCGGCATTCATCGCCATGAGCGAGAGCAATGCCACGGGTAAAATGAGTTTTTTCTTCATATTATATATAATTAGTTTTCTGATGATGTCAGCGTTTCATATTCTTCGTTGGCCTCTTCCCATGCCATCATGGTTTCTTCCAGCGCATCGTTGAGCGCCTGGTGCTTGGAGTAGACGTCGGGATCGGCCGCCTCGCCACTGGAGAGAATCTGCTCAATCTCCTTAATCGAGGTTTCGATTTCGTTGATTTTGTTTTCGAGTTCCTTGATGCGCTTCTCGGCCTGCTTGATGCGTTTCTGTGCCTCCTTCTGCTCTTGGTAAGAGAGTTTCGAAGCCTTCACCTCGGTGGGCTCGGCCTGCTTCTTGGGGGCAACGTCGTCTTTCTCCAGTTCCTGAAGCGAGTTGAGTTTCTTGTATTCCAGGAATTCGTAGATGCCGCAGAGGTGCTCCTTGATTACGCCGCCTCCGAATTCGTACACCTTCTCCACGAGGCCGTTGAGGAAGTCGCGGTCGTGCGACACCACAATCACGGTGCCGTCAAATTCCTTGATGGCTTCCTTGAGGATGTCCTTGGTGCGGATGTCGAGGTGGTTGGTGGGTTCGTCGAGGATGAGCAGGTTCACGGGCTGCAGCAGCAGTTGAATCATGGCCAAGCGGCTGCGTTCGCCACCCGAGAGCACCTTCACCTTCTTCTCGCTGGCTGCGCCGCCAAACATGAACGCGCCCAGAATATCGTTGATGCGGGTGCGAATCTCACCAGTGGCGGCATAGTCGATGGTGTCGAACACGGTGATGTTCTCGTCGAGCAGCATCGCCTGGTTTTGGGCGAAGTAGCCGATTTTCACATTGTGCCCTATCTTGAGATGGCCGTCGAAAGGTATCTCGCCCATGATGCACTTCACCAGGGTGGATTTGCCAGCACCATTCTTGCCCACAAAGGCCACCTTCTCGCCGCGCTTGATGGTGAAGGTGCAGTCGTGAAACACGTTGAGCGCGCCATACGACTTCGCCACCTCGTCGGCTATCACGGGATAGTCGCCCGAACGGGGCGCTGGCGGGAACTTGAGGCGCAGGTGAGAATTGTCGACCTCGTCGATTTCGATGCGTTCGATTTTCTCCAGTTGCTTGATGCGGCTCTGCACCTGAACCGACTTGGTGGGCTTATAGCGGAATTTCTCGATAAACTCCTCGGTGTCTTGAATCATCTTCTGCTGATTCTCAAAGGCACGCTTCTGCTGCTCGATGCGCTCCTTGCGCAGTTCGATGAAGTGTGAGTAGTTCACACTGTAGTCGTAGATCTTTCCACAGGAGATTTCTATGGTGCGATTCGTGACGTTGTCGATAAACGCCTTGTCGTGCGACACGAGCACGAGCATATTGGCCTGCGTCTTGAGGAAATTCTCCAGCCACTGAATCGACTCGATGTCGAGGTGGTTGGTAGGTTCGTCTAGCAGGAGCACGTCGGGGCGCTGCAGCAGAATCTTCGCCAACTCGATGCGCATGCGCCAGCCGCCACTGAATTCGTGGGTGGGTCGGTCGAAGTCGGTGCGCTCGAAACCGAGACCCAGCAGCGTTTTTTCAATCTCCGCTTCATAGTTCTCGGTCTGATACATGGCACGCAGGTCGTTCTTGTGGGTGAGCGTGTCGATGAGGTCGTGGTAACTCTCCGATTCGTAGTCGGTGCGCTCGGCGAGTTGCACGTTGAGTTCATCGATCTGTCGGTCGAGTTCGTCGATGTGGCTGAAAGCCTTCTGCACCTCTTCCTTGGCGGTGCAGTCGTCGCTCAGATTCATCGTCTGCGGCAGGTAACCGATGGTGATATCCGATGGTTTCGACACCTGGCCCTCGGTGGGACTCTGGATGCCGGCAAATATTTTGAGCAGTGTGGATTTTCCGGCGCCGTTCTTGCCCACGAGCGCGATTTTGTCCTTCTTATTCACGACAAAACTCACCCCGTCGAAGAGCGGTTGACTACCGAATTCCACCTTTAAATTTTGTACAGAAATCATAAATGCAAAGTTACAAAAATTACATTTAATAGCACCCACGAAAAAACTAAAAATTAAACTCGCAGCGGGCATTTTCGGCAGAAAGTTTTCCAAAAGAAAATTTATCATTCTAATAATCAATTGATTAAAAGTTTATT
>JAUNCU010000092.1 GCA_030526455.1 Bacteroidales bacterium | reverse complement strand
TTGTAAAATAACGCGTTTCTTAACAGGAATATTATGTAAAATAACGGTTTTTGAAAACCGAAAAGTTGTAAAATAACGCGTTTTAGAATGGTCAAAGCATGTAAAATAACGCGTTTTAAAGCAGAAAAATATGTAAAATAACGCGTTTTGAAAAATATTTTTATTACCTTTGCCACTGATAATCAAAAACATCAACCCCAACCCATCAAACTCTACAATGATAGATAAACGCATTCTGGAAGTTGTCCTGTGGGACCAGAAAGAAGAACTAGAGGTGAAGCGCGAGCAAAATTTATGCCGCCGCGAAGAAGAATCTCTCATCGATTTGCACAGTAGCCAAGCCCAAGTGGTGATAGGTGTAAGGCGATGCGGCAAGTCAACTTTGTGCTTCCAGGCATTGGAACACGCTGGCGTAAACTATGCATATGCCGATTTCGACGATGAGCGCCTGCATCAACTCGATGCCATGCAACTCAACGATGTGCTCGAAGTGCTATATAAGATATATGGCGACTTCAAATACCTCTTCCTTGATGAGATACAAAATGTGGAAGGATGGCACCTATTTGTGAACCGAATGCTCAGAATAGGCATGCATGTGATAGCCACAGGGTCCAACTCCAAGTTGCTGGGTGGAGAACTTGCTACCCATCTGACGGGGAGATCGAAGGAAATAAACTTATACCCATTTTCCTTTTCTGAATTTTGTGCATTGAAAGGTATTGACACCAAATCGAAGTCGACAAAGGCCGAGGCATTTCGCAGAACGGGATTCGACCTATACCTTAAAGATGGCGGTTTCCCTGAAATGATGACTATAAGCGACACTCGCTCTTACGTTAACGACATTGTGAAGAATATCGTGTTTCGCGACTTGGAACAGCGTTTCAAAATAAGATACAAGGCCGCATTCGAACAACTGGTGCAGCATTTGCTAAATATCTCTCCCACCATCATCAATGCGAAGAATTTGGCCAACACATTCCATTTCAAGTCGGACCACACAGCCAACAATTATGTATCATATTTGAAACAGGCTTACTTGCTGATAGGCGTAAAAAAGTATTCAGTAAAAAGCAAACTGAGAATTGTGCAGGAGAAAACTTACGCTGTCGACGTGACGCTTATGAACCAGCGAGAGAATGCTTTTTCGGGGGAAAACTTCGGCTTGAGGCTGGAAACCATCGTGCTTATCCAACTGCTACGAAAAAGTAAAATTCATGGATGGGATGTATATTATCTTAACGAGCGAGCAGGCGAATGCGACTTCTTAGTGTGCAACGGGCGACAAGTGGTTCAAGCCGTGCAAGTGTCGTACGATATTTCGACGCCCAAAACCCGCACAAGGGAAATCAACGGTCTTCTACTGGCCGCAAAAACTACAGGCTGCAAAGACTTACTCCTTCTCACCGACCATGAATACGGGCAAGAGGAAATCAATGGCCACAACATCAGCATCCGCCCTGTATATGATTGGGCATTAGAGTGATGCTTTGAAATTTAAAAAAAATGGTGAAGACAGGATTTTCTAACGTCTTCACCATTTTGATTATGGGATTCTTTTTAGAGAAAAGATTCTTTTTAGTGTAAAGATCAACAAAGCCCTGATGACCAACTACTAATGCTCATGTCTTATTGACTCGTTGACTCTTTATGGGTCTATCCAGTCGCCGTTGGCTTTTATTAGGGCTACTAGGCGGGGGATGGCTTCGGTTTCGGGGACGTTTCGCTCTATGCATTGCTTGCCTTTGTAGAGGCTGATGCTGTGGCGTGCTGCTCCCACGTAGCCGTAGTCGGCGTCGGCCATTTCGCCTGGGCCGTTGACCACGCATCCCATCACGCCTATCTTGAGGTGGGTGAGGTGGCTGGTGGCTTCTTTCACCTGCTGCACGGTGGTCTGGAGGTCAAACATGGTGCGGCCGCAACTTGGGCAGGAGATGAACTCGGTCTTAGAGGTGCGCAAGCGCGCTGCCTGGAGGATGGCGAAGGCATATTCCACCACTTTTTGCTGACTTTCGTAATTGGGTGCTTCAAGCCATACGCCATCGGCGAAACCGTTGAGCAAGAGGGTGCCCAGGTCGGCGCCCGCCTTCACTTGGAGCCATTCGGTGTCGGCATCGGCGTAGCATGCGCGCACCACCACGGGGCAGTCGATGCCCTCGTTCACCATGGTGTGGAGCAGCGCCTGGAGGCTGCCCGGCACATTCACGTGGGCGGTGGTGGCAATCACCACCACATTCTGCTTGCCCTTGAGCACCTGGAGGCTCTCCTTAGAGGCCTCAGCGCTCACCTGCACGAATTGCACCGCAGCGGCGGCATCGTGGGTGAAATCATCGAGCGAAAGCAGCGGGTAGGAGTTGACACCGTCGGTGAACACGCCGTCGGCGAAATAATAGTCGGGCTTCAGGCGGCCCTGCACGTCGGCTGGAGCGCAGGAGGCAATCACCACAGGCACTTTGCGGCCACCAATCTTTTCAGCCACCACCGTCGACTGGCGGCGCTGAGGCTGCATGGCATCGTAGCCCTCGTAGGGCACAGCCTCGATGGGCTCATGGCCGGCACGGCTGGTGATGTACTGCACCAGTTTCTGTGCCACAGGCACTTCCACCTCAGGATCTTCGCTGAGCGAAACGCGAATGGTGTCGCCCTTTCCCTCGGCCATGAGGCAACCGATGCCCACGGCGCTCTTGATGCGGCCGTCTTCACCGAAGCCAGCCTCGGTAACGCCCAGGTGGAGCGGGAAGTGCATATCCTCGGCATCCATAGCCGCCACCACGCGGCGCACGGCTTCCACCATCACCACCACATTCGACGCCTTCATGGAGATCACCACGTCGAAGAACTTCTGCTCCACAAACACACGCAGAAACTCCATCACACTCTCCACCATGCCGGCGGCAGTGTTGCCATAGCGGCTCATGATGCGGTCGCTGAGGCTGCCGTGGTTCACGCCCAGGCGCACGGCGGTGCCATGCTCGCGACAGATGTCGATAAACGGCACCAGCGCGTCGTGGATGCGCTGAAGTTCGGCCTGGTATTCCTCGTCGGTGTAAGAAAGACTCTTAAACTGGCGCGCGGGATCCACGAAGTTGCCAGGATTGATGCGCACCTTGTCGGTGACGGCAGCGGCGGCAAAGGCGGCTTTAGGATTAAAATGGATATCGGCCACCAGCGGCACATTGCAGCCCTGCTCACGCAAAGCGGCACGAATGCGGCCTATGTTTTCGGCCTCCTTCACGCCCTGCGCAGTGAGGCGCACGATGTCGCCCCCGCGGTCGGCGATGCGACGGCTCTGCGCCACGCTCGCCTCAATGTCGTCGGTATTGGTGTTGGTCATCGACTGCACCCTCACCTCGTGGCTGCTGCCCAGCATCAGTCCGCCCACATTCACATCCACCGTGGCGCGGCGCTGATAGTTGAAAATCGTGCTCATCAGTTCACCTTAAATTCATATTTCACTTCAGCCAAATCGCGGTTGGCCTTTTCAATCTTCTCGCCCAGCGTAGCCTTGTAGGCAGCCACCTTCTCGGCGATAGCCTCATCGGAGAGCGCCATCATCTCGGCGGCGAGGATGGCAGCATTCATCGCGCCATTCACGCCCACAGTGGCCACAGGAATGCCGGGAGGCATCTGGATGATGCTCAGCATGGCGTCGAGGCCGTCGAGCATGCCCTTGATGGGCACGCCAATCACAGGCAGCGTGGTGCTAGCCGCAATCACGCCAGGCAGCGCAGCCGCCATGCCAGCAGCGGCAATGATCACCTTGATGCCACGGCCCTTCGCCTCACGGGCAAATTTTTCCACGGCATCGGGAGTGCGGTGAGCCGAGAGCGCGTTCACCTCAAAAGGGATTTCCATATCGTTAAGCCACTTGCAGGCTTTTTCCATCACAGGCATATCGCTAGTGCTGCCCATGATGATGCTTACTAATGCTTTCATATCGTTTTGAAGAAAATAATTGTATCGTTAGTGATTGTCAGTTGTCAAAAAAAAGTTTATCCGAAGAGTTGCATGAGCAGGCTCACGCAGAAGAATCCGTTGAGCGCCCCGGCCAGCACCTGCCCGAGCGTGTGGCGGCCCAGAACAATGCGCGCCGTGCCCAGCATACCGCAAATGAGCACTGCCACCATGAGCACCCACACCAGATTGAAGGCCTCGGTCATCATCATGTGCATATTGTAGATGAGCGCCACGATGCCCGCCATGCCCGCCATGTGGGCACTGATTTTCCACCAGTGGTTCACCACAGCCGAAGTGAGCACCGCCAGCGCACCGCCGGCGCTAAACATCACCACCCACATGGGCGCATGCACACGGCTATAGAGATAATAGGCCGCTGCGGCGTGGCACAGCAGGGTGAAGATAAAAGGCAGAATGCGCTCCTTGCGGTTGACGAGGAGTTTGTCGGTAATCAACTTAAAATGGTGAAGCGTGGCAATGAAAAACATGGGCAGCACACAAGTGATGCCCGCCACCACCAGCAGCACCGTCACGCGGAGGCCCATGTCGTAGGCGCTCAGATAGGAGCACCAGAGGGCGATGAGCACCCCGTAGGTGGGAATGAGCAGCGGGCTGAGCATTGCCGAGGCAAAGCGGGAGAGGCCCACCAGAATTCGTCCGTATTTCACGTCGTTTGCTTTCATCAGAGTGTATTGAGAGGGATGATTGAAAAAAAATGCCATTAGAGCGTCTTGCGGTGTCGCGAGTCGGGGATGCCCAGTTTGACGCGATACTTTGCCACCGTGCGTCGCGCCACATTGTAGCCCTTCTCCTTCAGAAGCGTGACGATCGCTTCGTCGCCCAGCGGATGGGCCTTGTCTTCGGCGTCGACGATTTCCTTGAGGGCATTTTTCACCGCCTTACTCGACACCGTCTCGTCGCCGTTGGCGCCAGCCGAAACAGCGCCGCTAAAGAAGTCCTTGAGTTTGAAAGTGCCCCAAGGCGTGAGCACATACTTGCCGCGGCTGCCGCCACACACGCGAGAGATGGTGGATTGGTCGAGCCCCGTATCGGTTTCGATATCACGATATTTCATGGGCACGATAAGCGTTTCGTCGCCCGTGAGGAAAAATTCGGTCTGATGCTTGATGATTGACTGCATCACCAGCATGAGTTTCTCCTGGCGGCGCTTGAGAATGGCGATAAACTTATTGGCGCTATCGTAGAATTCCTTCACGGTCTTGTCTTTCAACGCAGCGGTGGCGGCGTTGCCCGAGAATTCTTCGGCAATCACCAGTTCGGGGATGCGGTTGGGCATGGTCACCACGATTTTCCCTTCTTCCACCTCCACCTCAAATTCGGGAATAATTTGATTGCGTCGCACGTCGCTCAAGCCCGACGAGTAACCGTTGCCTGGCTTGGGATTGAGTTTGCGCAAAGCGGCGAGCAGCGTCTTCAGTTCTTCGCGCGTGATGTCCATGCGTTCGCAAATTTTATCGTAATGGCTCAGCCCCAGTTCGTCAAGATACTTATCGATGAGCAATGCCAGTCTATCGTTTTGGGCCGACTTCTGCTTTTGGCGCACCTGAATCAAGAGGCATTCGCGCAGCGTGCGTGCCGCGATGCCAGGAGGGTCGAGTTGCTGCACCACAGCCAGCACGCGCTCCACATCCTCGCGCTCCACCTCCAAGTCGTCGCCGAAGGTAAGGTCGTCGGCAATGCCGCTAGTGGTGCGCGCCAGCCATCCGTTGGTGTCGAGATTGCCCACGATGTGCTTGGCAATGGTGGTGTCGTCGTCGGAGAGGTTGAGTTCGTTCACCTGGGCCATGAGGTGTTCCTCGAGCGATTCTTCAGCAACGGCTATGGGCGCGAAATAGGTATCGTTCACGCTTCGGTTGGTGGCATGATACAGTCGCTCGCCCGGCAGCGGCTTATCATAGGCCGCACCGTCGGGATCGGGGTTATCGTAATCCGAGTTGGGGTTATGGACAGCGACCTTAGGTTCCGCCACTTCGGCACTCTTTTCGAGGAGCGGATTTTCCTTTACCACATTGCCCACTTCCTCCTCCATTTCCCTACTCGACTTCTCCAAGTAAGGAGCCAGAATCACGTTGGTGATAGGTATAGCGGTTTGCTTCTGCTGAATCGATGTTGATATGCCAGGTGCTTTTGTATTTGCCATAAATCTAAATCAGTTTACATGCCACACGGGCATTATGCAAATTTACGGCAAATCGCAAAGAATTGCAAGCGCCCCACCCCATTTTGAACGATTTTTTTGGCGCGGGGCGGGTGGTTTACTCCTCGTAGGGTATGGCTTTGAGGGTGCCCAGTTTTCGGGTTTTGATTTCGCTGGGCGTGCCGGTGTAGTGCACCCGGCCTGTACCCATGCCTTTCACCATGAGTTTGCCGCCCGTGCTGTGGCAGTAGACGTGGCCCGAGCCATTGATTGAGCAGGTGATGTCGCGCGCCTGAAGTTGGAGGGCGTGGATTTTGCCCGTGCCCACGATTTTGCAGCGCAGACTCTCGGTCACGCCGTCGGCCTGGATGTGTCCCTTGCCCGTGGCCTCGAAGATTTCGGTAGTGGTGGTGTTGAGACCGTGGACGATGATGGAGCCATTATTGTGCGTCTTCGCCTTGAAAATGGGCATGGCGGGCAGTTGCTCGATGGTGACGGTGCTGTCGCTCTGGTTCACCACCTCCTGGAGGGTGGATGAATACACCGTGACGGTGGGCACACCGGTGGTGAAACTGTAGTCGGTGAGTTGGATGGTGAGTTTACCCTTGCCGTCGTTTTTGAAGATAAACTTGCCAGCCACCTGCTGAGTGGCCTCCATCACGGCCGTACCCGCCTTCTGGGCGTCGGCACGGTATACCACGTTCACACTGTTGCCCACGTTGAGCGATGTGAAATCGCCCACTTTCACCTCTATGATTTCCTGCGCCTGAGCCAGCAGCGCCAGCAGGCACATCATCAGCATCACACACTTTTCTTCATGACTTCTATTAGATAGCGTTAAAAAAGAGAGAGAGTTATTCGCCTAAATAAGTGGCTTCGATATGGTTGAGAATCTCGTTGAGTTCGGCAAAGGTGCGCGCCTGGAGCATCTTGATGCGGGTTTCGCGGAAGTTGTAGATGCCCTTGAAGAGCGGCGTGGCGGCCAGGTGGCGGCGTATGTGCAGGATGCCGCGGAATTCGTCGATGCGCGTGATGCTCTCGTCGATTTGGCGGCGCAGCAGTGCCATCTTCTCCTTGTTGGGGATGTGGGGTACCTCGCCCGTGAGCATGAATTGCTTCATCTCCTTGAAAATCCAAGGGGCGCCAATCGATGCGCGGCCCACCATGATGCCGTCCACCCCGTAGCGGTCGTAGTATTCCTTGAGTTTCTGCGCGCTGGTGATGTCGCCGTTGCCAATGATGGGGATGTGCATGCGCGGATTGTTTTTCACCTCGCCTATGAGGGTCCAGTCGGCCTCGCCGGTGTACATTTGGCTGCGGGTGCGACCGTGGATGGTGAGCGCCTGGATACCGCAGTCCTGCAGTTGCTCAGCCACCTCCACGATGTGCTTCGAGTTGCAGTCCCATCCCAGGCGGGTTTTGGCGGTCACGGGCACATCGACGGCGTTGACCACAGCGCGGGTGATTTCGCACATGAGCGGCACGTTGCGCAGCAGGCCTGAGCCGGCACCCTTTCCCGCCACCTTCTTCACGGGGCAGCCAAAATTAAGGTCGATGACATCGGGGTTCACCTCGGCACACATCTTAGCGGCCTCCACCATGGGCGCCACCTCACGACCGTAGATCTGGATGGCGGCAGGGCGTTCGGCCTGCGAAATATTGAGTTTGCGAAGTGTGGCTTGTATGTTGCGAATGAGTGCGTCGGCCGACACAAATTCGGTGTACACCATGTCGGCGCCCTGCTCCCGGCAAATCTGCCTAAAGGAGAGGTCGGTAACGTCTTCCATCGGAGCCAGCATCACGGGGCGTTCGCCCAAGTCGATTTTTCCTATCTTCATCAGCCTTATATAATCTTTGATTTTCGTGGCAAAATTACTGAATTTTCGTCACATGAGCAATTGAGGCGAATAGTCAATACTTCACTCATAATGGTAAAATTCTGCGTTTGGCACGCCCCTTTATTACGCAAAACAGCCCTGTCATCACGACAGAGCTGCTTCATCATTTTTTAATTAACAAGCTATTTCTATTTATATACGGATATTAATGTTACTTTTATTTCGGATATTAACATTTCGTTTTTTTACAGTGGGGGCGCGATTAGAAGTTGCGCTTTACTGTGCTGTGGGTGCCGTCGGTGTAGGTGGTTACTACCACGTTGAGGCCGTTGAATGGGGTGCTTGCCTTCTGGCCGAGCATGTTCACGTATTCAACGTGAGCCACTTCCTTGTTTTGGGTGTCGATGTCGAGCACGCCGGTTGGGGTGCCTTGTTCGAAACTTACTTCGAAGGTAGATTCGCCGATGTAGTATTCCTTAGCGAGCACTGGAGCCTTAGCGCGGCTTCTGTAACTTGCAGTACCTTCAGGCTTGGTGTAGAGGCGCACGATGTATTGCACGCTAAGTTCACCGTCTTCAGTCACGTCGGTAGCGCCGAAGGTGTCAACCACGCGGATGGTGCGGCTGTCGACGTACTGTGGGAGGAAGTCAGGGTTCACTTGACCGTTGACGCTGAATTCCTGCAGATCGTTGCAGTTTTCGTCGATGGCTGGGATGCCTTCTTCGCTAGAGTCGATCACGATGGGGTGACCATCCTGGTCGAGGCGAGCCATATATTCAGGAGCCACTTCCATAGCGCGGCCGCCGTTCACGATGCGCCATACGCGATACTTCACGATTTCATAGTTGTCGGTACCGTTGGCAGCGATGTCGAGTGCCACTTGGTAGTAACGGCCCTTCTTACCGCCTTCGCCGAAGAAGGTGTACTGGCTCATGAGTTTGTCGGCCACGGTGGCTTCAGCGCCCACACGGTAAGAGGCAGCGATAGGAGCACCGTAGGTGTTGTAAGTGCCGTCGACAGCGTTGCGGTAGGTCTTGATCACGGGCACGTATTCGTTCTTGCCGATCTTAGCCGAAGCGTCGAGGATTTGAGGCTTCTCGGTGTAACTTACGTTGCGCTTGAAGGTGCCTTGTTCGTAGAGAGCGTAGTTCCAACTTGGGAGACGCTGTGCTACGCCGATTTCTTCAAATGTGCCGTAGTCTTTTTCCTTCACCTTGTCGATGTTGTATTCAGCGATCATGCGGTCCTGTTCGAGCGAGAACTTCACGCCAGGGGCAGCGTCGAGCATGCCCATGTTGATGCGCTCTGAGCAGATGTTGTCGTTTTCAACGTCCATCAGTGTTACGGCGCCGTCGGTAACGTCGGCTTCAGTCTTGTAGACCTTGATGAGGCTGTAAGAACTGTGGAGTTCGGGCTGCGAATTGCTGTTGAGGCCCGAGAACGAAGCCTTGTATTCGTAACTGCCTGGGTGCTCGTTGGTGGCGGTTGAAGCGCTGAATTCGTCGTTGAACGATTCGATCTGGAAGTTAGCGAAGTCTACCTCTACGTTTACGCCTTCGGTGTAATCTTCGTTGGAAGTGATTGTGCAAGTCTCACCAGTGAGGTTTTCCTTAGGTTCCACTTCATCTTCCTGGTTGAAGAAGGTGAGGTTGTAGTTGTAGTCAACGTAATACCTCTTCCAAATTATGCCCTCGCGGCGCTTTTCCACGCCGGTGATTTCGAGTTCGGCAATCTTCTTTGCTTCGCTGCTGTGATCCACATCGTAGCGGAAGAAGGTGAGTTTCGAACCAGCCTTGAGGTTGCTGTACTTCACGTGAGTGTTCACCACGTTGTGGTCGATGGTGATGAAGTTGCGGTAGTGGTTGCTTTCCGAAGCGAGGTCGTAGTCGCTAGTGGAAGCGGTACCGATTTCGATGCGCAAACCTTCGTCGGGGTCGAGACCGGGGATGAACACCTTGGCATTGTTGGAGTACACTTCAGCGTAGTCGATGAAGAGCGATTCAACTGGTTGGCCCGATACCACGTAGGTGATTTCGCGGCCTTCTTCGAGTTGCGCTTCATTATAAGAGTGCTCGAAAGTTTCGCCTGGAGCGATGGTCACTTGGCGACCATCGGCGTCCATGAGAGGCTTCACCGAGCCATCAACGTCGCGATACCACACGAGGAAGCGCTGCTTGATTTCGTTGCCAGTGATTTCGTTGAGCGACGAAGTCCAGGTAAGTTTCACGGTGTACTGGTTGCCGGCTGCTGGAGTGGCAGTGGCAGCGAGTTGAATACCGTAAAGGCCGAGCGAAGGAGCGTGGTCCTTGTGGTAGTTGGTGTACTTAAAGGTGGTGCTGCCCTGCTTGTCGCGGTTGGTCCAAGCGGTGAGACGATAGTCGGGGATGGTGATGATGAGGTCCGAAACGTCGAAGTGCTTGGTGCCCTTAGCGCCCATCATGCAGAAGTAGTGTTCGTTGCCAGCCACCGAACTGCAGTCGTGCTCTACCTTAAAGATAGCGCCGTTCACGAGGTCTTCGTAGAAGTTTTCAATGATCTTGCCATTGCTAACTGCCACTGGGCTATATTCTTCAAACATGCCGTTGATAGGTGCAAAGTCGCGAATCACACCCTTGTCCCATTGGCGGCCACGACCCTTCGAGATGAAGAAGAAGCGGTTGCCGCTGCCAGAGAGGCGATACACAGCGCCTGGATTGGCATTCTGGGTGCCGTCGGCATTCACAGCGGGAATGTAGACACCGGTGGTGAGCAGTTGCACCGACTCGATAGCGTCGGAGATGTTTTGGAGCGTTTGCTGTTGCGAGAGGTTTTGGAGCACCTCAGGCTGATAAGAGTCTTTCACCTTCACGATGAGGGTGGTGTAACCTTCTTCGTTGGGGGTGAAGTCGCCTTGGATGCCGTAGGCCTTATTGAGTGCGCTGCCAGATGCCACACTGTAGGAAACATTGCCTTCGCGAGCACCGGCCGATGTGTAGCCACACTTGAGAATGCCGGGGATTTCCTTGTCGGTGTAAACATACTTGAGCAACGCCATGATTTGGCGAGGATCGGTTGCGGGGTCGAGAAGCGATGAAGTCACGCTTCCACCATTGGCGTTAGTCCAGGTGTAAGTCTTGCCCTGGTAAAACTCTCTGGGCTTTACAACAGGGTCGGCACTTGCAGTGAAAGAAGACAATGCTACTGCAAAGAGTGCGAACAGAAGGATGAGTTGTCTTTTCATAAACATTACCTGTTTTCCGCAATGGGACACGCCAATTACCCTTTTGCAATTTCTACTAACATC
>JAUNCU010000091.1 GCA_030526455.1 Bacteroidales bacterium | reverse complement strand
TTTGTTGCTCAGGTACTTAAAAAGTTATATTTATAATAGTGTTGCGGAATTAAGGATTAACTAACATCCCTTTAGCATCATATGACAATGAAAAGAATCACCGCCTTCATCGCCGCAGCAGCCATCTGCATCGGCTTCTCGGCACAAGCGCAAATGTATACGCTTCGCCAAGTATTATCACCCATCACCGACCTCCTGCTCTGCGAAGGCGATGGCTATTTCCTCGGAGTTTACGACCTGCACCATGCTCCATGCAAATCCATCAAGGAAATGCACGACGTGAAGGGCACGCCCGATATGATGGTGCAGAAAACAGTGCTGAAGCAGGGCTTTGGCGATCTACAGCCTGGCACCTACATCTACGCCGCCAAATACAACGAGGCAGGTTTGCCTCGCACCATCATCGACCAGTCGGCTCGAGAGGAGAAACTGCACATTATCTACAACCAGAACCGCATCAAGGCGATGGGCCTGATGAAGAAAGTGGAAACGCGATGGGGCACTGAAGACCGCGCCGACGTCACCCACTACTTCTACAACGCTGCAGGAAAACTCACAAAGGAGGTCTACAATATGAAGACGCTCGACGGCAAAGGCGACTGGCAACGCGAACCATCGTTCACCAACGATGTGGACTGGGAATACCTCTACAATGGCAATGGCCAACTCAGTTCAGCCAAACCGAAACACAACAACGGCTTAGTGCACTACAATAGCCAAGGCCTCATTTCAAGCATTGATAAAGACGGCATCACCGCCTACAAATATGCCTACGATGCCAATGGACAACTCGCGTCGGTCACAGCCCTTATTGTAGACGACGGTCCTGAAGGCTGCGACTACTACCGCCTCACCACCACCTTCACCCGCGATGCCAAGGGCAATATCGTGAAGGCAGTGAAGCAGCGCGACATCTGCAACGACAACTTCAAAGTGCTGCGCAAAGGCTCAACCAAGACCTACGCCATAGCCTACACCTACGACGCCAAGGCCAACTGGACCAAGGCGGTGATTACCCGCGGCAAGGCCCTCATCGGCACCATCACACGAAAATTCACCTACTAATCGCAAATTCGCACAGCAAAATTTCACATAAATATTTATTTATCACCTAAAGTTTTTGTAAATTTGCAGTAGCAAAACGGAGCCTCGCTCCTTGCCTGCGACCGGCCGCCCGTTTTTCGGGGGCGAATACGGCACAGTAATTGTAGAACTAAATTTTACACATTTTGGACACAGTTCCTTTATCACCTCTCTTATCCATTCTCTGCGACACCACCACTGCCGCACAACCCGCAATCACCTTTCAGGCGCCCACCTTCGGTGTGGTTATTGCGCTCATAGTAGCGGGATTAGCACTCCTGTTTTCGGCTTTCAACTCCGGCTCTGAAATCGCGTTCTTTTCTATCACTAAAGATGAAATCAACGAAATCCGAAGCCGCAGCAATCGCCGCCGCATCAAAATGCTGCTCGCAAAGCCTGAGAAACTGCTAGCCACCATACTCATTGGCAACAATATCGTGAACGTGCTCATCGTCATTGTGCTCAACTATGCGATGACGCGCATGATGCAATTCAATAGCGCCATCGCCAACTTCCTGGTGCAGACGGTGATCCTCACCTTCCTCATCCTCCTCTTTGGCGAGGTGATTCCCAAACTCTACGCCAGCAACAACAACGTGAAATTCGCCATCCGCGCCTCGGGAACCATTGGCTTGATGATGAAACTCTTCAGCCCCATTTCGAAACTGATGGTGAAGAGCACCTTCATCGTGCGCAAGGCTGTGCCTGCCCACGTCGATGAAATCTCGGTGGAAGACCTCTCCCGTGCGCTCGAGGCTAGCGACGTGAAGAGCAGCGACGAAAAGGAAATGCTCAAGGGCATCCTCGCTTTCGGCAACAAAACCGTGGGCGAAATCATGCGACCTCGCATCGATATCGTCGACATCGACATCGAAAGCAAATTCAGCGAAGTGGTGAAAACCGTGGTGGAAAATGGCTACTCGCGCATGCCGGTATATCAAGACAACCCCGACAATGTGAAGGGTATGCTCTACGCCAAGGACCTCCTGCCCTACATCGGAAAGCGCGACGACTCCTTCAAGTGGCAAGCCCTCATGCGCCCCGTCTACTTCGTGCCCGAAACACGCATGATCGACGACCTGCTCGAAGACTTCCGAAAGAAGAAAGTGCACATGGCTATCGTGGTCGATGAGTTTGGCTGCGTGCAAGGCATCGCCACCATGGAAGACCTGCTGGAAGAAATCGTGGGCGACATCGACGACGAATACGACACCGAAGAAAAATACTTCACCAAGGAATCGGAAAACACCTTCATCTTCGACGCCAAAACACCGCTCGACGAATTCTACGATGCCACCGACACCGATGCCGTGGAATTTGGCGACTACGCCGAAGAGGTGGAATCGCTGGCGGGATTGCTGCTCAACATCAAGGGTGACTTCCTCCAGGAAAAGGAAGAAATCACCTGCAACCGTTGCAAATTCACCGTGCTGAAAGTGAAGAAATACCGCATCGCTAAGGTGCGCGTGGTGATCACGGAAAGCAAACCCGAAGAAGAATAATAATGGCTTACGCTGGCACCATATCCATGCCCGACGGCACCATCCTACACCAGTGGATGCTCACCGAAACTGCCGCCGAACTCGCGCAAATGTGCACCGCCGAAGCCCTCGACGCCACTTGCGAAGCCAAGGCCGAAAGCCGACGTAAAGAAATACTGGGCGAACGCCTGCTGATGAAGCACATCTTCGGTGTGCCCACGCCCATCATGCACGACGCCGACCGCCGCCCCTACCTCGAGCAAAGCGAAACCCACATATCCGTGGCCCACACCAAAGGCTACCTCGTGATAGCCCTCAACCCCCACCACAGCATGGGCGTAGACGTAGAGCAGTACGCCCGAAGAGTGCTCAACGTGAGAGACGGCTTCCTCAACGAGACCGAGCAGCAATGGCTCAGCCCCACCGACCAACTCGCCCACATGATAGCCTGGACAGCAAAAGAAGCCATCTTCAAAACCATAGGAGAAAGAAGCCGAGTAAGCAGTTACCGCAACGAAATCATCCTCCACCCATTCACCACCCCCACCACAGCCCAAACAGGCAATAGCCAGATCAAAACAGGCTCCAACTTAACCCCAACAGGCTCCAACCTAATCCACACCGGCACCTTCAAAAACGAACAATTCCACCTCCACACAATCCTCACCCCAAACCACATCCTCACCTTCTCCACCCCAAAAAGATACACAAAAATTACATAACCCACCCAATCCCCAAGCAAAAAAGCAAAGGGACCGACAGGGCCGATAAGTCCGATTGGTCTGATAAGTCCGATAGCCCCCAAAAGCCACCGCCCATTCCTCTCTCTACTCCCTCACGGGCTCTACTGTGTAGCCTTTTTGGTGGAGGAGGTTGATTAGGCCTTGGTCTAGGGTTAGGTGGGCTGCTCCTACTGCCACCAGGATGCTGCCTTTTTGGGCTTCGTTGATGATGGTGGGGAGCCAGTTGCGGTTGCGCTGGAAGCAGAGTTTCTCGAGTTGCTCGGCGGTCATCACTTCGGGGTCGGCGGTGGCTTGGGTGAGTTTTTCAAGATCCTGGGCTGCGTAGGCGTTGTGCATGAGCAAGAAGTTTCTTTCCTGTGCCTCAATCGATTTACACATTTCCAGCAACTGTGCGGCTTGCTCCTTGAGCGGGCTGCCAAAGAGCATGTGCAGTTGGTAGTCCACGCTTTCGAGGCTGCACGTGAGTTTGCCGATGGCTTTCGCGCGGCGTTCCACCTCGCCGTCGAGCAGGTGGGCGGGATTGATGTTCTGCACTTTCTTTGCGGCAATGAGTTGCACGAATTGGTTGGCGAGCGCCGACGGGCGCATATTCTTCACCTGGTCGAGGCCGATGCCGAAGGTGCCCAGATAGCGGCGCACCACACCGTCGACAATCTCGTAGCCCTCTTTCGAGAGGAGCACGTCGATGGTGCTGTCGGCGGGTGCAATCATCAGTTTCGATATTTTCTGCACCACTTCGGGCGAGGTCATGGTGGCATTTTCCACCTCGGTCCACACGGCATCCACGCTCTTGATGGCTTCGGGCAGGCCGGGCACGCTGTCGACGAAGGTGTCGGGCATGAGGTGATAGGTGCCGAAGAGGTAACTTGGTTTTTCAAGTCCATTGCCTGTCACCTTCCACAGGAGTTGCGCCTGGCTGGTGAGCGCCCACAAAAGTGCTATTGCTAATAAAATTCTTTTCATCGTTTCAGTTTTTTTGAAAAAAAATGACAAGTGGTTAATTATCTAGCCACAAAGATAATACGGAATTTTGAATTGCAAAGGTAAAACGTGGCAGAATTTCACTTTTCGCAAAAAAATATATAACTTTGCATCTATGAATAAGCACAGATTTTTCACAACTATATTGCTCGCGATGATTGTGGCCGCTGCGGCAGGGGCTCAGTCGAGCACATCCACCCAGGTGAAGCCCGGCAAACTGATGCTGCCGCTTGTGTTCGACAAGCAGACGGTGGTGGCCGACACGCTGAAAACGCCATCGATCGCCCCCGAGAAAAACGCTTCGCCCGACCTCAACTACGACCGCTCCTGGCTCGACGATGAAATCGCCGACCGCGACCGCGTGGAGAAAGCGCGCTACCGCACCATGCTCAAGTCGCCCGCCACAGTGCCCTACAATGCCAGCAACATGCGCGAGGCGCCCAAGGAGCATGTGGTGACGGCTAAGCCTTCCACCAACCTGCTCACCATCGACACGCCCAAAGGCGATGAAGAGGTGCTTGAGATGCCCGAATTTGAGGACCGACGCGATATTAAGCGCCGCAACTGGCTCCACACCGTGCAGTCGAGCCTGCATTTCACACAGGCCTACATCAGCGAAAACTGGTATCAGGGTGGTGAAAACAATGTGAACGTGCTGGGCGACTTCCAGTGGAACGTGAGCCTCAACCAGAAACTGCACCCCAAGTTTCTCTTCGACAACACGCTGCGCTACAAGGTGGGCGTGATGTCGGCGCAGAGCGACTCGCTGCGAAAATACGCCATCAACCAAGACGTGTTTCAGTTCAACAGCACCTTCGGCTACAAGGCCATCAAAAACTGGTACTACTCTACCTCGCTGCAATTCAAGACGCAGTTGTTCAAAACCTACCAGTCAAACACGAGGAACTTGAAATCGGCACTGCTTTCGCCCGCCGAACTCAACATCGGTCTCGGTATGACCTACAACTACAAAGACAAGGAGGGCATCAAGACGCTCGCCCTGTCGATTGCGCCGCTGTCTTACAACATGAAATACTGCCGCGACATTGAGCAACTCAACCCCGTGGACTTCGGCATCGACGCCGGAAAGCACTTTGCCCACAGTTTCGGTAGCAAACTCGAAGCGAAACTCAACTGGAAACTGAGCGCCAACATCTCCTGGGCATCGCGCTTCTATGTATATTCCAACTACGAATACGTGCAAGGTGACTGGGAGAACACCGTCGACTTCTCCATCACACGCCACCTCTCCACCAAGATTTTCGTGCACGTGCGCTACGACAAGTCGCGCCCCTACAACGAGTCGTGGAAATACTGGCAGTTGAAGGAAATCCTCTCCTTCGGCCTCACCTACCGCTTCGCCACCACCAACTAACCACCCCCACCCTCATGATTAAAGCCATCTTCGCTGCCATATTGATTCTGCTCGCCACACTCCCGGCCGTGGCCGATGTGCCCAAAACCACGCTGGTGCTGCCAGGCATCGACGAGGCCACCATGCGCGAGCGATTCGACGAAATGGACCTCCAGCGCATGGAAGGCATATGGGAATACCCCGCCGAGGAAATGAAACTCGCCATTGAGCGCTACAAGGGCGAGAAGAACATCGCCTACCGCATCATCCTGCTGGCTAGCAACGACCTCTGCCTCCTTCCCGGCACCGTGGTGGGCTACATCGCTCCAAGCGCCGACCCCAAGAAATTCCACCTGTGGATGTACACCGAGCGCAGCAAAACCGGCCTGAAGTCGCCCATGGAATGCGTGGCCACGCTCTCCGACCAAGCCACCTCCATCACCTTCGACCCGCCACACTATCGCGTGAAGGTGAGAATCAACCTGGTGCGCTTCTTCACCAAAATCTTCCAAGGCGTGAGCGTGAGGCCCGAAAAGGTGGAAGAAAAACTGCCCGTGGGATTCCGAAAGGTGTATCCCGCCAACGGAAATGGAGAGCCATTCAACGAAATACGCTACTTATGAAACCCTTGTTCACCATATTGATTGCCGCCGCCCTGTGCCTTGGTCTCCATGCGCGCACCAAGACTTCATCCCACAAACTCAGCAGCGCGAAGGCCGAGGTGGAAACCATCGCCACCGACACCACCCACATCCCCGACGGCGTTGACCCCAAAGCCATCACCATCAAGGGCTACACCAAGAAAGCGAGCGACAGCAAGGAATCATTTTTCGTGACCAACAACACCCACCACCGCATTTCCCACATCAAGTTGCGCCTGCGCTACACCACCGTAGAGGGCGACCTGCTCCACGAGCGCGTCGCCACCGTGGCAGTGTCGCTCAAGCCTGGCGAAACCCGCCTCGCCACCCTGCGTTCATGGGACGTGCAACGCCAATTCTACTACTACGCCGGCACAAAACCCCGCAAAACCGCCACCCCCTACAAAATAGCCTACCGCCTCATAGGCTACAGCATACCAGTAGGAGCAGAATAACAACACCGCACCCACAACCATAAATTTCCCATTTTTGGGCATATTTTTGCATTTTGCCCCCCAGCCTGTCCGAAAACTCAAAAATGCGGCAAGATTATAGTGAAAACGCAAGGCGGCCGCCCAACGAACGCTAGGCGATCACCCACCGCCGTCGGAGACGGCTTATTATGGTTAACTCCATGCAAGCGAGTGAATTGCGCAGCAATTCGCGAGCGTGGCTTGGAGATAGGGAACTGCAAGAAAAAGAGCCTCGGAGAGGGTCGGTTATGGTAGCAAGTCGAGTTTTCGGACAGCCTCCCCCTTATTATGGTTAACCAGGAAGAACAACATCTCTCGCCCACTCCTATTCTGTGTTTTGACGGCGGGGGATTCCTCTAAAATACATCCAGCCCCTTCTGGCGTGGCCTGCGCGCAGAAGGGGCTGGATGGTGTTATTGTGGGTGTTATGAACCGGTGTTGTTACTTGTCGATGGCTCCGCCGTAGTAGCATTTCACTTCGCCAACGGGCAGTTGGCCTACCAGCAGTAGTGGGATGCGCGACGGCCCTGTGGAAAGGTAGGCGTCGATGTCGTCGCTCGACTTCTTGTTGCCGTCCTGCGTGAAGGTGAAGGTGATGTGGTAGGCTGCATGCTTACTGTTGTCGCGCAGCGCCACCATCTCGGTGCCTATGTATTTGATGGTGAGGGTTTCTTTCGTTTTTCCCGAGAACACCACGGTTTTGTAACTCTTATTCTTCTGCAGCGTGGAGAAATCGAGGTTACGGAGCATGTAGAACACGCTCACCATGTCGTAGGCCTTGCCATGCGATGCGAGCGACGCCTTTTGTGGGGCGCGGTCGGCACGATAGCGAATGCAGTTGCCGTAGGTGGTGTTGTTGGCGAAGGAGAAGTTCACCAGGTCCTTGGCGTAGTAACTTTTCTCGTGGGTGAGTTTCAAGTACTTCTTCGGGGTGAAGTCGGAATTCATCCAGCACTTGAGGGTGTCGCGCACGGGGTAAATCTTGTCGGCCCAGGAGCGAGTGTGTCCCACCAGTTCAGAGTAGTAGCCACCGTTGCTGGTGCGCTTGATGGTGAGTTTGGCATTGGCGGCATGCTTCCATATCATGCCCCAGTGGTACACGATCTCGTAGTTGAGCGTCTCGGAGGTGTAGGCACGCGCCGCTGCGGGCTGCGCCGTGGCCACATTGAGCATGATGGCTCCCACCAGGGAGAGAACTGCATATTTCAAGTAATTCATTGCTTTCATAATGGTCGATGTTTTTGTAGAATAGACCACTGAGGCGCTGAGAAGTTTAATGCACGGTGCTTATTTTTCGGGCTCCACTTCCTTGAGGTGGTCGCAACTAGGGTCGGCGAAGTCGTTGTAGTAGTCCTGAGTGTAGCCTGGGAAATCGGGCATGGCAGGCATGCCGGTTTCGGTGCGGAGGAATTTGCCGTCCTTTTCCTTCTTGCGGTTGCCGTCGAGGTATTTCACGAAGAGGTATTTCACCAGGTCTTGATAGCGTGCTGTGGCGTTTTGGGCGGTGTTCACGCTATAGTTGGTGAGATACTGGATGGCCTCGGTGCGGCTAGTCTTGAGCAACTGCTGGGCGTGGCTTTCGATGGCGGGCTGATCGCTGGCGCACTTGTCTTCGATGGCGCCTTGCACCTTGCGAATGTCGGGAATCATGAGCGAATAGCGGTTGTAGGCCTGGTTAGCCACGAGGTTGTTCACCCAGAATGCGGCATCGAAGTCGAAGGTGTAGAGGTCGCCCTTGCCACGGCGGTAACTTTCGGGCACTTCGGTGATGCTGCAGTACATGGGCAGGAACACGGCAGTGTTGGCATCGTCGACGCCAAACCAGAGGCAGCCGCCCACCTCGTTGGGCAGATGGCCACGCATTTGCGAAACAAACACGAAACCGGTCTGCTGCGTAGCGATAGCGCGCTCGTGGGTGTATTTCACGCCATTGACGGTGAATCCCATGGGGCGATAGCGGTAAGGCACGTCGAAGTGGTCTTTTGCGCCTGGGTCCTTGGTCATGTCGAATGGAGTGCCCTCAAAGTGGTCGCGCATCATGTTCTGGAGGTCGCGGCAACTCACCTTGCGGTCGGGCTTCACATAGAGCGGCATCACCTCGGCACCCTTCTTGCCATTGATGAAAGGCAGATAGGCGTCCATGCCGTTCTTGAAGCGGTTGAAGTAACTCCAGGCGCGGGCATCGCAGCCACGCAGTGCGCCGAAGTCGGCTGGAGAATATGCTCTCGAGAATTCGAAATCCTCGTCCTTTCCACTGAAGTAGCCCATCTTGCGAGCGAACGAAATCACGTCTTTGCTGTAGATGCAGTTTTGCTTATCCTTGAGCGGAATGCGATAGATGCGGCTTTGGTTGGCGTGGGCACTGATGCAGTCGTCGGGGATGCGGATAGCCACCCACACGGCGCCTTTTTCCTTGCCGGCCTTGCCGATCATCTCCATCACCCACACCTCGTTGGGGTCGCCGATAGAGAACGATTCGCCCTCGCTGCAGTAGCCATATTGCGCCACCAGGTCGGTCATCACTTTAATGGCCTCGCGGGCGGTGCGAGAGCGCTCCAGCGCTATGTACATGAGGCTGCCGTAGTCGATGATGGCGTTCTTGGTGGTGTCGGCCAGTTCGTGGCGTCCGCCGAAGGTGCTTTCGGCCACAGTCACCTGGTGCTCATTGATATTGCCCACCACGGCATAGGTGTGAGCCACTTGTGGGATATAGCCCAGGAATCGGCCCGAGTCCCAATCGCGCACCTCGCGCATGGCGCCGGGGGCGTGGTCGGCAGCGGGAGTGTATTGCAGATCGCCGTAGAGCGTGTGGGAGTCGGCCGCATAGGTGATGAGCGTGCTGCCGTCGATGGTGGCGTTCTTACCCGCCAAGAGATTGGTACAAGCCACCGCGTCGGCGCCCATCATAGCGAAGGCGGCTGTGGCTACAGAGAAGATAATACTTTTTGCATTCATAATCACATTGATATTTTTCGGCTCCCCAATTCAGGGAGCATGCATTTATAATTCACTGAAAAATTCTTACTTACAAAGATAGGCATTTTTCCCGAATAAAGCACCAAGCAAGCACAATTAGGCCGCTAGAGGGGAGGATGTAGCGAGGTGATAACGGTTTTTTTGTTGGAATTTGGAAAGTTGTTTGTACATTTGTATTTGTAAAGATAAAATATTAGTGGAAATGAGAAAATTCGTCATATTACTGGCTTGCATCTGTGCCACCATTGCTCATGCGCAATGGTGGACCAATAGCGGCAAGCAGGGCTCTACCAGCAGTAAGCAGAAGACTTCTACCAGCAAACAGGGCTCTACCGGGAATCAGCAAAACAATAGCAGCGGCAAGAAATATAGTTTCAAGACATTCAGCATCCATGATATGGTGCTGATTTACCAGGGCGGCACCAACAGGCTCGACTGGACGCAGGAGCAGTTTGTGCCCTACGTGAGCCACACATTTGCCGACGGGCGCATGGAATGGACCTTCGATGGACTGCTGTTCATTGAATTCAAGGACAACAAGGGCCATTATCTCTACCCGAAGAAGAATACCGTGGTGGCCGACAAGGCTGGCTGGGAATGGTATCTGGGGCGTCTGTTTGAGAAAGGGAAATCGCTCGACGCGCTCGACAAGTGTATCGACCAACTGAAGACGCGCCTTGGCACCCCCGGGAGCAAGCATAAGATTGTGCTCACCGTGCCCACGCCTCAACCCACGGCTGGCAAATGGGGACGCATCGGGTGGAAGAACCTGAATCTGAAGAACGAGTCCGACCAGGTGAAGGCGGCGAAATGGTTTATCGACGAACTGGTGACGCGCTTCAACAAGGGCAACTACAAGAATCTGGAACTGGTGGCGCTCTACTGGCTCTGCGAGGAGATGTTCTCCTATCCGAAACTGGTGCCTAAGGTGAAGGATTACGTGCACAGCAAGAATCTGGCGTTTGTGCATATCCCCTACTTCTATGCCGGCAACCATGTGGTGTACAAGCCCGAGAATTTCGACATGGTGTATTTGCAGCCTAATTATTTCATGTATCCCGAAACGCAACAGGCGCGCGTGAACGAGGCCTGCCTGAAGGCGAGCACCAAGAATTTCGGGCTGGAATTTGAATGCGACGAGCGTGCGCTGGCCAAGAACAAGAACAGCCAGTATTACCGCAACCGCATGCAGGCCTATATCGACGGATTTGACCGGTGTGGCGTGTATGCGTCGGCATCGATTGCCTACTACCTGGGCGGACGCTACCTGTGGGACGCCTACGTGGGCAAAAACAAGGACGACCAGAAAATGGTGGACCAACTGGCGCAAAAGATCGTAGACCGCCGCAAAGCCTTCGCCAAGCCACAGGAAAGAACCTCCGAAGATTGGCATTTTTGAAAAAAACGGCGGATCAGTGGAAATTTCTTGAGGGCTGTTAAGATACTTAGATGTTGATTTTGGTGGATAAGTTGCGTAGAGGCGGTGCAATCCCCTTGGGGATTGGATGTGTGTAGGCAGGTATGCAGCGGAGGCGCTGCG
>JAUNCU010000090.1 GCA_030526455.1 Bacteroidales bacterium | reverse complement strand
CTACTGTTAGACTGTTAGACTTATTTCCGTGAGATCCGTGAGATCTGTGTGGGGCAGTGGGGCAGAGGGCCTAGGCGAGGATGAGGGCGATGAGGGCTGTTACGTCGCTCACGTTCACCTGGCCGTCGCCGTTGATGTCGCACACCTTGTCGGCGAAGGATGCGGTGCCGAGGATGCGTGAAATGAGCGCAGTCACATCGCTCACGTTCACCTGGCCATCACCATTCACGTCGCCCTGGGTCACCGAGAAATCCATCTCGATGATAGTACCAAATTCATTCCAGCCGTTGGCCGCCTGATAAGCAGCCTTGCTGCCGATAGGCACATAAAGCGTGGCAGATTCAACAGGTGTGTTACTAAAGAGATAATTCTCTGTTTTAATAGGAGTCTTCGCTTTGCAATACATCTTTGAGAGGCTGGTGCACCACCAGAATGCGCACTCCATTGAAGTGACAGTGCTGGGAAGGGTAACCTGTTTCAAGTTACTGCACCCCCAAAAAGCTCCATGTCCAAGAGTTGTCAGGCCCTCAGGGAGGTTGATCTTTGTGAGCCCGTTACAATAAGAAAATGTTTGACTACCTATTGTTTTCACGCCGTTAGGAATCGTGATATTAGTGAAATTTACCAAGTCTCGAAACGCATTATCACCAATGGTTGTTACGCCAGCTGGGATAGTGTAGGTTGTGCCTCCTTTGCCAAACGGATAGCAAACAAGCGTGGTTTTGTCCTTGCTGAAAAGAATGCCTCCTGCTGAGGTGAAGTAGGGGTTTGCGGCATCGACAGCAATTTCCTTCAATGTTGTGCAATCGTAAAAGGCTAATGGGGTTACAGAAGACATGCTCTTGGGAAGAACTATTTTTGAAAGACTGGTACATTGTAAAAAAGCATTTCTTTTGATAGTGGTGAGCGTGGGGTGTAGTGTAATGTTCGTTAGATTCTGGCATTTTGCGAACACATATTCATCAAGTTCTGTGATTCCACCAAGAGAAGTCACCTTTACTAAATCTTTACATTCATAGAATGCATAACTTTTCAAAGTGGTAACACTCGCGGGGAGCGATATTTCAGTAAGTCCTGCCGCGTCAAATGCATGATAACTTATCTCTGTTACACTGCTCGGAATGGTTATGCTTTTCAAGCCAGAACAGTTGCCAAAAGCAGTTCTGCCAATGCTGGTGATATTATTTGGAATAGTGATTTGCGCGAGTGACTTACAATTGAAGAAAAACTGCTCTGGAATCGTTGTAATCCCTGTGGGAATGTTTACTTTAGTCAATGACGTACACCCATCAAAAACACCGCTTTCAAGAGTAGTGACTGAGTTAGGAATTGTTATTTCAGCGAGGCTTGAGCAATTTCTGAATGCTTCACTTTCAAGTGTTTCGAGTTTGCTGGGCAGGCTCACCTTTTTCAAGGCAGTGCAATTTGCAAATGCAGATGTTTTAACTTTGGTGACACTTGACGGTATAGATACTTGCTCAAGACGTGCGCAGCCGTAAAAAGCCCTGGCACCTATTTCGGTTATTGTATTTGGTATCACTACATCGGTAAGGTTTACGCAGTTGTAAAAGGCGTTGCTACCTATGTAAACCACAGCATAGTTCTTGCCGTCGTAGGTTACATTCTCGGGTATGGTTACTTTTCCGGAATAGCAGTTGTTGCTTTTGCTGGTCACATACACTTTGTCGGTAGTACCGTATTTGTGACTGTAATAAATACCGCCCACCTCAAAGTCGTAGGCAGCCATCGTGGTGGCCGTAAGCACCACCAGGGAGAGAAGGATTAAAAGTTTTTTCATTGCAGTATATATTTTTTGTTGAGAAATGTTCTTGTATTGAGTTTATTTATCAACGAATTAAACAAATTAACGAATTATTCCGTTGAATCTCGTTGAATTTCTGTGTGATATTTTGTGTTCAACGAATTTCACGTCATCGGCTTGCCGCTTCGCTTGCGAAGAATTAAACGAACTATTTTGTTGAATCTCGTTGAATCTGTGTGAGCCCTACTGTTAGACTGTTAGACTTATTTCCGTGAGATCCGTGAGATCTGTGTGGGGCAGTGGGGCAGAGGGCCTAGGCGAGGATGAGGGCGATGAGGGCAGTCACGTCGCTCACGTTCACTTGGCCGTCGCCGTTCACGTCGCACACATTGTCGGCGTAGGATGCGGTGCCGAGGATGCGTGAGATGAGTGCAGTCACGTCGCTCACATTCACCTGTCCATCACCATTCACGTCGCCCTTAGTGGCAGGGAAGTCCATCTCGATGATAGTACCGAAATCTTTCCATCCCGCGGCGGCCTGATATGCCGCCTTGCTGCCGATGGGCACATAAAGTGTGGCAGTTTTAACAGGAGTATTTGAAAAAAGGCGATTAACTGTTTTAATAGGTGTCTTCGCTTTGCAATACATCTTTGAGAGGCTGGCGCACCACCAGAATGCGCATTCCATTGAAGTGACGGTGCTGGGAAGGGTAACCTCTTTCAAGTTATCGCACCCCCAAAAAGCACCATCTCCAAGAGTGGTCAGGCCATCAGGAAGATTTATTTGTGTAAGGCCTGAACAATCACCAAAACCACTTATGCCTATCGTTTTCAATCCCATAGGGAAGGTGATATTAGTGAAATTTTCCAAGCCTCGAAACGCATTATCACCAATGGTTCTTACGCCAGCGGGGATAGTGTAAGAGGTGCCACCTTTGCCAAACGGATAGCAAACAAGCGTGGTTTTGTCCTTGCTGAAAAGAATTCCACCTACAGCAGTGAAATTGGGGTTTGCTGCATCAACTGCAAATTCTTTCAATGCGCTACAATCGATAAAGGCCAATGGATTTAATGATTTCAGGTTCTTGGGAAGAACGATTTTTGAGAGGCTGGTACAGTCCCAGAATGCATCGCTATTGATGGTGGTGAGGGTGTTAGGAAGTGTGACGTTAGTCAGTAGGCTGCATTTCGCAAATACATATTCGTCAAGAACCGATATACTACCCAGAGAAGTCACCTTTGTTAAATTCTTACATTCATTGAATGCACGGGCTTTCACAGTGGTCACACTTGCGGGGAGCGAAATTTCCGTAATCCCCATTCGGCTAAATGCATAACCTCCTATTACGGTTACGCTGCTTGGGATGGTTATGCTTTTCATGCTGGTGCATCCCGAAAAAGATGATGTGCCGATTTCTTTCACACTACTTGGAATGGTGATGCTTTTCAAACCAGAGCACTCATAGAAAGCGTAGTCGTCGATGCGGGTAATGCCCTCGGGAATTGTGAATTGCTGCAACGAAGTGCAACCAGCAAAATAACCATCAGGAACCTCAGTGATCCCTCTGGGAATGTTTGCTTTCGTCAATGCTGTACAGTCCTTAAAAAGGTAACTTCCTATGGTGGTGACAGAGTTTGGGATTGATATTTCTGTGAGGCTAGTGCAACCTTCAAATGCATTGGTACCAATTTTTGTGAGTTTGCTGGGCAGGGTCACCTGTTTCAAAGCAGTGCAATTTGAGAATACTGACGCACCTATAGCGGTGACACTTGAAGGAATATCAATTCGCTCAAGACGGGTACAACCGTGAAAAACCCAGTTCCATATCTCTGTAATCGTATTCGGTAGCACTACTTCGGCAAGGTTTACGCACCCGTAAAAGGCATTGCTATTGATGCTAACCACGGTGTAGGTCTTCCCGTTATAGGTCACTTTCTCTGGAATGACCACCTTTCCTGAATAGCAGTTCTCGCTTTTATAAGTCACATTAACCTCGTCGGTTTTACCCCATTCTAGGTTGTAATAAATGCCGCCCACCTCAAAGTCGTAGGCTGCCATCGTGGTGGCTGTGAGCACCACCAGAGCAAGGAGTGTAAAAAGTTTTTTCATTGCTGTATGAAGTTTTGATAGTTAATATTTTAGGTAAAATGAAGGCGCCTGTTCTCAAAGAATTGATTCGCTGACAAACCGATGCGCATACTTATCCTCAAATTTACAAAATCATTAACAAACAAAGCGGTTTACGGCTGTAGAATTAACATGATTTAACAACCCTCCGAGTGGAGTCGAGGGGGGATGAACGGTAGAGGGTGTGTGTCAAAACGTAGAATAAGGTAGGGGGCAAAATTCAACAATGCGGTAGTTCCATAACTAAAACACCAGCCGTCCATTCGCCGCCGTCGGAGACGGCTTATCATGGTTAACTCCATGCAAGCGAGTGAATTGCGTAGCAATTCGCGAGCGCGGCTTGGAGATAAAGAACCACAAAGGAATGAGCCTCGGAGAGGGTCGGTCATGGTAATAACCAGTGTTTTCGGACAACCTCCCACCCATATTATTCATTTTGGTACAACCCAGCACCAGGCGAATGCTATTATTTTGATTCTCAATCGCCTAATGCTGACGCGATGTATTACATGCCGTCTTTACTCCTTCTCGCTCAATTCCAGCCAGCGGAGTTCTATTTCGTCGAGCAGGTCTTTTACCTCTTCGTAGCGAGCGGCTTTTGTGGCCACGTCGTCGATTTGCTCGCCGCTGTTGAAGAGGGCGTCGAGTTCGGCTTTCTCGGCGCTGAGCAGTTCGATCTGCTTGGAGAGTTCTTCAAATTCCTTTTTCTCCTTGAAGGTGAGTTTCTTGCTGTTGTCGCGGTTGTTGACGCGCTGTGTTTTTTCTTTCGCGTCGTTCTTTTGCTTCTGAATTTGTGCCTCCTCCTTTTCGTGTGCTTCCTTCCAGGCGCGATATTCGCTGTAGTTGCCGGGGAAATCCTTGATCACGCCGTCGCCCTGAAACACGAACGTGTGGTCCACGCAGCGGTCCATGAAGAAGCGGTCGTGGCTCACCACAATCAGGCAGCCGCTGAATTTGCTCAGGTAGTCTTCCAGAATCTCCAGCGTGTCGATGTCGAGGTCGTTGGTGGGCTCGTCGAGAATGAGGAAGTTGGGTTTGCGCATAAGCACCATCGCCAGATAGAGCCTGCGCTTCTCGCCGCCGCTGAGTTTGGCGATGAGTTTTTGCTGGTCGGCAGGGGAGAAGAGGAAAAGTTGAAGGAATTGCGATGCCGAGTAGTGGTTCTTCTCGTCGAAGTAGATGTGCTCAGCCACGTCGCGAATGGCGTCGATCACCTTCTTCGACTCGTCGAAGGTCACGCCCTCCTGGCTGTAGTAGCCAAACTGCACAGTTTCGCCTATCTCGAAGTTGCCGCTGTCGGGCTGAATGCGGTCGAGCAGCAATTTGATGAATGTGGATTTCCCCACACCGTTGTCGCCCACGATGCCCAGTTTCTCGTAGCGGGAGAAGATGTAGTTGAAATCGTTGAGTATCACCTTGTCGCCAAATTTCTTCGACACATGGTGGGCGGTGAAAATCTTCTTACCAATGTAGCCCGACTTCACATTGAGCACCACCTCGCCTTTTTCGTTGGGGCGCTGTGCGCGCTCCTTCAGGTCGTAGAAGGCGTCGATGCGGAATTGTGCCTTGTGGGCACGCGCCTGAGGCTGGCGGCGCATCCACTCAATCTTGGTGCGCAGCAAATTGCGCGCCTTTTCCACGGCCGCATTCTGGGCGTCGATGCGCTCGGCGCGCTTCTCGAGGTAGTAGTTGTAGTTGCCGTCGTAGGCGAAGATGCTTTTCTGGTCGAGTTCGAGTATCTTCGAGCAAATCTTGTCGAGGAAATAGCGGTCGTGGGTCACCATGAGTATGGTCATGCGGCTGCGTGAGAGATAGGTCTCGAGCCACTCAATCATGTCGATGTCGAGGTGGTTGGTGGGTTCGTCGAGGATGAGGAACTGCGGGTTGCTGATCAAGATCTTCGCCAGCGCCACGCGCTTGATTTGTCCGCCCGAGAGTTCGCTGATGCGCTGCTTGAAGTCGTAGATTTTCAGTTGCGAGAGAATTTGCTTGAATCGCTCTTCGTAGTCCCACGCTCCGGCCGAGTCCATCTCCTGGATGGCGGCAGTAATCACCTCGTTGTCGCCGCCAAGCAGCGCGTTTTCGTAGGCGCGGATGGCTTGCGACTGGCGGTCGTCGCCCACGAGGCAGGTATCGATCACGCTCAGCGAAGGCTCAAACTCGGGCAGTTGCTTGAGGTAGCCGATGCTCACGTCGTTGCGGTAGATGATTGTGCCGTCGTCGGGGGTGTCGTCGCCTGCGAGGATGGTGAGTAGGGTAGATTTGCCGGTGCCGTTTTTCGCTATCAATCCCACCTTTTCGCCTTCGTTGATGGTGAAGTTGATTTCGTCGAAAAGCGAATTCACGCCAAACGACTTGGTGAGATTTTCTACTTGAAGAAGATTTGCCATATATTATATTGTGTAATTTCATTACAAAGTTACGAAAATCCACCGTCATATAAGCGCATCGCGAGGATTATTGAAACAAATGTGAGAAAAATTTTGCAGTTTAGAGAAAAAGTACTAACTTTGCATCGTAAATGGTGGTATCGTCTAACGGTTAGGACGCAAGATTCTCAATCTTGTAATCTGGGTTCGATTCCCAGTATCACTACCAGTTACTTGGGCCTGAAATTCAAAACGGATTTCAGGCTTTTTTATTTATAACGCAAAATTCTCTCAGCAATGAATATCTTCAATCGTGTGAACTTGCTCGTGGGCGAGGCCAGCATGGAGGCTATCCAGCAGAAGCGCGTGATTATCTTCGGCGTGGGCGGCGTGGGCTCATGGTGTGCCGAGAGCCTCGTGCGCACTGGCGTGAAGCACCTCACCATAGTGGACTGCGACCGCGTGGCTGAGTCGAACGTGAACCGCCAACTCATGGCCACCACTTCCACAGTGGGCATGGTGAAGGTGGAAGTGCTCAAGCAGCGCTTGCTCGACATCAACCCCGATGCCGAAATCACCGCCCTCCAGCAGGTCTACACCCAGGAAACGAATCACCTTTTCCGTCTCGAGCAATACGACTACATCGTGGACTGCATCGATTCGCTCCGCGATAAGTGCGCCCTCCTGCTCAACGCCACCAATGGCGAGTGGGGCATAAGCGACGGCCTGAAGCCACAGCAAGAGGCGAAGGTGAATGCGGCCGTGTTCTCCTCGATGGGTGCGGCGCTGAAAATCGACCCCACACTCATTCGCGTGGCTGAATTCTGGAAGGTGCGTGGCTGTCCGCTCGGAGCGGTGCTGCGTAAGCGCATGAAGCGAGCCAAGCAAAAGCCGGGCGCTAAAATCATGTGCGTCTACAGCGAGGAAGTGCTTGAGAATCTGGGCGAATGCATCGCCGAACAGGCAGCAGTGGCGGGCCAGCGCAACGCAGCCGACGACGCCAGCGAAGAACTCAACGCCAAGAAAAAACAAGTGAACGGCTCACTCGTCCACATCACAGCCATCTTCGGCTTCACCCTAGCCGGCCTCATCATCAAGCACATCTGCGGCACCAAAGACGAATAAAGCGGGCAAATATCTTGCAATTTTTTTCGTGAAAGGGGACGGTTCTCTTTCACGAAAAATTATTTATTATAGTGCTGAATTATAGTGAGTTGTGATTTATTACGAGCCCAAATTTCGTGAAACAGAACCGTCCCCAATCACGAATTTTTACTACTTTTTCCACACTCCTACTATTGGTGTTGTCCTCGTTTTCATCACCCACCCGCATAAAAAAAGGCTATCGAATTCCGATAGCCTTTTCTTTATCTATGGGGTTAAGTGATTGATGTTACTTAACGAGGATGCGTTGTGCTTCTGTCTTGCTGTTGGTAACCACCTTCACTACGTAAGCGCCTGGGGCGAGGTTTGCAGTTGAGATGTTTGCAACAGTTGAAGCGGGAGCGACGTTGGCAACTGTGGCACCGTTCATTGCGTAAACGAATACCTTACCAATCTTTTCAGGAGCGGCTACGTTGATAGCGCCGGCTTCTGCTGCGATGGTAATGTTGCTTGCTTGGATGTCGTCAACCGAAGTGATCACGATGTCTTCGAGCGTAGCAGTCTGTTCTTCAGTACCGTAGTGAACGTATTTGAGTTCGTCGAAGTAGATGTCGCCAGTCCATGCCTGTGATGGGAAGTCTGGGTCTTCGTCTTCAAATTCCGATACGTAGCCACGCCAGAGCCAGAATGCGTCGTATTGCCAGAGACCTGCAACGAGAGTTGCTTCACCCGATACGATTGCGTTCTCTTCGTGGTTCACGTCGAAAGTCACCATTTCCCAACCGCGGTTCATCTGGTGCTTAGTGTGACGCTTTACAGTTGCTGCATCGGAGCGGTCGCGCACGCCGTGGCCAACCCAGTTCTGAGAACCGTCGCCATATACGTAGGCTTGGATAATGGCATTCTTGCCGTCGGTGTAGTACTTGGCGCCATTCTTCTTGTAGCAGCGAAGACCCCAGTAGGCATCCTGGGTGTCAGGATCAAATTCGTAGTGAATCTTGAATGACGAAGTCTGGCTTGGGTTGCTCACGAATGTAGAAGCCACCATACTTTGGTCTTCCATTGTGGTGAAGCCCTTTGATGAGCCCGAACCGCCTGGAGAGAACCAGTCGTTGATGTTTTCAGTAGCGTCGATCACGCCTTCTGAAGTCACTGTGCGGTATTCAGAGAGGAACTTGAATACGTAAGGAGCGCTCACGTTGTCGGAAAGATCCTTGAAACCACCCTTCACTGCCACCTTGTAGCAAGCGTCGCGGGTGAGGTCATTGTCGAGGTAGAAGTGGAGCACCGATGCGCCAGCCACCACTTCGTGGGTGAGGCGGCCGCTCAGCACTTGACCATTCTTGTCGCTAACCACGATTTCGTCGCCAGTCACGTCGTCTTCGTTCCACTTGAGTTCTTCGTTGTATTCAACGCGAATCACTGGACGCATAGTGTACTTCATTGTAGAGTTCTCTACTGGAGTGGTGCTAGCCACGTAAGGTGCTTCTTCGTCGGCTGGCTGGGTGGTGAAGGTGAAGAGGTAGTCGCCGCCTTCCACGCCGTCCTTGTCGCCGTCGAGGAATTGCTGAGTCTGTGAGTTCTTAGCAATCGAGCCGTCGATCTTGATGGTGTAGCCGTAGTCGTCGAGCAGGCTGTTGAGGTCTACGCGCAGGGTGTAGTCGTTGTCCCAAGAGAGGCCCACTTGAGCACCGTCGCTGATTGAGAACGCCTGTTCTACCGATGCACGGTCCATGTTGCGTGAGAAGGTGAACACCATGTTTTCGCGAATGTTCACTGCGTCGGGGTTAGTCACGCTCACGCCCGAAACTTGTGCGGGTGCGTTAGAGGTGAGCGATACGTTGGCCCAAGTCACGTTTTCTGAAGAAAGACCTTGAGGATTGCTTTGCAGGGTCACGGTTTTGGTGGTTTCGGGGAAACCGTTGGCCTTGTAGGTCAGGGTCACTTCCTGGCCAGGAGTGAGGTCGTCTTCGAAGAGGAAGAAACCGTTGTGCACGAGGTTAGGGTTCTTCACATATTTGTTGAAGAGCGTTTCATAAGAGTCGGTAACGATGGTCTTTCCGTTCACGGTCACCGATACGCCGTCGATGGGCTGGCCGTTTTCCGAGTTGGTCACAACACCGGCGAGGAGCACCTTTTCAGGACGTGCCAAGCCGCGATATTCCATAATCGAACGTGCGGTGGCGAATGCCTCGAGGTTTTTGTAACTTTCGTTCATGTTGAGCGCCTGCTGCATAGGGAGGGTGTGGTAGCCACCTTCGCTAAGGATTGAGGCCATGTTGGTACGGCGGTTCACCGAAAGGTAAGGATACTGACTTTCGTGAGTGTCCACGCCCGAAATATAGAAGTCGCGGTCGTAGTAGTTGCCGCGGGTGTCGGTGTCGTACATCACGCCGGTGAGGTTTGGACACATGATGTCGCCCATGCGCTTACCGCCGTTAGGAGTCTTCTCCACGAGTTGACCATTATTCTTCCAGCCACCGAACAGGAATACGGTGGTGTTCTTTGAAGGCGAACCAGCGTCGGAGTGGATAGAGTAGAAGAAGTCGGCACCCCATGCGTTAGCCATGTCGGAGCGTTCTTCGAGTGTTACGTAGTCTTGGTCGTCGTCGCGGGTCATCGCGATGGTGGTTTCATCGGCAGTGGTGTATTTGAAGAGGAATGCACGAGTTGCCAAACCCACGCGGAGCACCTTCTCTGCTTCAGTGTAACTGTACAGACCGGTGTTTTCGCGGCCAGAGTGACCTGGGTCGATCCACAATTTGAAGTTGCCCCAATCTTGCTTGGTAATTTCCTGTGCTTGGGCAGAGCCGCCAAATGCCATTGATGCCAATGCGGCAATCATAATATTTTTCTTATAATTTTTCATGATATACCTTATTTTAAATCAATAACATAAATATTACCATCCACATCGTTGTCGAAGGCCACCTTGGTGCCGTCGGGAGATACTGCGAGGGTCACGGGAATCACGTCGCTGTTTGCGGTGAGGCAGTTTTCAACGCCGGTTTCGGTGTTCACGCAGTAGAGGTCGGAACTAGTGAAGCGCTCGCCATTGTCTTGCAGGCGGGCAAACATCAGGTTCTTGCTGTTGGGTGCCCATGATGGGTAAGCACCCTTGCCAAATGCTTTGAGGTTTTCGCCATCCACGTCGCACACGAAGAGGCCCTTGCTCACGATTTGGAAAGCAATCTTCTTGCCGTCGGGCGAGAGGGCTGGGTTGAGCACCATCTTGCCGGCATACTTGGCGAGCGAAGGAATCAACTTGGTGGCTTCTGCGGGTTGGTCGACCATGATTTGGAGCAGGCTGGTGGTCTTCATCGCCTTCGAGCGGCGGAAGTTGTGTTCAGCGGCTGCCACTTGCTTGATTTGGCCGGTTTCCACGTTCACGTTTTCGATGCGCATCATTCGCATGCTGTTTTCCACCTGGTAAGGAGTGGAAACGATGGTGGCTGCATCGGCCCAATTCATCTTGTAGCCTGCACCGAGAGCGTCGGAAACTTGATTGAGATTACTGCCATCGGCATTGGCAACCCAAATACCAATGTAATTGTCGCCAGTCACAGCAATCTTGCTGCCATCGGGCGACCACACGGGAGCCATAAGGCTCTGAGAAGATTTGATGAACAATCTAGGTTCGCCAGCGGCCGACGATTGCGCCATCAAACTGCTCATGCTCAGCATCATCGCTGAAGCGAGTAGCAATTTTTTCTTCATGTTGGAATTAGTTAATTAGTTAGTAAAAAATAGTTTATGCTTTAAGTCTTTCAAAATTAGTGATTTTTTTCATAATATCCAACTTTACACATAAAAATAAAAATCCATCAACCCCAAAAATCGTCATCAGGGTCAGATCCTCATGACGAATTTTAACAATGTTAAGTTAAAAAGTTGACACCAGGGTCAGACCCTCATAGCAATTCTCAGCATCATCGCTGAAGCGAGTAGCAATTTTTTCTTCATGTTGGAATTAGTTA
>JAUNCU010000089.1 GCA_030526455.1 Bacteroidales bacterium | reverse complement strand
AGCGCACCGTCTTCAAGTTGTTTTACTTAGAGCAAAGATACAAAATTTGAAAGCAATTCACAACTCGTAGTCTTTCCGCCAAGTTTCTTTGTGAGTTGTTTTACTTAGAGCAAAGATACAAAATTTGAAAGCAATTCACAACACACATAGATGTCACGAGCATCATCGAGCAGTTGTTTTACTTAGAGCAAAGATACAAAATTTGAAAGCAATTCACAACATCTGGCCGCTGCTCGTCTTAGCGAGTTCAGGTTGTTTTACTTAGAGCAAAGATACAAAATTTGAAAGCAATTCACAACCAGAAATAGCAGTGCCTGCAGCAAAACTCTGTTGTTTTACTTAGAGCAAAGATACAAAATTTGAAAGCAATTCACAACTGAAGGAGCGTGGAGTGTGTGCTTCACAGAGTTGTTTTACTTAGAGCAAAGATACAAAATTTGAAAGCAATTCACAACACATCTTGTAAATCGAAGCCTTTGTGCCGCGTTGTTTTACTTAGAGCAAAGATACAAAATTTGAAAGCAATTCACAACCCACTTGAGTGTCGTCAAACACGCTGCTCGGTTGTTTTACTTAGAGCAAAGATACAAAATTTGAAAGCAATTCACAACTTCCATACGAGCATATGCAGATAGGCGTTCGTTGTTTTACTTAGAGCAAAGATACAAAATTTGAAAGCAATTCACAACCTGGGCTTGTTTCCGCCGCCGTGCATCACTGTTGTTTTACTTAGAGCAAAGATACAAAATTTGAAAGCAATTCACAACAGTCAAGCAGCACGGGCGATGGCGCAGAGCGTTGTTTTACTTAGAGCAAAGATACAAAATTTGAAAGCAATTCACAACGGTCCACCTTGAATGGCTCAAGAGGAAGTTGTTGTTTTACTTAGAGCAAAGATACAAAATTTGAAAGCAATTCACAACTTTAAAAATGCGATCACCCCATGCGTCACGGTTGTTTTACTTAGAGCAAAGATACAAAATTTGAAAGCAATTCACAACTGGACAATAAGTGCTGTCCATCGGCTCCACGTTGTTTTACTTAGAGCAAAGATACAAAATTTGAAAGCAATTCACAACCCCTTTGTTTGCCTTTTGAGTGCCATTTTGGTTGTTTTACTTAGAGCAAAGATACAAAATTTGAAAGCAATTCACAACGCTGGTGCTTTTGTGTAAAAGGAAATAAACGTTGTTTTACTTAGAGCAAAGATACAAAATTTGAAAGCAATTCACAACTATTTCAAAGCAGTTCCTCATCCAGGACGCAGTTGTTTTACTTAGAGCAAAGATACAAAATTTGAAAGCAATTCACAACCGTCCTTGTCCACGAAAGTAACCGAGCACGGTTGTTTTACTTAGAGCAAAGATACAAAATTTGAAAGCAATTCACAACCACGTACAAAGGGAAATTATTCACTTCTCAGTTGTTTTACTTATAGCCAAGATACAAATTAAAATATTTCCAGTTGTTGGGGACCGTATTCTTTTATGTGTTCTTCCGTACCGTGAAATAGTTCCATGGCACCAAATTGCTTATCGGTGACGCACATGATGCCTATCATGCCCGAATCAGGAAGAATGGCTTTTACCCTCCTGATGTGCACATCGGCATTTTCCTTGCTGGGGCAATGGCGAAGGTAGATAGAGAATTGAAACATGGTGAAGCCATCTTTCATGATCTCTTTTCGAAAACCAGCGGCTACTTTTCTTTGCTTTTTGGTTTCGGTAGGCAAGTCGTAAAACACCAGCACCCACATTACTCTATATTCGCTTATTCGTTCCATTACTTTACGGTTGGGTAAGTCACCATTTTCAGGCTGCCTCCAAAGCACTTGGCGAGCGACGATGTGGTGACCGTAGCCGCCACCATGAGCGGACTGCGGCGGCCCTCTATCTTCACGTCGAGTGTAGGGATTTGGAGGAGTTCGCGCTTGATGTCGATGGTGAGGTCTTCCATCACGCCATATTTTTGGATAATCGTCTTCACCAGTTCGTCAACAAAGGGTCGGTAGGGCTCCATAATATCGTCGGCCAGGCAATAGGCATTGTAGCGATTGTGGTGATGGATGCCGAGAGTGGGCATCAGTCCCGACCCCACCAGTGCCCGGGCAATCACGCCTCGCAATATGGCATAGCCATAGTTGAGGTAATTGTTGGGGCACTCCAAATCGCGATGGCGCACAAACATGTCAACCTCGGGGAAAAAGCATTTCCAATAATAGGCAGCAGCGCGCGCTTCGAGATTGGTGGCATCGTCGCTACGCACCTCGCTTACCCACGCCCGCATATTGCCAGTGGGCACATCGGGCACCAGTTTTTCGAGCATCGCCGCCTGATTGGCAATCTTAGCCTGCACAGTCTGTTGCCACAACTGCTTGCGCAAGGGCTTGCTGCACGCCACCTGGTTCTGGAACCGCTCGCTTTGCAGCGTGTGGCCGTCGAGGGGAAGGAGCAGCCCCGTGGGCATGTGGGCACTGTCGCAAGTGATCACGGCGCAGCAGTTGGCGAGCAGCGCCTCGAGCAGGCCTTGCGTGATGGTGATGCGCTTGTGATCGAGCACCACCACCCCAAGGTCTTCTATCGGGAAAGTGCGGACGAAATCCTTCTTGAGCACCTCACACACCGAGTCGCTCGACTCCACTTCAGGCAGCCGAAGCACCATCTGCGCATTCTTGAGGCTCAAGTAGGCAGGATTTCCAAAATATAGTGTCCGCTTAATCATATTCGCCTACAGCCACAATTTTGCCAATGTGGTTTACACGCACCTTCACGAATCCTTTGAGAATATTTAAATTTGTGATTCTCAACCACGTGATATTCTTCAAATCCTTGATATCCTCGATTTTGGTCTCTAAATGATGACGGAAGAAATAGTCTTTAACTGTAAACTTCTGAACGCGGAACAGGTGTGGACTAATCAGTTTGAAATTAGCCTCATCCATGAGGTTGATTTCTTGAGGATTGAAACCATGCTCTAAATCGGGCACCACGAAGTATTCGTTCTGCTTCATGGTGAAGAGGAATTTCCATCCTTTATCCTTGTTGTATTCCTTATCAATTACCGGCAAGCCCAAATTCTTGCAAGCCATGGCTTCGAAAAACGAAACGATATGCTCGTGATAGTCGCCGTTTTCATCTTCAAAGATAGCCACATGGTGGTTGTTGCTTGTCTGCACATAGTCGACAGGCACCGATTCGCCATTCTTATCCACCTTCTCATGAAGCGGAGTAGCCACATTCACGCCCTTGATGGTAACGCTCTTGATGGAGATGCCTTTTTCCTCATTGAGCCAAATGGGGTTGTCTTCTAGATTGGAGAAAGCCTCCTTAGCATTGCCGCCATACTCATCGAGTCGCGCTTGAAGTATGCGACGAATGCCGGCATCGACAACCTTGTCGATTTTCAATTCGTGGTCAATAGACTTTCGGATGGTGAAATAAGATTCCAGTACCACGGTTTTCACCTTCAGCGGCACGGCGTGGGTGTGGAGTTCGTCGAGCCACAAGATATTCTTTTCGAGCGAGTTCTTGCCAGTGAACGCCTTTGCGGGATCGCCTCCAAAGGCTGCCAGTCGTGCGAGAAGCGCCTCACGGTAGTCCTTACGGCACACAGTGGCAATTTTTGCCTCATCGAAGTTCTTGCCCACCTTCTCCAGAGCGGTGGCATAGCGCTGGCGCTTGCCATACACGGTTTCTTTGTGGAGTTGCCCGCGAGGCGTGAGTGTGATTTGCTTGGCGCCATTCTTGGCACGGTTCTTGCTAGGCGTAGCCACCTTGTTTTTCGCCTTGATGGATATGAGCACACCCTCGAGATGCGCCATGGCCTGTGCACGGAAATCGGGCATGGGGAGACGGAATTTGCGGTCGGCAGTCATCTCCTTATACATGATGCCATACATGCTGTCGCCACCACTGCGCGCATTAAGATTGTTGAGCAATTGCACATGTGAAATGGTGGTGAAAGCAATGGTGAGGGCATCCATGGCGTGGTGGCGATGGTCGTTGCGCTTGCTCCAGCCCGTGATTCTTCTCACCACATGGCCTTCGGGCTTCACTGTGGTTTCGGTCAAGCCCAGCGCGTGGTATTTATCCCAGTTGAGTTCCTTCATCACGTCGACCAATTGCCAGTCTTCACGCAGGCGTGCAGTAATGGAGCCTGTGGTGACCACTACGGTGCGGGCAATTGAAAGGAGCATCTTCTTCGCTTCCTTTGCGATGTATTGAGAGTCGCTCAAGTCGCGGTTGAGGAAATCGCTGGGTATATCTTTCTCGGCGGTCAAGAGTTGCTTCTGCTTGCGAGGGTTGGTCTTTCCGTAGACGGTTTTCACTCTCGCCTCATAGGCCTCAAATTCGGCGGGGCCATATTCCTGCAACACAAAGTCGCGAGCGGTCATATCACCCTTTTTGAGATTCACGCTGCGAGATTCAAGCGTCTTATTCCCGAAAGAATCGTCGAAGAGTTTGGCTTGGGGAATAATGTGCTCGATGTCGAAATCGCGCGAGAAGAGTTTTTCTTTTGGGATGTAGGTGTTGGAATAAAGCGTCTTATATCCATTAGGCGCCAATTCCTCGTAAAGACGGTAACGAATAATGTCGTTGCGACTTGGCTGAGCAATTTTGAATTCCTTAACCAGGATGTCTTTAATCTCCTCGGTTTCCTTGGTGCGTGCTCGCAGCGATGCGGTAGCCTTTTCGCGCTGTTGCTTAGTTTGCTTCAATTCGCGCGCCATCTCGATGTGGATTTCGTCGAATGGGCCATAGCAGCGTGAGCATTCGTTCACCACATGCACCATCTGGTTGAGAATCTTCTCCACCACAGGATTGCGGAGGCTATTCTTGGGCAGAATATCAAGCGCATCAACAAGCACTCGCTGATCGTTTTCTTCTTTGGTGAGCGACTGCTTAGAATGGCGATAGCCCGCCATCTCGCAAGCCTCGCTATATTTCTTGCCATCCTTAACCATGAATGGCAAAATGCGCTTAATCGCCTTAGTGCTGAGCGAACCATAATCCTGCTCCAACTTGGCATTGACCAGCGCGGAGGCATATTCTTCAGGGATGGCTGTGAGTTGGTGTATGTGGCGGATGAGAGCATCGTTGCCAGTGACAGAGTTGTCGCCTTCATAGGAGTAGAGCAAATGCCAGAGGCGGAACATGGCGTCGGTTTCATCTTTGTCAGATTTTGCCTCTTCTCTCTCTTTCGCGGAAGTTGACTCTTTTGTTTCTTCTTCCTTTTTCTCTTCGGGGTATGAGAGGAAATCGTATTTGAATCCTAATGACTCAAACACACTAGAAACCTGCTCGAGTTTATCTCCGCTTTTTTTCTTATCGAAGTCATCCACATCGTGGCCTGTCCATTCAAGCACTTTCTTGCACGCCTCCATCAAAGCAAAGGCGGTGGTGTTGCCGTCGAGTTTTTCGTAATTAAGGCCATACTGCTTATCACTGAGGCCAAGATGTTTGATAGCGGCACCGGCTTTCATCTCTTTTACATACAGCAACTCAGCGGCAAGCGTTTCGCGTTGAGCCAGCGTCAAAGGCGTGGTGCTGGCATCTTTCTTTGAAACGAGCAGCAAATTATTCAGTTCGCTCCAAATCTTGAACTGCTGGAACAGCGGCGAACTCTTGGGGCAAACACGCGGGCCTGTGGTGACGAGTTTCTTTTTGCCATCAACCATCACCTCGATTTTCTTGCTTTCGAGTTCGCAGAATGAAATGAGGCCCTTTTGCGATTTGAGTTTGCGCTGATAGAAAATGATGATGTCGCGCAGTTCGGCTTTGCGCTCGTCGGTGAGTTCGGGATGGAACTGCTTTTGACATTCCCAAATGGTTTCAAATTCGTTCAAATAATCCTGGCGATAGAACACTCTGTTTTTCACACGATAGTGCGGGTCCTTTTCAAGGTTCTGCATCAAGAACTGCCCCACTGTGAGGCGCTTGAAATACAATTCCTTGCTGTGGTCGCTAATCGCTCCGAGGTAACCGCTTGAATTAGAAATCTCGCCATTGATGGTGGAGAGAACAAGCACCACCTGCTCAATATCCAATTGCTTCGAAAGCGCCTCCACACGCCAGCGGGCAAGTGTGATGGCACGGGTTTTGCGGTCTTTCAACTCGGCACATTTCACCTGATGAATCGCATAAAACATCTTTTCGGTAGTGCCTTTGTTTCGGCCTTGCAATTTTTCACGCAATTCGGTATTAAGGATTGCGGGATAATATTGGCTTTGCTGGTCGAAAATCACATTGAATTCGGCCTGCAAATCGGAGCGGTAATAAGTGGGAACATACTTCTTTCCGCTCTTTAATATATTATAAGTGTATTCGCCTGGAGTTTGGCCAGTATCGTAAAGTGCTTTTGCCACAGCCATGCCGTCGATGAGTTCGCCTTCATCTTCGTTGTTTACCTTGCGCGAACTTTTGTAGCCACGCTTCTTGTTGAGCATCAACAGCACCCTTGCAAATTGCTCGAGAGAAATTTCCTCAGTTGCCGACTTGGCTCGCAAGCGATAGGTTTCGAAAGTAGAGGCATTTCCCTCCTCAGCCAAAACCGTGGAATCGGAAATCCATCCATAAGATTTCAAAGATTGAATGAGGTGGTCGCGGCGCTGTTTATAACGCTGCAGATTACGGCGCATGCTTCTTTTTTGCGTGCGGTCGGAAGTGGTGGTAATACTCTTCCCTTGCTCAAAATTGCCCTTTTCGTCAACCGTGAGCGGGTTTACTCTTACGCCAAGCCTAACGATGCTTGATTTTTCATGAGGATCGACTGCTTGATTCACGACAGCCCATCCGATACTACTTGTGCCTAAATCCAGGCCTAAAACGGTTTTCATTTTTATGTGTGTTTAAAAATTTTTCTCAAATTTAGATATTTTTTTTGGAAATATAAAAAAAACTTGTAATTTTGTAGCACAAATTTGAAGCAATTCACAATAAGGATTATTCCGTTGTGAAAACATTAAATTCGGGAGCACTGCTCTCGCGTTTTTTTGTGCCCATATGCTAAATAAAATTTCTGTGTGGAGGATTTCGGACATATCGGATTTATCGGACGTACTGGTGCCATGGGGTTGGGGCTTTTAGTCTCTGGCTTTGGGGTGGATTATTAAACTTTTTTTTGTAACTTTGTCAAATGTGATGAAACGTGGTATTTATTAACACAATAAAAAATACAGGATTATGAAAAGATTTTGTTTAGTGATGGTGTTGCTGGCTGCGGGCGTGGCTATGGCTTTTGCGGCTGGTGAGTTGAAGGTGAATACTTTGACTGTGAAGGAGTCGTGGCCGCTGAGCGAGGATATGAAGGAGTATGCGGCGCCGGAGTTTGAGCCTGGGGTGTCGGCTATGATCGACATGCCTGAGGGCCGCTCGAAACTGGCTGTGGCCGTGGCGAAGTGGATTGCGAAGTCGCTGGGCGTGGAGGGGCTGGACCTGAACAGCGCCGACGAACTGGCGCAGGCGGTGGTGACGAAACTGAAACGCGAACAGGCCGACGTGGCGACGGAGTTCACGGTGACGAAGGAATATGAGAATGCGAAACTGGTGACTTTCATGATTTCGGGCTACGATATGGCGGCGGGGGCTGCCCACGGTATGCCTTACTGCTATGGCGCCACTTTCCGCAAGAGCGACGGCAAGGAGATGAGCGATCACCTTATCCGCAAAAATGCGCGCCTCAACACGCTGCTGTGGCGTGGCTTGAAGGAGCACTACGGGGTGAAGGACACTGAGTTGCGCAATATCCTGAACGTGAATATGAAGACGGTGACGATGCCCAGCACTTCGCCATGGGTGACGAAGGATGGCGTGGTGTTCCAGTACGGAGCCTACGAGATTGCTCCCTACGCCGCGGGTATGCCGCAGGTGATTATCCGCCCCAGCGCCCTCACGCCATATCTCACCACCGAGGGCAAGGCGCTGCTGAAGAAGTAGAAGAGCCTCTCCCTGAAAAGCCTCTCCCAAACCCTCTCCTGAAGGGAAGGGCTTTATGATACCTTTATGATACTTACGCCTGGTGCTTTTGCGCCAGGCGTTTTCGTCGATGGGGGGCTCCTGTTCCTTCCGTAGGATTCGGGAGGAACAGTGACTATTTTTTTGGGTGGCTCGCTTTGGCTAGGGGTCTTTCTGCCTCAAAAAAACTCTGTGAGATCTGTGAGATCTGTGTGGGGCAAGGGCTGCTAGCGCTTTGCTATTTGGATGGCGTGGAGGAGGACTGGGGCGGTGAGGTCGTGGTGGCCTATGCGCTGGAGGGTGACGACGTTGCGGCCGCGCATGAGTTCGGCTTTGATGAAATTCGACCAGCCGGTGTTGAGCCACTCGTTTTCGCCACGGCATGGGAGCACGATGGTGCCCTGCTTGTGGGAGTTGGCCTTGAGGCTGAGCGTGGGGCAATAGGGGTGGTCGAGGCCGTTGGCGTAGAGGATGCGGATGAAGTATTCGCCGGCGGCGGGCACTTCGACTTCGATGTCGATGGTGGGGTTACGGTCCTGGCTCATCTCCACTACATGGGCGGCTCGCGGCGCGGCGATGAGGCTGGTGCCGGCGTTGGCGAAGCGGCGGATGGGGAGGAGGAGGCTATGCTTCATCACGTAGTGGGGCTGCGAGATGTAACTGGAGGAATGGGTGCCCACTCCCATGAGGGCGTTGACGGAGAAGGCGGCCTTCTCGGGGCGGAGCGTGAAGAGGGAGTCGGCGATGCCGTAGCGAATTTGGCTGTTGATCACCATGCGGTAACGCTGGCGAGGGTCGAAGTTGAGCAGTCGGCTAGCACCGCTTCCCCATTCCACCACGGGCATGGACGGGATGGCGTAGTTGCGGCTCATGAGGGTGACCTGCTGGTGGGTTTTGCGGCGTGTGCCGAGTTTGATCACCAGCGCGTGGCGGCCCTGGAGGCGTGCGTCGAAGAAATTGTCGTTGGTCTCCTTACCGTCGATGAGGAATTGCTCGATGTTGTTGCCCGTGCCCTCGATGGTGATGTCGAGCACGGCGTCGCGGTATTTGAAGCCCTCGATGCGCTTTTTGCCCTTGAGGAAAACGGGCACGAAGGGGTTGAACTCGATGCCGTTGGGCAGGAATGTCATGCCGGCGTAGATGCGAAACACCATGGCAAGGTTGCCCGCGGCGCTGCCCATGTCGCCCTTCACGGGGCCGAGGGGCATGCCGGTGAAGGCGTTGAAGCCGCCCTTATTGGCACAGAAGAGCGCCTGAGCGCGATACATCGCCCCGAGGCCGTAGCGCAGCATGGTTTCGTTGTCGGTCTTGGCGGCGGCGAGGTTCCAGAACGCCTGCACCATGGGCGTGACCACCTCGCTGAGGTTCACGCGGTCGTCGCTCTGATAGTGGGGGCTGGTGGCGGTCACGCCGTAGTAGTGGATGGGCGTGTGCATCATCAGGTCTTCGGCACGGTCGTCGGTGGCGATGTTCCAGAGCACACTCATGGCCTGGGCGAAATTGTCGATCACAGGCGACTGCACAGGGCTGGCGTAGACGTAGGTGTACTGGAAATAGTGGTGCTTCTGCTCGTTCCAGAGGGCGGCGTTGATGTTTTCCTTGAGTTGCTGCGCCATGGCGCCGTATTCGCTCTCGATGCCCAGTTCGTCGCCCATGTCGTTGAGGATTTCGAATGCGCGCTGGAAGAACACATTATTGGAGAGCGATGAGGTTTCGTAGATGTCTTTGTAATCCATCCACGCGGGATAGAACTGGCCTTTGGAGAAGGCAAACTGCGCTCCGCCGTGCACGAGGCCGGTGAAGCCGTCGCCGTTGATTTCATACTCCTCGGTGACGGTGCGCTTCACCACCTCGTAGGCCCACTTGAGCCACTGCTTGTCGCCCGTCACGGCATAGACCTCCCATGCGGCCATCGCCCACGAGATGTCGTCGGTGTTGATGGGCCAGATGCTTCGCTTGCGCTTGTGAGTGATGATGCCACCGTCCACCGAACTCTTCAGTGTGGCCATCGCCTCGCGAGGATTGAGATAGGCCAGTGCGAGCATGATGGGGTAAGACATGCGGGTGTGATTAGCGCGGCGCGGAAACATGCGTTCGCCACCTTCGGTTTTCAGGCTCGAAGCCACGTCGTGGATGCTCATATTGTAGAGCGCGTCGATGATGGGCATCGAGGTGCTCACGGTGGGGTAATCGGGGTTGACGGCGTCGATTTTCCACTCCGAGAAATAAGGAATGGGCTCAGGACGCACCTGCAGCGGGAGGGTGATTTCGTAGATGCCCGCCGAGTCGGTTTCGTGGAGGCGAAGTTGGGTGTTTTTCGCCAGGTCGAAGAAATCCCACGACATGGGCGGTATGTTGCCCGCAATCCACACGCCATGGAACTCGTCGCGGTAGATGGTGTCGGCAGTGGGAGTGGCGAAGAAGCCGTCGGCATCGAGGCGCTCGCGCATGTGGCGAAGATCCACACGCAGCGTCCACTCCTTGGCGTCGATATTGCCGGGCTTGGCAGGGCGCGGGCCTTCGGCGAAGGCCACCACGGTGGTGTCGCGTCCCATGGCGGCATAGTGGAAAGAGTGGGCGGGAAGTTCGTTGTCGTGGCCATTGAAGGCGAGCCTGAAGCACACGATGCCGTCGCGGGTGAAGGGCACGGTGTCGGCAGGGGCGTAATTGCTCACGATGTGGGTGGGCGAAACAACGCGTGCCACCCACTGGCCTTCGACCACAGAGTCGGCAGCCACGGTGAAGTGAGGGTTCTGCACCACCACATCGTTGCTCATCTGCTCCTTGCAGCCCACCAGGGCCAGCAAGCAGAGCAGGAATAATATGAAGAAAGGGCGTTTCATCTTGCTATAGGAATGATATAAGAAGGCGGCAAAACACTATGCGCCTAATCAAACACAAAGTAACGAAAAATTTGACGCATTCCACCGCTGAAATGCAAAAAAAATTGCACAAAATGCTAAATAATCAATGTGTGGCCACGCGAAAAGGAGAAAAATCGCGAAAAGGTTTCAGAAAAAAACTGAAAAGTTTGCTTATGTAAGTTTTGTTGAATATCTTTGTACAACCAAAAGCAAAGCGGGGCACTAAAATAGGCCCTGAAAGCGCAAGAATTTTCCTCTCGAAAGGGTGGATTTGGCTGATGGATTATCACCATCGCTACGGATTTTCCCCGGCTCGGAAACGGGGAATTCGACAGATAGAAAGGAATATTGACTCACTCCACCGCCGATGCGATGAAATGAGTTTTTTCTTTGAAAATAGCATATCATTCGCGCCTCAACGCCCACCAGCGAAGGCCGCGAAACAAGATATAGACGACAACACCTTAAATCACCTCATTTTATTCATACTATTTTTTCCTAGAGCATCGCGAAGTGATTTCGAGGTGCTTTTTTTGTTGTATGGAGGGAGCCTCTCCCAAACCCTCCCCTGAAGAGCCTCTCCC
>JAUNCU010000088.1 GCA_030526455.1 Bacteroidales bacterium | reverse complement strand
AGATATCTAGAAATCTAGATGTCTAGAAGTTGTGAGATCTCAGCAACTGAAAATTATGAAACTATTCTCCAAAATACTCCGCACTAATGCCGGCGTGGCGCTGCTGAATATGCTGCTCGCCTATGTGGTGTTTATGATCACTCGCGTGGCGTTTTTCCTTGAGAATTATGCCACCTTCGCTCCCGACATGAGTTGGGCGCTCGCTAAAACCATGCTCCGCGGTGCGCTGGTGTTCGACACCTCGGCGCTGCTCTACCTCAACAGCGTCTACCTCGTGCTCATGCTCCTGCCATGGGGCCGCAAGGAGGTGCCGGGCTTTCACCGCGCGCTCAAGTGGCTCTTCGTGACGGTGAACGGGCTGGGCGCGGCAATGAACCTCGCCGACTCGGTGTACGTGGCCTACACGGGCCGCCGCTCCACCGTCACGGTGTTCAGCGAGTTTGTGAACGAAAACAACCTCGGCTCCATCTTCCTCACCGAAGTGGCCAACCACTGGTATCTGGTGCTGCTCTTCGTGGTGCTTGTGGGCCTCATGTGGGTGTGCTACCGCAAGCCGGAGAAGAGCGTGTGGATGAAGCGCTGGCGCTATTATGCCGTGCAGAGTGCCTCGCTGCTGATTTTGGTGCCGCTCATGATAGTGGGCATTCGCGGCAGCGCCACGGCGGGCACACGCCCCATCACCATCAGCAACGCCAACGAATATGTGAACCGCCCCATCGAGGGCACGGTGGTGCTCAACACGCCGTTTTCCATCATCCGCAGCATCGGCAAGAAAGCCTTCGTCACGCCCGACTATATGAGCATGGAGGAGATGGCGCGCGTGTATGAGCCCATCGTCACGCCCGTGACCGACTCGCTCACCATCGCCCAGAAGAAAAATGTGGTGGTGCTCATCGTGGAGAGTATGGGCAAGGAATACATCGGCGCCCTCAACCCCACGCTCGAAGGCGGCCGCTACAAGGGCTACACCACCTTCCTCGATTCGCTTGTGAAGGAAAGCCTCACCTTTGAATACACCTTCGCCAACGGCCGCATCTCGATGGACGCCATGCCGTCGATTCTCTCGGGCATCCCCATGATGGTGGAACCCTTCTTCCTCACCCCCGCCAGCCTCAACGACGTGGGCGGCCTGCCCAAGATGCTCAAGCCTCGCGGCTATTTCAGCGCCTTCTTCCACGGCGGCCACAACATATCGATGGGCTTCAGCGCCTTTGCCCACACCATAGGCTATGAGCGCTACTTCGGCCTCGACGAATACTGCGATTCGCCAAAATATGGCGGCATGGACGACTTCGACGGCAAATGGGCCATCTGGGATGAGCCGTTCCTGCAATACACCCTCGACGAGATGGCCACCTTCAAGCAGCCCTTCCTCGCCTCGGTGTTCACAGCCACCTCGCATCACCCCTACAAGATTCCTGAGCAGTATGCCTCCACCTTCAATTGCGCACCGGGCGGCGAACCCATCTACAAGTGCATTCGCTACACCGACATGGCCCTGCGCCGCTTCTTCGACCGCGCCAGCCATGAGCCATGGTTCCGCAACACCATCTTCGTGATCGTGGCCGACCACACCAACACCACCCAGCACGCCGAGTACAAAACCGAGCAGGGGCTCTACAGTGTGCCCATCCTCTTCTACACCCCCGACGGCAGCATCCGCCCACGCATGATGAAGAACGTGATAGCGCAGCAAACCGACATCACCCCCACGCTCATGCACATCCTGGGCTACGACAAGCCCTACGTGGCATTTGGCTGCGACCTGCTCAGCACCCCTGCCGAAGACACCTGGGCATTTAACTACAACAACGGCGTGTATCAATACTTCAAGGGCGACTGGATGCTCCAGTTCGACGGCCAGAAAACCATCGCACTCTACCGCTTCAAGACCGACGTGCTGCTCAAGCAAAACCTAGCCGGCAAGCACCCCAAAGAACAAGCCACCCTGGAAAAGCAACTAAAAGCCCTCATCCAGCAATACATGCACCGCATGAACACCAACCAACTCATCCTCCGCTGAAAAGCTTGTTATTAATATCTAATAATTAACCAAAAATGAACAAAAATACTCTCATTGCAGAATCCTCATCTTGTGACTTTAAACTGAAACTTGAAGAAAATAAACCCAAAAGTTGGCTGAAGAGCGTCAGCGCTTTTGCTAATAGTTTAGGCGGTTCGTTATTCTTTGGAGTTGACGACACGGGCAATGTTGTAGGATTAGACGATGTGAAGGGTGTGTGTGAGAAAATCAGTATTAAGATTCGAGATTACATGGATCCGTTGCCATGTATCGAAATGAAACCTCACATGCTGGATGGTCGTGAGATATTAGAACTGAAGGTGGAATCTGGAAATTTTTGTCCTTATTATTATGTGGGTAATGGACAGCGCATTGCTTTTGTTCGTGTTGGGGATGAGAGCATTCCCGCCACAGATGAGGATATGAAACGACTTGTGTTAAAAGGCTGTAATCGCAGTTTTGATTCTCTGAAATCAAACATTCCGAGCAAAAATGGATCCTTTGTTATATTGGCTAACGCATACAGAGAAAGAACGGGGCAAGAATTCCAAATGAAGTATTTAAAATCATTTGGACTGATATCCGAAGATGGCAGCCTCACAAATGCTGGCAATCTTTTTTCTGATGATTGTAGTCTTTCGCAATCTCGGCTTTATTGTACTCGGTGGGGTGGAGTTGAAAAAGATAATGCAATCAACGATGTTGAGTTTCAGGGTAATATTCTACTATTACTTCGAGAAGCAATTAATTTTATTAAATCCAATACGCGAAAAGGGTGGGAAAAGTTGCCCAATGGTAGGAAAAATTCTCCAGAATATGCAGAGCGCGCAATATTGGAAACCTTGGTAAACCACTTTATTCATCGCGACTATACTGTTATGGGGGGGAGAGGTTCATATTGATATTTTTGATGATAGGGTAGTTGTATCTTCCCCAGGTGGAATGTATAATGGCCAGATGGTTCAAGATCTGTCGCTTGACGAAATTTCTTCAGAAAGGAGAAACCCTATTTTGGCCGACGTGATGGGCCAATTGGGTTATATGGAAAAGCGTGGTAGTGGATTAAAGAAGATTTGTCACGAAACAGAAATGCTGCATTCTTATAAATCCAGTCGAAAACCAGTGTTTAAATCTAATAGTAGCCAATTCATTACTATTATTTTTTCTATGGAATATGATAAGCCAATGCAATCAAAAGCAGACTGTAATACTTCGAAACGACTAGGCTGGCACCAAGTTGGGACCAAGTTGGGACTGAGTTGGGATGATGTTGAAAAAATGTTTGTCGCGTTACAAAAGCCGTTGTCTCTTGCCGAGTTGAAAGTGCTGTATGGGTGGTCGAATAGCACAAAATTCAAGGATAAATATTTGAAACCGCTTCTAGAACTGCATCTTGTGGAGATGGCTTTTCCAAATAAACCCACAAGTCCGCATCAGAAATATTTTCTTTCAAATAGGGGTAAGGAATTGCTTGTCGCAGAGAATGGGAATGTTGGAGGTGATAACGATGTTGTAAGAAAAATAAGTAGCATGATTGCCTCACTTAGCGATGAAGAAAAGCTGATTGCGCGTGCAATACTTTTGTCACAAAATAAATAGTGTTTTTCCAACCAACCCATCCTCCGCTTTTGGCTGTGATGCTGGAAAAATGTGTGGGAATGGGTGCGAAACATATGGAAAAATGTGAAACTAGGTGCTGAAATATATGGAAAAATGTGGGGAAATGGGTGAAAAACATATGGAAAAATGTGAAATTCTGCTGTAAATTATTTGGTAATCAGTCTGATATGTGTTTTTTGTTTTAGATATGCTCTTTTTTGGTTAATTTTGCAATTGGATTTTTGCATTTTTACTATGCGATTTCTTTTCTGTTTACTATTTTTCTCATGGTTATGATTCGGAAAATTCGACATATTTTTAGTGGTAGCCTTTGGGGGCCTGTTGCTGCTGTGGTGGCTAATTTGGCGGTGGCCTATGTGGTGTATTTCTTGTGCCGCCTGGTGTTTTTGGCGGTGAATTACAGCGCCTTTGCCGATGGACTGTCGATGGGCCACCTGTGGGAGATGCTCAGGGGCGGATTCGTGTTCGACTCTTCGGCTATCATGTACACTAATGTGCTGTGGATAGTGCTGATGCTGCTGCCGTGGCACGGCAAGGAGACGCCGCTCTACCACAAGGTGTGCCGCTGGATATTTGTGGCGGTGAATGGCGTGGCCGTGGTGATGAACATGTGTGACTGCGTCTACTTTCAGTACACCTCGCGTCGCACCACCAGCACGGTGTTCAGCGAATTCAGCAACGAGGGCAACCTCGCGGGCATCTTCGGTACCGAAATCCTGAGGCACTGGTATCTGGTGCTCATAGGCGCGGCGCTCATCTACGGGCTATGGCGCCTGTATCGCGACTACGAATTGAAGCGAGCCTCGCTATGCTGGTGGCGCTATTCGCTGGCCATGGTGGCGTCGATCGTGGTGATGGTGCCTTGCATCCTGGGCGGCATGCGTGGCGGTCTGTCGCACTCCGTGCGCCCTATCACGGTGAGCAATGCCAATCAATACGTGAACCATCCCACCGAGGCGGCCATCGTGCTCAACACGCCCTTCTCGCTGCTGCGCACGATAGGGAAAAACGTGTTTGAAGTGCCAAAGTATTTCACCGACGAAAAGCAGATGCTCGCCCTCTACAGCCCCGTGCACCAGCCCGCGGCAGGGGCGAAGATGCAGCGCAAGAATGTGGTGGTGCTCATCGTGGAGAGTCTGGGCCGAGAATACATCGGCAGCCTCAATCGCGACCTCGACGGCGGCCGCTACAAAGGTTACACCCCCTTCGTGGACTCGCTGCTGGCGAAGAGCCTCACCTTTGAATACACCTTCGCCAATGGCCGCAAGAGCATCGACGCCATGCCGTCGACCCTCTCGAGCATCCCCATGATGGTGGAGCCCTTCTTTCTCACGCCCGCCTCGATGAACGATCTCACCGGCCTCGCTGGCATGCTTCACGAGAAGGGGTACTACAGCGCCTTCTTCCACGGCGCCGACAACGGGTCGATGGGTTTCGAGGCCTTTGCGCGCGCCACGGGCTACGACCGCTACTACGGCCGCACCGAATACAATGCCGACGCCGCTGGCGCTGGCGATGCCGACTACGATGGCATTTGGGCCATATGGGACGAGCCTTATCTGCAGCACATGGTGCGCCAGGTGAATGGCTTCAAGCAGCCCTTCCTCGCCACCGTGTTCACCGCTTCGTCGCACCACCCCTTCAAGGTGCCGCAGCAGTATGAGCACGTCTATAAGGAGGAAGGCGAACCCATCCACAAGTGCATCCGCTACACCGACATGGCCCTGCGCCGCTTCTTCGAGAGCGCCAGCAAGCAGCCGTGGTATGGAAACACCATCTTCGTGCTCGTGGCCGACCACACCAACCAGAACACCCATCCCTACTACAAGACCGACCAGGGCATCTACAGCATACCCATCGCCTTCTACACGCCCGACGGCAGTCTCGAGCCCGGGCTGAAGCAGGATGTGATAGCGCAGCAAATCGACGTGCTGCCCACGCTCATGGGCATGCTGGGCTACGACAAGCCCTACGTGGCATTTGGCTGCGACTTGCTGCGCACCCCAGCCCAAGACACCTGGGCTTTCAACTACAACAACGGCATCTACCAATACTTCAAAGGCCCGTGGATGCTGCAGTGGGACGGCAAGGCCACCAAGGCCCTCTACCGCTTCAAGACCGATCCGCTGCTCAAGCAAAACCTCGCCGGCAAGGTGGCAGAGCAGCCACGCCTCGAAGCCGAACTGAAATCGCTCATCCAGCAATACATGCACCGCATGAACACCAACCAACTCATCCTCCGCTGAAAGCACCCCAAATTCTCTATAACAAAAGAACCGTCCCTTTGTTATAAAAGTTATAAACAATAATTGAATATAATTTAGTTTATTACAAATAATAGTAAAAATAAACAGAATAAGTGATGAATTATCATCAACTTTATAACAAAGGGACGGTTCTTTTGTTATAAAGTTGGTTTCGTTTTTGGGTGGATTGGGTTTGTTGTGGTGAATTCTATGCAAGCATGTGGGAGCGCGGTCTTGGAGATAGAGGGTCACAAAGAAAAGGGCCTCGGAGAGGGTGGGGGTATGGTGGCGAGCCGAGTATTCTGACGGTCTCTCCCTCCCTCCCTCCCTCCCCCACAGGCGGCCTCAAAATAGCACTTTTGCAAAATGGATAAAAATGGATGGTCAAAAACCCCGTTTTTATCCATTTTTTGTAGCAAAAATTTGTGCAAATGGAGGATTTTCGCCAAATTTGTAGGCGGAAAACCAGGAAAGGCCAAAATACTCGAGAAAATCACGCGTGTTGCGGTCGATCCTATTGTTTAAATTAGGGGACAATTTTTTATTAACATAAATCAACCAAACAAACTACTCAAGACGTATGAAAAAGACCAGTCTATTAGTAGCGTTGATGTTTGCGTGCAGCACCCCAATCGTGGGCTTGCAGGATGCAGGCATAGGCTTCACCGCCTCAGCGCAAAACCAAAGCAAAGTAGTGGGTACAGTGACCGACGCCAACGGTGAACCACTTATTGGTGCATCAGTGAAGGTGAAAGGTTCCAACACAGGTGCCGCAACCGATGCCAACGGTAAATTCTCTCTCAACCGACTTCAGGCGCCAAGGCCCTCATCGTGTCGTATGTGGGCTACGAAACCAAGGAAGTGGCGCTCACAGGCTCTAGCAACTACACCATCGAACTCGCCGAATCGGGCACAGCGCTCAACGAAGTGGTGGTAACCGCTCTCGGCATGAAGCGCGAAAAGAAAGCCCTCGGTTATGCAGTGCAAGACCTCAAGGGTGAATCGCTCATCGAAAACCGCACCGCCAATATCGCCACCTCACTCAGCGGCAAGATCGCCGGTATGAACGTGACCGGTACTTCAGTGCCAGGCGGTAGTAACCGTATCGTGATTCGTGGTAACAACTCAATTGCCGGCAACAACCTCCCACTGGTGGTAGTCGACGGTATTCCATTCGACAACTCTCCTGGTGTAGACGACGTGAACACCAACTCATGGGGTGCTGGCTATGCCGACACCGGTGACGGTATGTCGCTCCTCAACGCCGACGATATCGAATCGATCTCAGTTCTGAAAGGCCCTTCTGCTACCGCACTCTATGGTACACGCGGTGGTAACGGTGTGATCTTGGTAACCACCAAGAAAGGACAGGAAGGTCGCACACAAGTGAGTTTCAACTCCAACTTCACTTTCGAGAACGTGATGATTCAACCCGAATTCCAGAACGAATATGGCCAGGGTGCCAACGGCCAGTATGTGGCCACTTCACGTAACTCTTGGGGTCCTGCCATGGGCACCGTGGTTACCGACTGGACCGGCCAAACTCGCGCTATGGAAGCGAAGAACAACAACTTCAGCGACTTCATGGACACCGGTACATCATGGACCAACTCACTCGACGTGTCGGGCGCAGCAGCGAAGATGAACTATCGCGTGGGTCTGTCGCACATGCAGCGCAAGGGCGTGATTCCTAACAACAAACTCACCAAGACCAACCTCTCGATTCGTGCCGGCGGTGAATTGTTCAAGAACCTCACACTCGACGCTAAGTTGAACTACACCTATCAGAAGGGTGAAGGACGTCCTGAATTCTCAGCATCAGGCATCAACCCCATCTTCTCGCTCATCTACACTCCTCGCAGCATCAACCTGCACGAAATGAAGGACGTATTTGACGAAAACGGCAAGATCCTCGACTGGTATCCATGGGCATCACCCGACAAGGCTCCTCTCACCGTGGTTAACAACCCTTACGCTATCGTTAACCTCACCAAGAACGAAGACATCACCCACCGTATCAACGGTTTCGCAAGCCTCACTTATCAGTTCACCGACTGGCTGAAGGCACAAGTGCGCTTCGGTGGCGACACCTACAACAAGAAGGTGGAAAAGAAGATTCGTCACGGTCTCGTGTCTTCATCTACTTGGGCCAACGGTCGCTATCGCTTCGACGAAAGCAACATGACTGAATACAACGCCGACTTCCTCATCACTGCCATGAAGGACAATATCAACGACAGCAAGATCTCTGGTATGCTCTCATTTGGTGGCAACATGATGAACCGCAAGTATAGTTCGGTATATGCACTCGCTACAGGTCTTAACATTCCTGAACTCTACACCATCCAAAACGGTATGAGCGTGAGCATGAGCAACTACCGCAGCGAAAAGGCCATCAACTCAATCTACGCCCTCGGTCAACTCTCTTGGGACAACTACCTCTACCTCGACGTGACTGCACGTAACGACTGGTCATCGACCCTTCCAAAGGAAAACCGCTCGTTCTTCTATCCATCAGTGTCGCTCGGCTGGGTAGTATCCGACATGGTACGCAAAGTGGGTGGCGAAATGCCAGCATGGATTTCATTCGCTAAGTTGCGCGCTTCTTATGCAGAAGCAGGTAACGACACCGACCCATACCAACTTCTCTCAACCCTCACCACCATCCAGAACCTTCCTGGTGGCCTCATGGGTGTGGCCGAACCATCGGCAAAGGCTAACGCCAACCTCAAGCCCGAAACTATCAAGTCGGCAGAATTTGGTTTCGACGTTCGCTTCTTCAACAACCGCTTAGGCATCGACTTCACCTACTACACCAAGCGTGCCTACGACCAAATCATCTCTATGCCATCGTCAATCACCTCGGGTTACGAAAGCCGCTACATCAACGCTGGCCGTGTAGACAACCACGGTATTGAACTCCAAATCACTGCCACTCCAGTGAAGACCAAGGATTTCACTTGGGATGCATGGATCAACTGGTCGAAGAACACCTCTAAGGTAGTAGAACTCGCCGACGGCGTAACTTCTATCACACTGGCTCGCCCAATGGGTCAGAACTGCTACGTGCTCGCTAAGGTGGGCGAACCTTACGGACAAATCTACACCAACGGCTTCACCTACGACAAGGACGGTAACCGCCTGGTGGGCGACAACGGTAAATACGTGGTAAGTTCAGAACTCCGCTGCAGCGGTAACATGAACCCCAACTGGACCGGTAGCCTTGGTTCTTCATTCACCTACAAGAACCTCTCACTCGGCTTCCTCATCGACTGCCGCTATGGTGGCGACATCTACCTCCAGTCAATGATGCGTCTGCAATCTAACGGTCAAACCAAGGAAACCGTTGCTGGCCGTGCCGAATACTACTCAACTGGCAAGGGTCTCGTGGCTCCTGGCGTGAACGTGAACACCGGTCTGCCCAACACCGTTGAACTCGACCCAACTTCTTACTGGGGCCAATTCTACGGCAACATCGAAAACTACATCTACGATGCTACCAACATTCGCCTGCGCGAAGTGAACCTCTCTTGGACACTGCCAAGCAAGTGGTTCCACGGCACAGTGATCAGCGGCATGAAACTCAGCGCTGTGGCTAACAACCTCTGCTTCATCTACAACAAACTCCCAGGTTTCGATCCTGAATGTACTTATTCTACCGGTAATGGTCAGGGCGTGGAAACCGCTGCGCTCCCATCTACCCGCACATTTGGTTTCAACCTCAACGTTACATTCTAATTCCCCTCACTTAAATTAAGAATAAGCATTATGAATAAGTTTATTAAATCCTTCATATTCGGCATGGGGGTAGCCGCTATGGCACTCACTTCGTGCACCGGTGACTTCGATGAAATGAACACCGACCCCAACAACCCCACACCAGGTAGCGTGGAGCCTAAATTCCAACTCGTGCTCATCCAGAGCCGTGGTATTCCTTACGCTCAAAACTGGCAGTCAATCGAAGAAGAAATGATCAGCACATTCACTGAATACTGTGCCAACGACGGTCTGTCGGCTTCCGACTACAACATCGACTCGCGCTACGTGGACGGCCTCTGGAGCATCAGTTACAACGTGCTCACCAATGCCAACTCGCTGATTAAGTCGAATCTCGACAAGCCTAAATTCAACAACACCGTGCAAATCGCACGCATCTGGAAGGCTTTCGTGATGCTCCGCCTCACCGACTGCCTCGGCGACATCCCTTACACCGAAGCCGCTGCCAACATCGACCAGCCTAAATACGATAGCCAAAAGGATATCTATTACACCATCTTCGACGAACTCACCGACGCTGTGGCTAAACTCGACAACAGTGCCAACAACAACATCGGTGCCTACGACCTCGTGTACGGCGGCGACGCCAACCTCTGGAAGAAGTTTGCCAACTCGCTGCGCCTGCGCATGGCTGTGCGCATCAGCGACGTGGATCCTGCCAAGGCTAAGGCTGAAGCCGCTGCCGCTGTGGCTGCTGGCGTGATGACTTCAAGCGCTGAATCGGGCATGCTCACCCAGGGCGACGCTACCGCTACCCAGAACCCAATTTACTACCACAAGAACTCAGGCGTGATCTACATGTCGACCGCCTACAAGCGCCTCGTTACCGACCTCGGTGGCCAGAAGTGGCCTACCGCTGCCGACCAAGCGCTCAACCCCAACATCACCACCGCTATCGTCAACGCCAAGGGTGCTCCCGCAAAGGTTGACCCACGTGCTCCTATCCACTTCGAACCTGCCGGACAGGTTACCACTACCCAAGATCCCGCTATGGTGGGTGTGTGGGACGGTACCGACCCAGGTCACGTGGCATCGGGCGTAGGTGCTGCTATGGACAATGGCCAATTCGTGAACAACTATGCTAAGATTGGTCCTTGGTACTACGGCGACATGTATCGCAAGGTGCCTCTGATCAAGTTTAGCGAAGTATGCTTCCTCAAGGCTATCGCTATCGAACTCGGCCTCATCTCTGGCGATGCTAAGGGCGCTTACGAAGCAGGTGTAACCGCTAGTATGGAAGAACTCGGCGTGCCCGCTGGCATTATCGCAGAATACCTTGCCGACGTTACTCCTAACTACTACGGCACCACTGCCAACTACGACCACCGTGCTGGCAACTGCAACACCGCTCTCGACAAGATCCTCACCCAGAAATACCTCGACCAATTCCAGGAAGGTTGCTTCGAAACTTGGGCCGACCACCGTCAGTTCCACAAGCCAACCCTCATGCCATTTGCCAACGTATATTCTGGCTTCCAGCGCTCAGCAGCCGATGTAGCCAACAACACACCTGAAGCCTACATCAAGCGCCTCTACTACCCATCAAGCGAATTTACCGTAAACGCTGACAACGTGAAAGCCGCTGCCGCTAAATACAACGACAACAGCACACAAGCCAACGTATGGTGGGACGTGAAGAAGTAATGTTATAGGTTTTTTCATACCATCCATGTGGGGGATAAGCACCGCAAAAAAGCGGGCTTATCCCCCACGCTTTTTCGCCCCGATGAGGGGAATCGGGGCTATCAGACTTATCGG
>JAUNCU010000087.1 GCA_030526455.1 Bacteroidales bacterium | reverse complement strand
ACTAGTGATTCTAGTGACTCTAGTGGCTCTAGATGGACTAGGGGAAATCTAATCTCTAACTTCTAACCTCTAATCTATAATTTCTTATAAAAGCAATGGGCTTCTCGGTTTTTTTGTGTGCGAGAAGCCCTGATGTGTTTTGCTTAATTATTTGCGGCGCATGCCCTTTAACATCTGCATAGGGTTCTTGGTGGCCACGGTGTGCATCATCTTGCGGGTGGCGTCGAACTGCTTGAGCAGACGGTTCACTTCTTCAATCTTGGTGCCCGAGCCCAGCGCGAGGCGCTTGCGGCGGTGACCGCTGTCGCGACCGGCGAGCAGGCATTCAGGATGCTCGCGCTCGTAGGGAGTCATCGAGTCGATGATGGCTTCGATGCTCTTGAAGGCGTCGTCCTTGATGTCGACGTCCTTGAGGGCTTTGCCCACGCCTGGAATCATAGAAGCGAGGTCCTTGAGGTTACCCATCTTCTTGATGCTGGCGATTTGGTTCTTGAAGTCGTTGAAGTCGAAGGTGTTTTTGCGAAGTTTTGCTTCGAGTTTCTTGGCTTCGGCTTCGTCGTATTGCTGCTGCATGCGGTCGACGAAACTCACGATATCACCCATGCCCAGGATACGGTCGGCCATACCTGAAGGGCGGAATGGGTCGAGCGTGTTCTTGTCGACACCTTCGCCGGTGCTCACGAATTTGATAGGCTTGTCGACCACGGCGCGAATAGAGAGCGCGGCACCACCGCGGGTGTCACCGTCGAGTTTGGTGAGCACTACGCCGTCGAAGTCGATGCGTTCGTTGAAGGCCTTGGCAGTGTTCACTGCGTCCTGACCGGTCATTGAGTCGACCACGAAGAGTGTTTCGGTGGGGTTGATAGCCTTCTTGATGGCTTCGATTTCGGCCATCATCTGCTCGTCGACGGCAAGGCGGCCGGCGGTATCGACGATCACCACGTCGTGGCCGTTGGCCTTAGCGTGCTGAATACCGTTGAGCGCGATGCTTACGGGATCCTTGCTTTCGGGCTCGCTATACACGGGCACACCCACCTTTTCGCCGTTCACCTTCAACTGGTCGATAGCGGCGGGACGGTAAACGTCGCAGGCCACGAGCAGTGGCTTCTTGCTCTTTTCTTGCTTGAGTTTGTTGGCGAGTTTAGATGCGAAAGTGGTTTTACCCGAACCCTGCAGACCCGACATGAGCACTACAGCGGGCTTTCCTTCGAGGCTGAAAGGTGCTTCTTCACCACCCATGAGTTTGGTGAGTTCTTCGTGCACGATTTTCACCATCAATTCTTGAGGCTTCAATGCGTTGATCACATTGCGGCCGATGGCTTCATTCTTTACACGTGCGGTGAATTCCTTAGCCACCTTATAGTTAACGTCGGCGTCGACCAGTGCGCGACGCACTTCCTTCATGGTTTCGGCAACGTTGATTTCAGAAATCTTGCCTTGACCTCTCAGAACCTTAAACGAGCGTTCGAGTTTCTCGGATAAATTTTCAAACATATTATATATAGTGTCTTTTTTTAGTTTCGGTAAAAAAATAAAAAAAACGGTTGCGGTTTCGCGTAGGGAAACACTAAAGCAAATGCAAAGTTAATACCATTTTGCCACACCACCAAAAAAATGCCAAATTCCCACAGGATTAGGGGCGGAATTAGCCTTCGTTCGCCGCGCAGACTTGAGTGGGGGTGATGGTGAGGGGGTGTGGACGTCTTGGTCGAATCTTGTTATTTTTTTGCGGGGTATTTCTCTGTCTAAATATTGTTGTGTTGTGAAAAGTAATTGTTTTGATTTTTTTTTAAAAAATCTTGAGAATATATTGATAATGATTTGTTTATGTGGAATGATTATTGTAATTTTGTGACATAAGTTGTAATTTTATCATGATTTAATGACAATTGTATGTACAAACGCAAACTAAAAATAGATCACGAAAATGGTGATAGTTATTTCCTTTGGGGGGCACGCCAGACGGGAAAAACTACCTGGCTTACTACGGAGTATCCAAATTGCAGATACTACGACTTGTTGAGACCTACGGAATTTGAACGGTTATTGCGAAATCCCGAATTGCTGTCGCAGGAGCTCGAGGGATTTGGGAAAGGTGACATTGTGGTGATTGATGAAATTCAAAAACTTCCTCAGTTGCTGGATGAAGTTCACTACCTGATTCAAAGAAAAGGGATCCAATTCATCCTCAGCGGTTCGAGTGCCCGCAAACTGAAGCGTGTGGGGACTAATTTGCTGGGAGGTCGAGCCTCGCTTGAACAGATGTTTCCGCTGGTGAGCGCAGAAATCCCCGATTTCGATATTTTTCGCGCAATCAACAATGGCATGATACCACGCCATTATGCTGTGGCAAATCCTACTCAGCGTCTACGTGGGTACATTGGCGTGTATCTTAATGAGGAAATTCGTGAAGAGGCTTTTGCTCGAAATCTCAGCACATTTGCCCGATTTCTGGAGGTGGCTGCTCAGTGTGATGGGGAAATGGTGGTTTACAAAAATGTGGCCCAAGATTGTGGCATCGACCAGCGCTCTGTGAAAGAGTATTTTGCCATTCTTCAAGATACGCTTCTTGGCTATTTGGTGCCAGGTTTTACGTTGTCAAAGAAGCGAAAGGCTGTTGCTGCGCCAAAGTTTTACTTTTTTGATGTGGGCATTGCCAACTATTTACTCCGAAGAAAAACACTTGAATTGGGCTCTGATGACTTTGGACACGCTTTTGAGCACTTCATTATTCAAGAATTGATAGCTTATATCGGCTATAGTCACTTGTTTGATCAATTGAGTTACTGGCGCACGAGTGCGGGTTATGAGGTCGATGCCATAATTGGTGATGGCCGTGTGGCTATAGAAATAAAAGCGGTAGAGGAGGCGAAGTCGCGCCACACAAAGGGGCTGAAGGCTTTCAGCGAAGAGTTTCCAGAAGCAGAATTATATATGGTCACATTCGATAAATACAGACGAGAACTTAACGGAGTTCACGTAGTGCCTGCAATTGAATTCCTTTCCATGCTCTGGGATGGAAAAGTGATATGATAATAAAGCTTGAAGTGTGAGAGTTTTTCATTAACTTTGTGGTGATGAAGAAAATTGATGTGCATAACGATACTGAGAGTAAGTATAGGGTGCTGATGGTGTGCTTGGGTAATATATGCAGGTCGCCTTCGGCTCACCATGTGATGGAACACCTGATTGAGCAGCGTGGGCTGGGGCATCTTATTGAGGTGGACTCGGCTGGCACGTATGGCGGTCATGCTGGCGATTTGCCCGACCACCGTATGCGCCGCGCTGCCAGCAAGCGTGGCTATGAACTCACTCACCGCGCGCGCCGTGTGACGGGCGCCGACTTTGAGGAGTTTGACCTTATCGTGGGTATGGATGGCGGCAATATCGCCGACCTTCGCCACATGGCCGCCACGCCCGAAGAGGTGGCGAAAATCGACATGATGGGGCGCTACATACGCCGCTTCCCGCATTACGACTACGTGCCCGACCCTTATTACGAAGGCGCAGAAGGCTTTGAACTGGTGCTCGACCTGCTTGAAGACGCCTGCGATAATCTCCTGGATCATATTGTGGAGAAATTAGAAAATAGAGATTAGAAATTAGTTTTTTTCTAGTGGCTCTAGATTTTCTAGAACTACTAGAACCACTAGAACTTCTAGAACTACCATAAACATAAACTTTTATACATTTATTTTACCGATGAAAAAAATATTTTCGATTGTGGCTTCGGCTGCTGTGGCTTTTTCTGCTCTGGCTCAGCAGGCACCTATTTCGGTGCGCTGGGAGATGGTGAAGAATGGCGCAGAAAAGGGGTTCTACAGTTCGCGTTTCGTGATTAAGAACGTGAGTGAGGCGCCGCTGGAGAAGAATTGGCAATTCTATTTCAACCAGTTCTCCCGCCGCCTGAAACTGGCTGACAGTCTTCCTGTCGACATTAAGGAAGTGAGCACCAGTTATTACCAGGTGACGCCTAATGCGCGCTACCGCTCTCTCGCCCCGGGCGACTCGATGGTGGTGGAGATGATGATGCGTGGCACAATGGTGAACATTTGCTACACGCCCATGGGCGGCCATGTGGTGATGAATGGCGACACAAAAAAACCGATGGCGGTGAACATCGACATCGCTCCGCTCGACCACCCCGACCAATATCAGCAGCGCCCCAACGACTATCCCGACGGCAACCGCATGTGGGCGTTTAACGAAACGCTGAAGAATGCCCAGGCGCCCGCCCACTGCTACGACGCCTTCCCCACACCCAAGAGTGTGGCGCTCACGGGCGGATTCACGCAAATAGGCAATGTGATCACACTCAAGGCAAATTGCAAGGCCGCAAAGCGCTACCTTACCACCGAACTCAATCGCCGCGGCATCTACGCCACCGGCAATCCGCAGGCCACCATTGAACTGAAACTGGTGAAACATCTCGCGGGCGAAGCCTATGAGATGGTGGTGAACGATGGCCACGTGACCATCAGCGCCGGCACCACCGAAGGCTGCATCAATGGCGCCAAGACGCTCATCTCGGCCCTCGACCACAGCACTGCACACAGCATCGAAAACGCCGTAATCAAGGATAGCCCCGATTTTGGCTACCGTGGCTTCATGCTCGATGTGTCGCGCAACTTCACCACATTTGAAAATATGAAGCGCGTGATCGACCTGCTCGCTTACTATAAACTCAACGTGCTCCACCTCCACTTCAGCGACGACGAGGCTTGGCGCATCGAAATACCCGGCCTGCCCGAACTCACCGAAGTGGCGGCCCGCCGCGGTTGCACCCTCGACGAGAAAGAGCACATCGCCTCCATCTTCGACGGCAATGGCAACCCCGACGACCTCAGCCAGAGCGCCAACGGCTACTACACCCGTTCGCAGATGATAGAGATGCTTAAGTATGCCACCGAGCGCGGTGTGAAAATCATCCCCGAAATTGAAACCCCAGCCCACGCGCGTGCAGCCCTGGTGGCCATGAAAGCGCGCTATGCCAAATACATCGGCACCGACAAGGCCATGGCCGAGCAATACAAGATGTGGGACGACAACGACAAGAGCGTCTACACCTCGGCGCAGTCGTATCACGACAATGTGCTCAACGTGGCTCACGAAGGCGTGTTCAATTTCATCTACAAGGTGGTGGACGAACTCGAAGCCATGTGGAAAGATGCGGGACTGAAACTCGACATCGTGCACCTGGGCGGTGACGAAGTGCCCAAGGGGTCGTGGGACGCATCGCCCGACATCCAGGCGCTCATGCAGCAGAAGGGGCTGAAGAACGCCCACGAAGTGAGCGAATACTTCATTCGCCGCGTGAGCGAACACCTCGCCCTAAAAGGCATCAAGGCAGGTGGCTGGCAAGAAGTGGGCCTTGATCATCCCGACGCGCACAATGCCACCGTGGCGCCACGCTTCGCGATGGTGAACGCCTGGAGCACCGTGGGCAGCCGTGCCAACGTGCCTTACCTGCTCGCCAACGCCGGTTATCCCACCATCCTCTCCAACGTGACCAACTTCTACGTCGACATGGCCTACAGTTGGCACCAGTACGACAAGGGCCTGCACTGGGGTGGCGTGTGCGACGAGTATGCCGCTTGGTTTGCCCAGCCCTTCGACGTGTACCGCTCGGAGCGCTACGACTATAACGGCCTTCCGCTCGACGTGCTCAAGGCCGGTGAAGGCAAAACCACACTCGAGAAGCCTGAAAACATCATAGGCGTGCAAGGCCAACTGTGGTCGGAAACCATTCGCAACTTCGACCAGGTGCAATACTACATGCTGCCCAAAATCTTCGGCCTCGCCCTGCGCGGCTGGAACGCTAAGCCCGAGTGGGACGACGCACAGCCCGACACCTACATCGCAGCCCGCGCCAACTTCAACGCCAAGGCAGCCCGCGAACTCGCCGTGCTCCATCGCCATGGCTATAACTTCCGCCTCGGCTTGCCCGGCGCGAAGATTGATGGTGGCATGCTCGTGGTGAACACCCAGTACCCCGGCGAGATGGTGCGCTACACCCTCGATGGCAGCGAACCCACCCAACTCTCGCCACTGTGGACCGCACCCGTGGCAGTGGACAAGAGCGTGAAACTCATAAAAGTGAAAGCCTACTACCTAGGCAAAGAATCGCTCTCCACCTACCTCTGGCCATAAGCCCAGGAAGCGAAAGAAACAGATACACCAGCCGCCTGAAAGTTGAGCACAAGAAAACTTTCAGGCGGCTTTTTTGTGGGAATGCTTGAAAATGGTTACCTTTGTGAGACATAACCCTGTAGTGATTTTTTTCTGATGATGAAACTTTCGATAATTGTTCCCTGCTATAATGTGGAGAGGTATCTTGAGCGATGCCTTCTCTCGCTTGTGCACCAGGATTTGGATGCTACGCAATATGAAGTGATCGTAGTCGACGACGGTGCTACCGACGGTTCGGGAGCCATCGCCGACCGCTTTGCTGCGCAATATCCACAACTGAAAGTGATTCGCCAGAAGAATCAGGGGGTAAGCGGCGCGCGCAACAATGGCTTGATGAACAGCAGCGGCAAGTATGTGTTCTTTGTCGACTCCGACGATTTTATCGCCGAGAATTCGCTGGGCTACTTGCTCGAAATCGCCGAGCAACACGACCTCGACACGCTGGCATTTAATTTTAAGCCCGTGCCCGAAGATGCCGTCCTGGAGCCGCTGACGAAGGACGACGAAAGCCCCGTGAGCGTGATGAGCGGCGCCGAATTCATTTCCACCACCAATCCGCCTGCCATGGCGTGGTGGTATATGGTGAAGCGCTCGATCCTGGAACGCGAGCAGTTGCAGTTCCCCGTAGGGCACATGCTGGAAGACGCCGCATTCACACCCGCCGTGTTCCTTTGCTCGGAGCGCATGGCGAGGATTGACACCGTGTGCTACTACTACGTGCAGCGCGGCAGCAGCATTATGCACAGCATCGACCACGACCACTGCATAAAATTGCTCAGCGACTATTGCTACGCTTATGGCTCGATGGATGCCATGATTGAGAAATACAAGGGAAAGATGGATGCATCGGCCCTTAGCCGATTGCGTTCGCGCCGAAATAGTTACATTTATTTCGCTGCGGCGCGTGCGCTGCGACTGGGCGTGCTGAGCGACCTCTACCGCATGCTCAAGGCCGAGGGAATGCTCCCCGTGGGCGCGCTCGACCAAAGAGATTTCCCCGGCATGAAGTGGAAGGTGATGAAAGTGCTCATCAATTGCCCCGCACTGATGCGTGCATTGGGTAGCATCTATAAATTGATAAAGCGCTGATAAGTCAATATTATTTCCCTGAGTGATGAAAATAGTGTATTGCATCAATAGCGTAAAGGTGCTCGGTGGCATTGAGCGTGTCACCGTGGTGAAAGCCAACGCCCTTGCCGAGATTGCGGGCAATGAAGTGTACATTGTGGTGCTCTCCGACAAAGGCGGCAAATACATCGCACAAATATCACCCAAGGTGACACTCGTAGACCTCGATGCCGAATTTTTCCCCGACGGCTTCCCCGGCAACCGCATTCAATACGTGCGGCAGATGATGAAGAAGAACAAGGAATACAGGGAAAAACTCTCGGCGTTTCTTCATCGCGTGAATCCCGATGTGGTGGTGTCGGTGGGGCATAAGGAGTTTGAACAACTGCCCAAGATAAGAGGCCCGTGGAAAATTGTGAGAGAAGTGCATCACGACCGCAATTTTCGCATGGTGCTGTGTAAGGGCGAGAGTGTGTTCCGCCACATTACCGCAGTGTATGGAACCCTGAGCGACCGACGGGTGTACCCGAAATACGACAAAGTGGTGACGCTCACGCAGGGCGACAAGGCTGAAAACTGGCGCGGCGCCAAGAATGTGGCAGTGATGCCCAATCCTGTGAGTTTCGTGGTGGACGTGCCGTCGAGCCTCACACCGAAGCGAATCGTTTCGGTGGGGCGGTTGAGTGTGCTGAAAAGTTACGACACACTGGTGAGAGCCTTCGCCATCGTGCGTCAAAAGCACCCCGACTGGGAATTGGAAATCGTGGGAGGTGGCGAATTGAAGGCTGATTTGCAGCGCCTCATCCATTCGCTTTCTCTTGAAGAACATGTGATACTCACAGGGCGAATCACTGAGGTGCAGGAGCATCTGCTGAAGGGCTCCATCTTTGCCCTCACGTCGGTGCTCGAAGGCTTTGGGCTTGCCATCGTTGAGGCCATGGAGTGCGGCTTGCCCGTGGTGTGCACCGACTGCAACTACGGTCCGCGCGAAATCGTGGAAGATGGCGAAGACGGCTTCCTCGTGCCGGTGGGAGCGGAAAAGGATATCGCAAGCAAACTTTGTTTGCTCATTGAGAACGACGGCCTTCGCAAGAAAATGGGTGAGAACGCCCGCCGCAAGGCTGCGCTCTTCCATCCCCAGCATCTGGCAGAGAGATGGATGGCGTTTTTTGAGGAATTGACTGGCAAAGAATAAGTGGTAGACTGGCTGAAAAAACTAGGGTTCCTACCATAACCGACCCTCTCCGAGGCTCTTCCCTTAGTGATTACCTATCTCCAAGCCGCGCTCGCGAATTGCTTCGCAATTCACTCGCTTGCATGGAGTTAACCATAATAAGCCGTCTCCGACGGCGGCTGGTGGTTGCCTAGCGTTTTTGCTATGGATCAGTCGCATTTTTGAATATTCAGATAGACAGGTGGCGCTTTTTTGCTGAAAAACACGCGTTTTGTTGAAAAAATTGCTTTAATTTGTAGGAGAAATTGCTACAAGAAACGGAATGAGAATAACGGTAATTATTCCCATATATAATGTGGCGCGCTATGTGGAGGAATGTCTGCTGAGCGTGATGCGCCAGTGCTTTCAAGATTTGGAAGTGATGGTGGTGGACGACTGCGGCACCGACGAGAGTATGCCCATCGTGCGCAGTTGCTTGCTCTCCAATGGCTTTGTGGAGCAGGCGGCTACCGCTGTGTGGGTGAAAGCCGATACGCCCATGACTGTGACCATTCTTCGCCACGAGCGCAACCGGGGCCTCAGTGCCGCCCGTAACACGGGCATCGCTGCCGCCACGGGCGACTACCTGTATTTTCTTGATTCCGACGATGTGATCACGCCCGATTGCATCTCCACCCTTGTGGAGCAAGTGGCGCTTCACCCTGGCGTGGACATGGTGCAAGGCGGCGCCTACAGCGACGATCTGAGGAAAGACAACTTGGTTCACGCCCCGTCGCTCTTCTTCCATGTGCCCCCATTCACCCAAGGGAAGCGCGCCTGCCGAAGGCTGATGCAAAATGCTCGCATGTGCGCCATGGTGTTTAACCGACTGCTGCGCCGCGAGTGGGTGATGGAGCATGGGCTGTACTTTGGCGAGGGCCTCGTGCACGAAGATGAACTGTGGACATTCACGGCAGGCAAACACATTTCAAGCATAGCCTACACGAGCGAAGAAACGTATTTCTACCGCCATAATGGCTTGGGAATCACGGCCAATGCCGATTCTGAACAATCGGCAGAAAGCATTTGCGCCATCGCCGAGCACATACTCACGCAACTGCCCATCACCAGTTTCTACTACACCGAACTGCGCTATGCCTTCCGATTGCTGTGGCATGTGAAAGCGAAAAGAAACCCACTTCAGCGCTTGCGCCACGGGCGTAATCCGCTGGTGCGCACCATCTATCGCCACTGGGGTGATAAGCGCTTGAAAAAGATAATGATAGTGGTGCCTTGCATGATGGCACTATGGCCGTGTGCCATCGCCTGGAAACTCACGGCTCGCCACTAATAGGCCGCATTGATTCGCTAAAATTATGCCGCAGTGTGGCGGCACGTAGGGAGGGTAGATGAGGAAAAAATGCTTGCAGAATGATAGAAGATTGGATAATTTTTTGTAATTTTGCAATTGAAATTTAGATTTTTGTAATAACAAGTATATTTTCTTAGCCAAAATGAAAGCAATTGAAGTGATGGCCGACCTGCGTCGCCGTTTTCCTCACGAGCCTGAATATCTGCAGGCTGTGGAAGAGGTGGTTACCTCTATCGAAGAAGTGTATAACCAGCATCCTGAATTTGAGCAGTACAACTTGATTGAGCGCCTGTGCATACCCGATCGCATCTTCTCGTTCCGCGTGTCGTGGGTCGACGACAAGGGCCGCGTGCAGAACAACATGGGCTACCGCGTGCAGCACAACAATGCCATTGGCCCCTACAAGGGTGGTGTGCGCTTCCACTCGTCGGTGAATCAGTCGATTCTCAAATTCCTCGCTTTTGAGCAAACTTTCAAGAACTCCCTCACCACGCTCGCCATGGGTGGCGCGAAGGGCGGTAGCGACTTCAGCCCCAAGGGCAAGAGCAACATGGAGATTATGCGCTTTTGCCAGGCCTTCGTGTCGGAACTGTGGCGCCACATTGGACCCGATACCGACGTGCCCGCGGGCGACATAGGCGTGGGTGGCCGCGAAGTGGGCTTCATGTATGGCCAATACAAGAAGATGGCTCGCGAAAACACCGGCACCTTCACCGGTAAGGGACTGGAATTTGGCGGTTCGCTCATTCGTCCTGAAGCCACCGGCTACGGCAACGTGTACTTCCTGCTCAACATGCTCGCCACCCGCGGCATCGACATCAAGGGTAAGCGCGTGGCCATCTCGGGTTCGGGCAACGTGGCCACCTACACCGCCGAAAAACTCCTCAGCCTCGGCGCCAAGGTAGTGACCATGAGCGACAGCGACGGCACCATCTACGTGCCCGAAGGCCTCACCGAAGAGCAATTGAAATACATCTTCGACCTCAAGAACCTGTATCGTGGCCGCATCCGCGAGTTTGCCGAAGAATATGGCTGCGAATACTTTGAGGGCGGAAAGCCATGGGGCGTGCCTTGCGACATCGCCATGCCATCGGCCACCCAGAACGAACTCAACGGCGACGACGCTTGCGCCCTGCTGGCCAACGGTGTGATTGCCGTGAGTGAAGGCGCCAACATGCCATCTACACCCGAAGCCGTGCACGCCTTCCTCGAGGCAGGCATCCTCTACGCTCCAGGCAAGGCAGCCAATGCCGGCGGTGTGTCGGTGTCGGGCCTCGAAATGGCGCAGAACTCGCAAAAACTTACCTGGACAGCCGAAGAGGTGGACGAACGCCTGCGTCGCATCATGGCCGACATCCACGAGCAGTGCTGCAAATACGGCAAAAACGAAGACGGCACCATCAACTACGTGAAAGGCGCCAACGTGGCAGGCTTCATGAAAGTGGCCCGAGCCATGATGGCCCAAGGCGTGCTGTAATCATTGCATAGGATACAACTCTATAGAGGGGATGTGGCAGAAGAAACAGCCGCATCCCCTTGCTGCTTTTTTTGTAGGAGGCTTTTTGCTGGAGCCTCCGGGCTCTTAGTGGCTCAGTGGAATTTGGTGGGGTGAATTCGCTGGAGAGGGGGCGCAATCCCGTTAGGGATTGGATGTGTGTAG
>JAUNCU010000086.1 GCA_030526455.1 Bacteroidales bacterium | reverse complement strand
AGTGACACTGATATTAGGTTATTTGAATTAATAAATAATGATGTAGAGATATGGCATGTGTTGTTTATAAGCAGGAAAGTTTCAATATCGTGGGTGCGGCTTTTGCCGTGCACGAGGCGCTGGGTCCTGGCTTTGAAGAGAAGGTGTACCAGCAGGCGCTCGAACTTGAACTGAAGGCAAGAAACATTCCTTTTGAGAGGGAAAAACGCTTTCAACTGTCGTACAGAGGTGTGACTTTGGACAAATACTACATTGCCGATTTCGTGTGCTACGATAAAATTATTGTAGAAATCAAAGCACTCACCGAGATGCCCCTTGTATGCAAGGCTCAAGTGATAAGTTATCTGAAAGCGAGCGACTACCAGTTGGGGCTGCTGTTGAATTTCGGTACCACATCGTTAGAGCATAAAAGGCTTTTGCATCCCAGCCTCCACCACCAACTGTAATAAGAATAATTCGCTGAATAAGAATAATTAGATAAATAATTAATTCGTTCAATAAAATAATTAGTTTAATTCGCTTAATTCGTGAAAAAAATAATAAATTCGTGAATTAAAGATTAAATTCGCTGAATCAAAAGAAGTACAAATATATTACAAAACTAAATAAATTTATGAAGAAGAAACATTTATTGGCGGCAGTTATTTTGGGTGCTAGCGGTGTCTCTATGATGGCGCAGGCTCCTCTTTGGCTGCGTAACGCTCAAATTTCGCCCAATGGTCAGGAGATTGTGTTCACCTACAAGGGCGACATCTACAAGGTGGCAGCATCTGGTGGTCAGGCTTTGCAACTCACCAGTCTGCCTTCGTATGAAACCGCTCCCATCTGGAGCCCCGACGGCAAGCAGATTGCCTTCGCGAGCGATCGCAAGGGCAACTTCGACGTGTATGTGATGCCCGCCACTGGTGGCACACCTAAGCAACTCACCTTCAACTCGGCAAGCGAAACACCCACCACATTCTCGCCCGACGGCAAGCATGTGTACTTCTACGCCGCTATCCAAGACCAGGCAAAGAACATCATGTTCCCCAACGCGCGCATGATGGAACTCTACAAGGTGCCTGTGGCTGGCGGACGCACCTCGCAGGTGCTCAGCACTCCAGCGCAAAGCGTGTGCTTCGACAAGAGCGGCAAGTTCTTCCTCTACATGGACGTGAAGGGCGGTGAAGACCCCTTGCGCAAGCACCACACCTCGTCGATCACCCGCGACATCTGGCGCTACGACGTGGCCACCGGCAAGCACACCAACCTCACCAACCGCGGCGGTGAAGACCGCGCCCCAGTGCTCAGCCCCGACGGCAAGACCGTCTACTTCCTGAGCGAACGCAATGGCGGCTCGTTCAACGTGTGGAAATTCCCGCTGGCTAATCCTCAGCAGGTGAGCGCCGTTACCAATTTCAAGAAGAACCCCGTGCGTAGCCTCTCGGTGGCGAGCAACGGCACCCTTTGCTACGACTACGACGGCGAAATCTACACCCAGACCAACGGCGGCAAGCCTAGCAAGGTGAACATCAGCCTCTTCCACGACGACGGTGACTCCATCAGCATCATGAACTACACCCGTGGCGCTACGAGCGGCGCTGTGTCGCCCGACGGCAAGCAGGTGGCCTTCGTGGTGCGCGGTGAGGTGTTTGTCACTTCGGTAGAATATCCCACCACCAAGAAGATTACCGACACCCCCGAGGCTGAGGCCGACGTGTGCTGGGGTCCCGACAACCGCACCCTCGTCTACGCCAGCGAGCGTGGCGGCAAGTGGCAACTCGTGAAGGCCACCATCACCCGCAAGGAAGACCTCAACTTCCCTAACGCCACCCTCATCACCGAGGAAATCATCGCCCCCGACAAGAGCGTGAACCGCCGCTCGCCAAGTTTCTCGCCCGACGGCAAGAAACTCGCCTTCATCGACGAGGGCGAGCGCCTCATGGTGATGGACCTCAAGAGCAAGAAAATCACCCAGGTGACCGACGGCTCGAAGTGGTATGGCACCGAGGGCAGTTTCTCCTACGACTGGAGCCCCGACAGCAAGTGGTTCTGCCTCGAGTTCATAGGCAACGGCCGCGACCCATATAGCGACATCGGCATCGTGAGCGTGAACGGTGGCAAAATCACCAATATCACCAATAGCGCCTACATCAACGTGAACCCAAAATGGGTGATGGGCGGCGGCGCCATCATGTTCACCAGCAACCGCTACGGTATGCGCAGCCACGCCTCTTGGGGCTCGCAAGACGACGTGCTCCTCGCCTTCGTCAACGAGGAAGCCTTCGACCGCTATCGCCTGAGCAAGGAAGAAATGGAACTCCTCAAGGAGGGCGAAAAGGCTGAAAAGGCCGAAAAGGAAAAGGCTGAAAAAGCAAAGAAAGACGCAAAGACAGACGACAAGAAAAAAGACGACAAGAAAGATGCCGACGCCAAGAAGGACGATAAGGCGAAGGACATCGTGGTCGAACTCGACAAGATCAAGGACCGCGTGGTGCGCGTTACGCTCAATTCTAGCGACCTCGCTGGCTGCGCCATCAACAAGGACGGCGACGTGCTCTACTACCTCTCGAAGGTGGAAAAGGACTACGACCTGTGGAAGATGGACCTGCGCAAGCGCAGCACCCAACTGGTGAACAAACTCAACAGCAAGTGGGCTTCGATCCAGACCGACAAAGACGCCAAGACGATGTTTATCCTGGGCAGCGGCGGAGCCTACAAACTCACCGGCGACAAGACTACGCCTATCACCTACACCGCCACCGTGAAGATGAACCGTGCACGCGAACGCGAATACATGTACAACCACGTGCACCGCGAAGTGGCACGCCGTTTCTACAACACCAACATGCACGGCTGTGACTGGGATGCCACTATCAAGAACTACCGCAAGTTCCTCCCTCACATCAACAACAACTACGACTTCGCCAACCTCCTGAGCGAAGTGCTGGGCGAACTCAACGCCTCTCACACCGGCGGTCGCTACTATCCTAACGGCGGCGCCGAAACCACCGGCCAACTGGGTCTCTTCTTCGACTGGAACTACACCGGCCAGGGCCTCAAGGTCGACGAGGTGGTGGAATACGGACCATTCGACCGCGCTAAATCGAAGGTGCGCCCAGGCACTGTGATCACCAAGATCAACGGCCAGGACATCACCGTAGAAAACGACTACACCACCCTGCTCAACGGACAAGTGGGCAAGAAGGTGCTCGTCACTTGCCAGAATGGTGCCGACGAGTGGGAAGAAGTGGTGAAGCCTATCAGTGGCGGCGCCAACAACGCGCTTCTCTACAAGCGCTGGGTAAAGCGCCAGGCTGCCCTCTGCGACAGCCTCTCGGGCGGACGCCTCGGCTACGTGCACCTGCAGCAGATGAACGATAAGGCTTATCGCGAAATCTACGAAAAGGTGCTCGGCGAATACTACAAGAAGGACGGTATCGTGATCGACACCCGCTTCAACGGCGGTGGCCGTCTGCACGAAGATATCCAAATTCTCTTCAGCGGCGAGAAATACCTCACCCAGGTGGTGCGCGGTCGCGAATCGTGCGACATGCCTAGCCGCCGATGGAACCGACCCACCATCATGCTCCAGTGTGAGGCCAACTACAGCAACGCCCACGGCACACCATGGGTGTATAAGCAGACCAAGATGGGCAAACTCGTGGGTATGCCTGTGCCTGGCACCATGACCAGCGTGAGTTGGGTGACCATGCAAGACGAAAGCCTCATCTACGGTATCCCCATCATCGGCTATCGCCTCGCCGACGGTTCTTACCTCGAAAACAAGCAACTCGACCCCGACATTCGCGTGGCTAACGACCCCGCAGTGATCGTCACCGGTCGCGACCAGCAACTCGAAACAGCGGTGAAAGAACTCCTCCGCGAAATCGACGCTAAGAAGAAATGAGCATTTTCGGGCAGGCATTTCCCTAGCGAATCATGGCTGCGCCCTTGAGCGGAGCAGCCCATCCCTCCAGCCTGACTGAAAACTCACCATAGCCCAAATGCGTCGAGATGCAGCATTGCAGCAGTCTCGACGCATTTTTTTCTCCTTTCACATCACCTTACAATAACCATCCCAATTATGGACAAAGAATTATTCACATTGATTATTGGCTACGCAGCATCCATCAGCATGGTGCTCGGTTACCTGCCACAAACCATCCGCACGCTCCGCACCCGCAAAACCGACGATATCGCCCTCGGCACATTCCTGCTCATGGGCATAGGCGGCGTGTGCTTCTGCATCCAAGGCCTCCTGCTCGAAAACTGGCCACTCTTCCTCTGCAACCTCTGCACCACCACCATGAGCGCCATCATCTTCGCCATAAAAATGCACAACGACTACTTCAAAAAGAAATAATCCACTCGTAAGGCGACCACCCTCCGACTGCCAGGCAATCATTCTCCGAGGGTGTTGCAAAACCCAGAATATAGTAGGGGGTGTGTCAAAATGCACAATGTGGTAGGGACGCGATACTTCGCGTCCGCGCCAGGCGAAGGCTATTATTTTGATTACCAACGCCTAATGCGGACGCGAAGTATCGCGTCCCTACTATGTTTTTTCCGTTTTTTTTATTGAATTTCTGAGTTTTGCAACACCCTCTTATTATGGTTAACTCCATGCAAGCGGGTGAATTGCGAAGCAATTAGCGAGCGCGGCTTGGAGATGAAGGGCCACAAAGGATAGAGCCTCGGAGAGGGTCGGTTATGGTAGTAGCCCGAGATTTTGGAAAGCCTCGCCCCCTGCGCAATCGCTATAGCGTACTTTTGTTAGAAAAATTCTTTTTGATAATGCTTGGATTTTCGGTAATTATTGCTAATTTTGTGGCGTAATGCTTGAATATATAATCATTATGGACGATATTTATGTGCTCACTGATTCGCAAATTCAATCAAGAATTGGTGGAAAAATCAAAACTACAAGGCTCAAGCAAAACATTACCCAAGCGAGCCTTGCTCATTCAGCCGGCATATCTCGCTCGTCTCTACAAAAAATGGAGATGGGAGAGATTGGCTCATTCGACACGTTTTTGCGCGTGTTGCGTACGCTAGGCTTGCTTGATCAACTTGCCAGCCTGTGCGAAGAGCCTCAGTTGAGCCCCTCTGAATACTACGAGATTCAGAACTCGTTGAAGCGCCAACAAAGAAAACGCGCCAGCGGAGTGATAAACAACAATGAACAGCAGTCGACATGGTAGATGTAGCAAGAGTGACGATGCATGGCGCTGTGGTGGGCACAGTGCTGTGGGATAGCGTTTATGATGTAGCGCGTTTTGAATACGATAAGGATTTTGTGGTTAAAGGTATAGAACCTTCACCCATAATGATGCCTGTGAGGCAGGGCCGCGTTTATTCCTTCGCCAATCTTAACAAGTCGGTGTTTCGTGGCTTGCCAGGAATGCTTGCTGATTCTTTGCCCGATACTTATGGTCGAGCCTTGTTGGAAAAATGGCTATTGCTCACAGGAAGAACATCGGCCAATCCTGTAGAAACGCTTTGCTTTTTGGGCAAGCGATGCATGGGTGCGCTTGAGTTTGAACCTGCGATAGGAGGCGTTGCTAGTGATGCGCTTCGAGTGGAAATTGATTCGCTGGTCGAGGTGGCGAAGGAGGCACTTTCCGACAAAAAGGACTTTGCCGTGAATTTCGATTCCGATAAAAGGGCTGCTATTGCCGAAATCCTGCGCCTTGGTACTTCGGCTGGTGGTCAGCGAGCAAAAGCCATCATTGCCTATAATAAGTCTACGGGAGAAGTGCGTTCGGGTCAGGTTGACGCTCCTGAGGGTTTCGACTATTGTCTGATAAAACTCGATGGAGTTACGGCGGAAGCGGGATTTAAGGAGACCGAGAATTTTGGCAGGCTAGAGTATTCCTTTTATGAACTGGTGAAGCAGTGTGGTATTGAGATGGCTGAATGCTCGCTTATTGAAGAAAATGGCAGAGCGCATTTCTTGACAAAGCGGTTCGATCGTGCTCAATCTTCAAAAATTCATATGCAGACGCTTTGTGCAATTGCTCACTACGATTTTCATTTGCCTCGTGGATATTCTTATGAGCAGGCCTTTGCTGTGATGAGGCGGCTGAGGTTGCCTTATGCACAAGCCGAGGAATTGTTTAGACGCATGGTTTTTAATGTGGTGGTTAGGAATCAAGACGACCACACCAAAAACATTTCATTTCTTATGAATGAATCGGGGCAGTGGAGATTGTCGCCTGCTTATGATATGGGGTTTGCTTATAATCCCAAAGGAGCGTGGACCAGCGCTCACCAAATGTCAATAAATGGGAAATGCGACAATATTACCCGTGCCGATTTGCTTGCATGTGCATTGGCCAACAATATAAAAAATGCATCGGAGATAGTGGATTCTGTCTGTGAAGTGGCGTCGGGTTGGCCTGTGATTGCACGCAACTGTGGAGTGCCTCAACGCATGATAGATGCTATCACCCCACATATGCTGCTTAATCTTTAGTGTATATATATTGCACCGTCTGAATCATTGAGCGGGTGGCTAGGAAGATGGCGTAGGCTAGCCATAGGGCGTGGTTGCCCATGGTGGTGGGCAGGAGGTAGTAGGCGAGCAGGAATGCCGCCAGGGCGATGCCCACTGCCAGCATCATCTCGCGGGTGCGCGTGAGGCCTATGAACACGCCGTCCCACACGTAGGCCGCCATCCCCGCCACCGGCACCGCCGCGCACCACCATCGGTAGTGTAGGGCATGCTCCACCACGCTGCCGTCGTTGGTGAGCAGAGAGAAGATTTCCTGTGGGAAGATGGCATAGAGTAGGGCAGTGGCGGCAGTGAGCACCGCTGCCCAGCCGAAGAGATGGCGCACACAACTGTGCTCCGATGCCACGTCGCCGCGGCCGCAGTATTTTCCCGCAACCGCTTCGCCCGCGAAAGCGATGCCGTCCATGAAATAGGAGAAAAGTATCGCCATCTGCAGAATCAACGTGTTCACCGCCAGCGTCATGTCGCCGCTCCGGGCGCCCGCCGCCGTGAAAAACAGCGCCTGCAGCATCATCATCGTGCTGCGCGCAAAGATGTGGCTATTCACCTTGAAGAACCGCCCCGCCCCCTCGAATCGCAACGCCTGCGCAAGGTTGATTCCTTTTATATAATGTGTATAGTGGCGGCGCAGCAGCCAGGTGCTGTAGGCGAGTCCTATCCACTCAGCCACCACGGTGCCCACGATGATGCCCTTGAATCCCATGCCCAGCCCAAACACCGCCACCACCGACAGTGCAATGTTGAGCACATTCACCCCAATCGAAATCACCATCGGTCGTCGCGAATCCTGCATGCCCAGCATCCATCCCTTTATGCCCATCATCATGAGCGTGGGTGGCGCGCCCCACACGCCTATGTAGAAATAGGTGAGTGCCAGCGAGCGCACCTCCTCGCTCGGCCCTATGGCCAGCAGCGTGATCCATTGCAGCGGCCACTGCAGTGCGATAATGGCGAGTGCTATCAGCAGTCCCAGCGCGGTGGCGTGCTGCAGCACCCGTCCCGCTTCAGCCTTGTCGCCACGGCCGAAAGCCTGCGCCGTGAGCCCCGAAGTGCCCATGCGCAGAAATCCGAAATTCCAGTAAATGAGGTTAAACATCATCGCCCCCACCGCCACGGCACCGATATAGGTGGCGCCGCTGCCGCCATCGAGATGGCCAGCGATAGCGGTGTCGAGCAGTCCCAGCAGCGGGATGGTGACATTAGTGACAATAGCCGGAACGGCTATGCGCAAAATTTCGCGATTCATCAGCAAAGAGAAATATCAATATCGAAAGCACAAAATTACACAATTCCCACCTCACCACCAAAGCCAAGCCCCCCGGCAAAGGAAAAAGAAGAGCCTCCCCAAGCCATCCCCCAAAAAGAAGAAAAGAGAAGAAGGCGAGCGTCAGCGAGCCCACCCGAGTGCTCCGAGCCCTCCAAGTACTCCCGGGCAATAAAGGTTTTCTATTTTATGCATAGATTTCATCTATTGCAAAATCTATCCACATGGCTGGATGGTTAGAAAATTTCTATTTCTATCCAAAAATGGATAAAAATGGAACTTGCTGGAAATTAGCAACGTATAAAATATGTATAAATTTGTACAAAAATGGATTTTTTTTGGACGAATTAACCGAAATACTTTTGCATTGAAAATTTGATATTGTTTTTGGTTTTTCATCAATATTCATTTTTTTAACAGGCTATAAAACAACTACTATCGGCGTAGAACGGAAGCGCCGGAACACAGAAAAAAGCATGGCTTAAAAAAAAGAATGCTCGCTGAGCAGGTGAACTACGCCCAAAACACTTTAAATAATAAATGACAAAAATTAACAAGCAATACGATATGAAACGTCAACTCATCCTCTTGGTTTCCCTCATCGCAGTGGCAATCTCTTCGATTACTTCTACCGCAGCCCCTGTGGTGAAATCAAAAGAATTCTACGCAGGTATGACCTACACCTGGACCAACGCTAATGGCGGCACCGTTACTTCTTCGGTGCTCGAGGCCGCTACCGACCCTCGTCAGATCATGGCCCTGCTGAAGTATGTTTACACCAACAAGAACATCCCTGGCATCCTCCAGTGTGGCTACACCGCTACTGGCACTCGCGAGGGTGACATCAACTACAATGTGGCTGCCGGCAGCGATATCAACAAGGCTTACGGCATTGAGGGCGACTTCACTCCCCTCGAAGACGGCTACACCACCCTTATGGTGAAGGTGAAAGATACTTGGGTTGCCGCTCACGAAAAAGACTTGAACGAACAGCAAACACTCAACTATATCTCGGAAGCAATTGAATCGGTGCAAATCATGACCAACGGCATCTACGTGCCCGCTGTGGAAGAAGACGGCACCCAGAATGCCAACCCAGGCGCAGTGTATCGCCTCTCAGGTCGTGCCAACCGCTTCTTCTTCATCTCTAAGGGCCGTGGCCGCGAATGGGGTGGCGAGGTGATTACAAACTATGCTCCATTCAGCGGTATGTATGAAGAATACAGCCCTGTGGCCATCAAAAACGGAAACTCAATTGAAAATTTCTACCAGGATCTCGTGAACGGCGCCATCTTCAAGGTAGAGCACGACTGTAGTTCGGTGGCTGGTAAGGAACACTACTTCTGCATGATGGGCACTCAGGGCACCAAGCACTTCGACGTTACCGACCTCATCGTCACCATCCCCGACTATCGTTTCCTCAGTTGGAGCAACCGTGACATTGACAACGGCTATAGCAGTGCCTACACCAACTATCACAAGGATCACGCTCCTTCACTAGGTCTCTACGGCATCCAACTCGCCGCTACCGCTACCGATGCAGGCAACCGCCAATACAAGGTGGAACTCACCTGGACTTCGTCGCTCAACCAAGTGACTGGCAACGAAACCAAGCAGCGCTTCCTCGTGTGGTATCGCGACATCGACGGCTCTGTGAAGCCTCTCATGGACGCTGAAGGCCGCCAGGTGACCATCGCTCCAGGCGAAACCTACAGCCACGTCTACAACGAGCCTCAGGAATTTGAAGGCCGCGAAATCACCTACGTGGTATCGGGCCAGCCAGTCGACGCTATGTTTATCGACTACGCTGAGGTGTACTCTAACAATGCCAAGGTGTTCATCCCCGGCTACGACGTGAACGAAGGTCTCCGCCTCCAAATTGGCACCGCTTCAACTAGCGACTACGATCTGGCTACCGAAACCAACAACTATCGCAACTTCATCACCATCGCCCACAACGTGGTGAACACTCACGTGAAGTACAGCAACCTCAAGACTGGTTCGAAACTCACTTTCTTCCGCTACGATGTGGATCGCACTAGCGAGGCTACCAAGATTGCCGAACTCGTGATCACCAGCAAGAACAACCGCTCCGAGAAGAAGGGCAACGGTAAGAACTCAAAATACAACTGCTACGTAGACTACAATTACACTGTGAACTTCTACGCTCAGGATGTGGAGAAGGAGAGCACCACCGGCACCTACACCATCAAGACTGCCACTAACGCTATGGCTCCCGACTTCACCTCCGGCACCGATGTGGAAGTGGACTTCGCTAACTTCGCCATCGAATCGTTCTACGACGAATTCAGCGTATCCACCGCCTACAACGAGCACCCTGGCAGTTACGAATACAAGGCTTCGTTCTCTGGCCTCGACAATGGCGACCAGCCCGAACTCCACAGTTCTTACAGCCTCATCAAGGTCTACAAGACCGAGGCTGCCATCACCGACGGCGGCGTTACGCTGATGGACGTTGAAAACGACAACATCTGCTCCGAACGCATCAACATGGGCACCCTCGAAGCCGCTCCATCGCTCCAGTTCTCGCTCGAGCAAGACCGCATGATTGCTGAATATGATGTGGAAAAGGTGATGAACAAAGACTATGGCACTTCTGAAGAAATAGGTGTGGCTCAGCGTCTCCCAAGTTGGAACTACGCAGTGTACGAAAACGGTGCATTCAAGCGCAACGTTGCCTACACCGAGACTCCTCAAATTCGCGACGCTTCGGCTAAGATTGGCAAAAACGAATACGTGCCAGTGATCAAGACCTACCGCGACGCTATCGACGGCACTTACAACACCTACGGCGCTCCAGTGGCTGCATCTTACCGCGTAGGCGCCGATGCTATGGTGGTCGACAAACTCATGAGCCAGTACACCTTCTACGGCCAGGGTGGCAAGAAGGGTCGCTACTACCAGGTGGCGCTCAACATCGCTGCCAACGGTACCGACAACTACGAAATCGTGAAGTATCGCGTATGGCGCATCGTGAACGGCGGCCGCGCTATGGAAGTGGCTCCTGAATATATGGCTCGCCTCGACCAGGATGGTCACCCCATCGTGATCGACTCTAGCGAAGAAGGCATCCCAGCCATCGACGAAAACTGCAACGACCTGCAGGAATTCAGCATCAACGGCCAAGTTGACTTCTCGCTCCTTCCTGAATATGTCGACAGCCGCACCATTCGCGTGGTTGACACCTTCGGCGCTACCGACGTGACCGAAGACGGCGAACTGAGCGTGCAATACATCGTGCGCCTCTACACCAAGCCTGCCGACATTGAGCAAATGAGCAACGAACGCGCTAAGGCTCCAGTGCTCGCTAAGGAATACTACATCGGCGAATCCACAACCTACGTAAGTTTCGAAGAAGACACCCCAACTGCAGTGCTCGACATCGACACCCAGAACAAGGAAGTGGCTCGCATCGAATACGTGAACATGCTCGGCCAGAAGGCAACCGCCCCATTCAGCGGCCTCAACGTGGTAATCACCACCTTCACCGACGGCACCAGCAGCACAGTGAAGCGCAACTACTAACACATAGATAACCCAGTCGCGGCGCGCCTCCTTCTCCGGGCGCAACCCGCCAGCCAAGGCAAGCGCACCGCGATTTTTCCCCTAAGAAATAGTAACAACAAATAATATCCGTATATAAATACAAATAGCTTGTTAATTTTTTATAAGCAACGAGCGGCTCTGTCGTGACGACAGGGCCGCCC
>JAUNCU010000282.1 GCA_030526455.1 Bacteroidales bacterium | reverse complement strand
ACTTCTTAACTTCCAAAAGATATTCCCTCCCTAAGCCCCAGCCCCTTGCGTTTTCTCCTTGCTTTTTCTCATCTTCATCGTTATATTTTTTGTAACTTTGCAGCCGAAATCCATTTTTGGTATAGATTCATTACGCACATTTTTTATGGAAAAGACAAATAGTAACCGACTTCAAGAACTTGATTCAGCCCCTATTGGCCGACTTTTGTGGAAATATAGCGTGCCCGCGGTGGTGGGCATCGTGGTGATGTCGATCTACAACATCATCGACCGCATTTTCATTGGTCAGGGCGTGGGCCCCGACGCTATCGCGGGTCTGGCCATCACCTTTCCGGTGATGAACGTGAGCGCGGCTTTCGGTGTGCTCATCGGTGCCGGTGCGAGCACGCGCACTTCGATTCTGCTGGGCATGCAGGCCAAGGACAAGGCTGAAGAGGTGCTGGGCAACAGCATCGTGATGACGCTCGTCTTTGGCACGTTCTACATCGCCCTCTTCGGCATTTTCATGGACCCCATTCTGCGACTTTTCGGCGCCAGCGACACCTCGCTGCCCTATGCCCGCGACTTCATGCTCTACATTCTGCCCGGCTTGCTCTTCAACAATGTCACCTTCTCGTTCAATAGCGTGATGCGTGCTTCGGGCTACCCCACCAAGGCCATGATTTCGATGTTTATAGGCGCCGGCCTCAACGTGGTGCTTGCCCCCATATTCATCTTCTGGCTGAAGATGGGCATCAAGGGCGCCGCCATCGCCACCGACATTTCCATGGCCGTGTCGATGCTCTTCGTGCTCGCCCACTTCTTCAACAAGAAGCATGAAATCCATTTCAAGAGTGGCATCTACACTCTGCGCAAAGACGTCCTCAAGCCCATCCTCGCCATTGGCGCCGCACCCTGCATCGTGAATTCGGCTGGCTGCGTGATCAACGCCGTGATCAACAACACCGTGTATCGCTACGGCGGCGACTCGGCTGTGGCTGCCATCGGCATCTTCACCGCCATCGTGGGTCTGGTGATTACCTTCGTGGTGGGTGTGTGCATGGGCATGCAGCCCATCGTGGGCTACAACTACGGCGCCAAGCGATTCGACCGACTGATGCGCACCTTCTGGCTCGTGGCCGCCGTGTGCACCCTCGTGTGCGCCCTCGGATGCCTGGCTTGCCAATTCTTCCCCGAAACGATCTCGCGCATGTTTACCAACGATGCCGCCCTCATCGCCACCAGCGCCCACACATTGCGCCTGGCCACTGCCGCCTTCTGGGTGGCGGGCTTCCAGATTGTGGTCACCAACTTCTTCCAGTCGGTGGGCGAGGCCGGCAAGTCTATCTTCATGAGCCTCTCGCGCCAGGTACTCTTCATCATCCCATTCCTGCTCATTCTGCCACATTTCTGGCAAATCGACGGTGTGTGGCTCTCATTCCCCTTCAGCGATGTGTTTGCCACCATCACAGCAGCGGTGCTCATGGCATTACAAATCAAGAAAATCAAGCGCATGCAGCAGCAGTAAAAAATGTTGCACATTTATGAATAAAGTGCTAACTTTGCACTTGCCTTCAAGAACACCAAGGAGGCACTCGGGGTGTAGCGCAGTTGGTTAGCGCGCCACGTTCGGGACGTGGAGGTCGGAAGTTCGAATCATCTCACCCCGACTCCCTTACATTATCAAAAAAAAAGAAACGGTCGCCCACCCACCAGTGAGCGACCGTTTTTTTGCTCATTATCGCCAAAAGTGCACTGAGTTGAGTGCTCAGTGGAAAAACACAGGGGGAGACTGTCCGAAAACACGGGATGTTACCATAACCGACCCTCTCCGAGGC
>JAUNCU010000085.1:5344-11629 GCA_030526455.1 Bacteroidales bacterium | reverse complement strand
GATTTCAGCCCAATTTTGTATACTTGAAAAAAGTTTTAGCGGACAGTAATAAAAAAAATTACAAAAACATTTGCTTTATTATGAAAAATTTACAAACTTTGTAGCGCATGTATAGAAGGAGCTATAGAAAACGACCCGTATAGCAACTTTTATGTACAATGCCTTATGGATGAATTTAACTTAACATATTAAAAACAAAATTATTAACTAATTCATTAACAAAAACTACAAGCGTATGAATAAAAAGATTGCCCTTGTGGGCGCTCTCATGCTTGCGTGTGCTACAGTAGGCTCATCTTATGCAGCCCCCACACCACAAGCAGTTACGGCTGAGTCCGGACACGTGAAAGGTGTTGTTGTTGACCAAAATGGCGAGCCAATTATTGGCGCAAGCGTTTCGGTAGTGGGTACTATCCGTGGCGCCGCTACCGACCTGGACGGCAAGTTCAGTGTGAAGGCCGACAAAAACGCCAAGTTGCAAATCAGTTCTATCGGCTTTAAGACAGTGGTAGTGAAGGCTGCCGACGCGGCTCGCGTACAACTGTCGGAAGACAAGGCACTGCTCGACGAAGTGGTGGTTGTGGGCTACGGCCAGCAGCGCAAAGCCAACCTTACCGGTGCTGTGACCAACGTGGATGTGAGCAAAGCCCTTGAATCAAAGAGTGAAACCGACGTGGCCAAGGCCCTCCAGGGTGCCGTGCCGGGTTTGACCATCTTGAACTCAAGTGGTGACATCAACGCCGATGCCTCGGTAGTGATTCGTGGTATCGGTACACTTTCCAACGATGGTGTTTCGAAGCCACTCTACATTGTCGACGGTGTGCCAGTGGAAGACCTCTCTTCGCTCAACAGCGACGACATCGAAAACATTTCAGTTCTCAAGGATGCTGCTTCTAGCTCAATCTACGGTACGCGTGCAGCCTTTGGTGTGATTCTCGTCACCACCAAGACCGGCAAAACCACCGACCGCGTGAAGATTTCTTACAAGAACAACTTCGGTTGGAGCCAGGCTACAACCACTCCTTCTTATCCAAATGTGCCCACCCAGGTGCAGGCACTTATCGACGCCAACCGCCGCAAGGGTCTGGCTGCCGAATTGTTTGGTATGTATCTCGACAGCGAGCAATTCCAGGCCGGTATGAACCGCTGGATTGAAAAGCATGGCGACACCAAGAGCGGCTACCGCGAAATGGTGTTCGGCGACGACTACGATGAATACGGCTACTACGCCAACTGGGACGTGGCAGGCATCATCTTTAACAACGCTGCTCCATCTCAAAACCACAACCTCTCTATCTCTGGCACTTCGGGCAGAACCAACTTCTACTTCAGCGCCAACTACAACCAGCGTCAGAACCTGATGAACTTCAACCCCGACAAGGTGAAGCGTTATCACGTGACTGCCAACATCACAACTCAAGCCACCGACTGGCTCCAGTTGGGTGTTCGCACCAGCTATGGCGACCGTTCGTTTGACTATCCTTACGTGAGAGGCCAGGGCTCTTACCAATACGTATGGCGCTGGGGCTCATTCTTTGGCCCTTACGGCTACGTTACCGACAAAGACGGCAACGAATATGATGGTCGCCAACTCATCGGTTTCCGCAAAACTGCCGGCGACGCTTATCAGAAGGGCAGCAACATGCGTCTGGGTGCGTTTGCCAAGATTGACTTCAAGCACGGCCTCACCTTCAACGCCGACTACACCTTCATCAAGAATCACACTAAGTATAAAGGCGTGGGTCTGCCAAGCACCATTCTCAACACTTGGGGCGTGAATCCACAGATTACAACGCTCAATACCACCACATTCGTAGAACACAGCCGTTCGGACTACACCAACCACGTGTTTAACGCCTACTTCAACTTTGCTCAAAGCCTCAACGATGTACACAACTTCAATGTGCTCGTGGGTGCAAACGTTGACAAGGACGACTACGAATACCTCTACTACGAGCGTCACGACCTGCTCGACGAAAAGCTCCCTGAACTCGCTCTCACCGATTCAGAATATGCTTATGAGCACAAGCACACCCACAAGGGATCGGCTGGCTTCTTCGCTCGCTTGAACTACGACTTCATGGGTCGCTACCTGCTCGAACTCAATGGCCGCTACGACGGCTCAAGCCAATTCCCAAAGAATTCGCAATGGGCATTCTTCCCATCGGTATCGGCAGGTTGGCGTTTCACTGAAGAAGCATTCATGGCTGGCACCAAGAACTGGTTGAGCAACGGTAAACTCCGTGCGTCTTACGGCTCGATCGGTAACCAAGTGGTGGGCGACTACATGTTCTTGGAAACCATGGAAAAGAAAAATGCCGCAGTCAACTGGCTTGGCAACGGCGACACCAAGCTCGCTTACTTCAGCATGCCTAAGATGGTGCCCGCTTCTCTCACTTGGGAAACCATCAACACCACCAACATAGGTCTCGACCTCGGCTTCCTCCAGGGCGAACTCAACGTTACGCTCGACTGGTTCCAGCGCGACACCAAGGACATGCTTGCTCCTGGTAAGGAACTCCCAAGCGTGCTCGGTACTACTGCTGCTTATGGCAATGAAGGTTCGCTCCGCTCACGCGGTTGGGAACTCACCGTCGACTACCGTCACAAATTTGGCGACGTGAACTTCTACGCTACCGCCAACATCAGCGACTACAAGACCAAGGTTACCCAATGGGATAGCAACAACCTTATCAACGGCTACTACAGCGGTAAGGAATACGGCGAAATCTGGGGCTTTGAAACCGACCGCTACTTCGACTACAACGACTTCACCGGCAAGGATCCTGCCGGCAAGTGGATATATGCAGCAGGCGTAGCCGACCAGACCAAACTCCAGAGCAGTAGCTTCGTGTATGGTCCTGGCGACATCAAGTTTGTTGACCAAAACGGCGACGGCAAAATCGACTGGGGTGATGGTACACCAGAAAACCATGGCGACCTCATCAAGATTGGCAACTCCACACCTCGCTACCAATACTCGCTCCGCCTCGGTGCTGAATGGAAAGGCTTCGACATCGACGTGTTTATGCAAGGCGTAGGCAAGCGCGACATGTGGACCCAGTCGGCATTCGTGATGCCAATGATGCGTGGTGAAGACGCTATCTACTCCAACCAGACCAGCTACATCACCGAAGAAATGTATGCCAACAAGAATATCGACCAAAGCTGCGACTTCCCACGCCTCTATGGTGGTGGCGCCGGCCAAGGCAATGCATCATCTTCTATCCTGAGCGGTGGTCGTTACAACTTCTATCCACAGACCAAGTATCTGGTGAATATGGCCTACCTGCGTATGAAGAACATCACCGTGGGCTACACGCTGCCTAAGCACATCGTGAAGAAGGCCACTTTGAGCAAGGTTCGCGTTTACGCTTCTATCTCTAACGCATTCGACATCATCAACCACAACAACGGAACCGGCCTCGACCCAGAAATCAACACCGGTGTTGGCTCGTATGGCAATGGTGTGTGGGGACGTACCGACCCAATTATGCGCACTTACTCATTTGGTATCCAAATCGACTTGTAATCAAGCACGACCCTTTTAGAGATACATTGATTTACTAACATTCAAAAAGAATAATAGTTATATGAAAAAAATAGTTTTATTATTGATTTCTGGATTGATGTTCACGTCGTGCTCCGATTTGCTCGACACCGATCCATACGATCAATTTACCAAAGATAACTTTTTCACCAGCGAAAAGAACGTGAAACTCTTCGCCAACTATTTCTACAACGAGTTCTCTGGTTACGGAAATAGCGGCAGTTATGGTGATTTCTACTTCAATTTCCTGAACGACGACCAAGGCACCACCGGCACCAGCGACTGGACGTTCACCGCAGTGCCTGCAACAGCGGGTGCATGGAACAACCCTTATACCGAAATCCGCCGTGCCAACACCCTCATCGTGGCGCTCCCCGGCATCGCCGAAATGAGCGAATCGGCTAAGGCTAACTACGAAGGCCTCGCACGCCTCTATCGTGCATGGCAGCACTTCAAACTCGTGCGTGCCTATGGCGACTGCTACTGGGTGGACAAGGTGCTCGACACCGGCGACACCGACATCCTTTTCGGCCCACGCCATAACCGCAAGGATGTGATGGACAAGGTGCTCGAAGACCTCAACTTCGCTTGCACCAACATCAACATGAACGCTACCTCTCGCACCGACTACAACAAGTATGTGGCCCTCGCCATCAAGAGCCGCGTCTGCTTGTTTGAAGGCACCTACAGCAAGTATGTGCTCAAGGACGAAACACGAGCCAGCAAATTCCTCACCGAATGTAAAAACGCAAGTGCTGAAATCATGAACTCGGGCAAATATACGCTCCACAAAAACTTCAAGGAGAACTTCGACCAGCTCGACCTCAAGGAAAACGAGGAAATGATTCTTTACAAGCACTACGTTTACAGTGTGCTCGGTCATGCTACTGTGGACTACACCTGCGGCTCTACTCAGGTGCACGGCATGAGCAAGGCTGCATTCGACAGCTACCTCTTCAAGGATGGTAAGCCCAAGGCTACCACCACTTGCGACAAGAGCGAAGATGGCAAACTCGTGCGTATCGACGACAAGTCGGGCTTCGGTGAACAGGCGTTTATTAACATCGCCGACGTGCTCGCACAACGCGACCCACGCCTCACTGCACAAGTCGACAGCATCCTCCAATTCCCAGGCTGCGGTTACGCTCGCTTCGGCGGTGCACAATCCACCGCTTCTACTGGCTATGGCGTGCTCCTGTTCGACACCAACAAAATGCCTAACACCGACCGCCAGTCGATCGGTACCAACACCACCGACGCGCCTATCTTCTGGCTCGCAGAAATCCTGCTCAACTATGCAGAGGCTTGTGCCGAACTCGGCAATATCACCAACCAAGACCTCGACATCTCTATCAACAAACTTCGCGACCGCGTGGGTATGCCACACCTCACCACTGCTGTTGAAGCCGACCCAGCCAACAACATGGGCGTGAGCAACATCATCTTCGAGATTCGCCGCGAACGCCGCGTTGAATTGATGTACTGCAACAACGACCGCTACTATTCACTCCAGCGCTGGAACAAGCTCGACTTGCTCGATACCCAAAAGTATCCCGACCAGTGCCGTGGTGCTTACGTAGGCAACATGAAGGGCAATTCCGTAATCGACTGGAGCCAAGTGAACGTTGACGCCGACGGTTACATCAACTGCAAGAACAACGGTAAGGAACGTGTGTACGACAGCAAATACAACCTCTTCCCAATTCCAAGTGGCCAAAAGACACTCAACCCAGAAATTGGCCAGAACCCAGGTTGGTAACCAAAATGGCTGATAACCCCGCTTCCCCGCTTTAGCGCGGCAAGTGAGGTGACATAGAAAAAATGGGGGAGTCGCAAGCAGCACATGCTTGCGACTCCTTGTTTTTTTTCAACGCTTTCGTAATAAGCTACTTATTCATTATCTTTGTGGTGACTAATTTTTACCTAATAATACTTAAAGATTTTCACGTCATGAAACGTAGTATTTTTCTTTCTCTGCTTTTGCTGGCGATGGTGATGCCGGCTTTTGGGCAAAACACTATTGTGGGCAAATATAAGAAGGCGCTGATTATAGGCGCTCATCCCGACGACCCTGAATTTTGCTGCGGCGGCACTGCGCTGGTGCTTCAGAAGCATGGCTGCGAGGTGGTGAATGTGTATCTCACCGGCGGCGAGGCGGGCATCAAGGGCGTGGGTGCTGCTGAGGCCCGTGCCATCCGCACGAAGGAGGCCACCGATGCGTGCGCCATTATGGGGGTGCGCTTTGTGATGCTTTCGCAGGTGGATGGCGCCACCGAAATCACCAAGGAGCGCTATGCCGAACTGAAGGCGGTGATTGAGCGCGAGAAGCCCGACGTGGTGTTCACCCACTGGCCCATCGATTCGCACCGCGACCACCGCATTTGCTCGGTGCTTACCTACGACGCCTGGCGCCAACTGGGTCACAGTTTCGACCTCTACTATCACGAGGCGATGACGGGGCTGCAGACGCAGAACTGGCACCCCGACACCTTTGTGGACATCTCCGACGTGGTGGAACAGAAACACCAGGCCTGCCGCGCCCACGTGAGTCAAGACCCCGACGACTGCCTCAAGTGGCACATACCCATGGAGCGCTTCCACGGCGGCGAATACCAGTGCCGCTACGCCGAGTCGTTCACCAAGCAAGTGTGGAACCCCGCCCGGAAATAGCAAAAAATCCACAAATTACTGAACAAAAACGCGCTAACTTGCCGAATGAAAACGCGCCAACTTGC
>JAUNCU010000085.1:0-5314 GCA_030526455.1 Bacteroidales bacterium | reverse complement strand
GAATGAAAAATATTTAAATAACAGATATATAGATGGTTGTGCGTTTTTTAGGCTTCCAAATTTGTGTAATTTTTTTGTGTTAAAAATGGTGCGAAAATGCTGCTTGAAATGCTGATGAAATTGAGGTGATGTCGCTTTTTTTTTGTTCACACGGCGAAAAAAGTGTTAACTTTGCAGTAGCGTATGGAAAATTTCAGATTATATAAGCGCGAGAAGTTGTGCAGCCACACGGCTATCAACCTCATGTTTGCCCACGGGAAGTGCGTGATCAGTTATCCCCTGAGGGCGGTGTACAGGGTGGGCGATGCCCGCGCTGAGGCACCCGTGCGCTTTATGATCACTATCCCCAAGAAGAAGATTCGCAAGGCTGTGGGTCGCGTGCTGCTGCGCCGCCGCACCCGCGAGGCTTATCGCCTTAACCGCGCGCTTCTGGTTCCCGCCCTCGCCGAGGCCGAAAAGAGCGTCGACGTGGCATTTATCTACCTCTCCAAGGAGCCGGCCGACTATGCCGTGATCGAGGAGAAGATGAAAGTGATTCTCGACAAGATTAGAAAAGCCGTCACCCATGAGTGAAACTAGCCACCACCCTACGGGCTTCTTTGGCCGCATCGGTCGGGCGCTGCTTCAGGCGCTGGGTGCGTTGCTGATTCTGCCCATCCGCTTCTATCAGCGCTGCATTTCGCCGCTCACGCCGCCGGCTTGCCGCTTCACGCCCACGTGTAGCCAATATGCCGTGGAGGCGATTCGCAAGCATGGTCCGTTTAAGGGCTTCTGGCTGGCGGTGAAGCGCATATGCCGCTGCCATCCCTGGGGCGGAAGCGGTTACGACCCTGTGCCATGATGCTCGACTTCCACACCCATCACCTGCAGCGGAGCGATGCGCTCATCAGCGCGAAGGCTCACTGTTTCGCTCCCGAAGAGGGGCGCTGCTACAGCGTGGGCATCCACCCGTGGGACACCGCAGGCGATGTGGATTTTACGCTGCTCGAAGCGGCGGCACGCCATCCTCAGGTGCTGGCCATAGGGGAGACGGGGCTCGACAGCCTGCGTGGCGCGAGTCTTGAGGTGCAGGAGACGATTTTCAGGCGCCACATCGCCCTGGCCGAAGAGGTGGGCAAGCCGCTGGTGATACACTGCGTGCGCACCTCGCAGCAGGTGCTGAAGGCGTGGCGCGAGAGCCGAAGGCTGGTGCCTTGGGCCATTCATGGCTTTCGTGGTGGTGAGCGCGTGGTGGCGCCGCTGGTGCAGGCGGGCTTCTACGTATCGTTTGGCGAGCAGTTCAACGCCCAGGCGCTGCAGGCCGTGCCACTCGGGCAAATGCTTGCCGAAACCGACGAAAGTCTGCTGCCCATCGACGAAATCGTGGCGCGTATGGCACAGGTGCTCCATGTGCCCGTTCACCAAATGGAGCGCACGCTGGAGGCGAATTTGCACCGGTTATTAAACTTTTAGCCCGCGCGCTCGTCTATATATCAAAGAAATAAAGATTGTAAAACCACTAAATACTACACTGCAATGAAAAGATTATACCGCTATCTCACCCTGGCAATGGTGGCTCTCGTGAGCCTCACCTTCACCTCGTGTGAAGACCAAAACATAGCCTCCAGCCTCGAAGGCACATGGGAAGGTTACACCCACGTGCAGTCGATATACAACGGCCGTTACTACAATTCCTCCTATTCCTATGTGGATTTCACCACCGACCCCTTCCGTTTCAAATCGGGCACCGGCCACTGGGTGGACTACTACAGCAACGCCCCTTGGGACTACATCGCCAGCCACATCGAGTGGCGCGTGCGCGACCGCGTGATCGAAATCTTCTTTGTGGAAGATAACGTGACCTATTACATCGACAACTATCGCTTGACCGACAACCGATTCCAGGGCCGCATCTACTGGGACGACCGCAGCGACTTCACCTTCGACCTCGTGCACACCAGTTCGCCACGCTGGAACGACTACCACTACGGATGGAACGGCGGCTACTACTACGCTCCATCGCCCGACGGTAAAGCGCCCGAACGCCCACAGCGCGTGCTCCGCTAAAGCCCAAGGCCCCCACACAATACACCACCAGGCATCCGCCCCCAAAAGGCAGATGCCTGGTGTGCTTTTGTGGGGGGAGGGTGGAGGCAAAGGTGGTAGGGGGAGGTATGCAGAACGAGGTAGGGACGCGATACATCGCGTCCTCGCTAGGCGAAGGGTGTTGATTTGGCGCCTTGGGAAGTCGCAGGGGGAGGCGGTCCGAAAAACTGGGGTTTCTACCATAACCGACCCTCTCCGAGGCTCTTTCCTTGGTGATTACTAATCTCCAAGCCGCGCTCGCGAATTGCTATGCAATTCACTCGCTTGCATGGAGTTAACCATGATAAGCCGTCTCCGACGGCGGTGGGTGTTTGCCTGGCGTTTTAGTTATAGACCTGTCGCATTTTTCCCGATTTTGCGTATCTTTTAATTATGCCCCCCACCGTGCTATTGTGATGGCCGTGGCTTGTGTGTGTGGTGGGGGTATATAAAAAATAAAAGTGCACTTTTTCACAAAAGCACACCTCTATCATAACCAAAATTCAAGTATATAATTTTTGTTAGCCTTTCTTGCTGTGACCGTGCACCGGTGAGGGAGCACGACACAATAAGTTGTCAATAGTATTGAAGGGTATTGTTATCTTCTTTGTTTGTCGCCACAAAGGTAATACACATTTTTAAATTATGTGCTAGAAAAAATGTAAACATTGTATAATAAATGTGAAATATCGGAGGTTTGTTTAATTTTCTTCAATTTCTGGCGCTTTATTAAGGGTTTTAAACACTTTTATGGCAATTTCTACACACTATTTAACAGATGGTATTTTCATTCGCATGGTGCGAATTTTAATAACCGCTGTGGTGTAAGTGCTTAAAAAATAGCCTGCTCACGCTATGTTGAGCAGGCTATGGATATGCTTATGCAGCGCGGGCCCTGTGCCCTGTGCTGCTATTACTTTTGGCGGAAGTAGAGGTTGATGGGTGTGCCTTTGAGGTCCCAGCGCTCGCGAATTTGGTTTTCGAGGTAGCGCTTGTAGGGGTCCTTGATCCACTGTGGCAGGTTGCAGAAGAACACGAATGATGGCACTCTTGCTTCCTTGAGCATGGTCACATACTTGATTTTCACCATCTTGCCCTTAGTGGCTGGTGGTGGGTAGGCGCCTATGATTTCCTGCATGGCGTTGTTGAGTTGCGCGGTGGGGATGATGCGCTTGCGGTTCTGGTACACGCTGATGGCTTCCTCGAGCACCTTGTAGATGCGCTGCTTGGTGAGCGCCGAGCCGAAGATGATGGGGAAGTCGGTGAAGGGTGCGAAACGCTCGCGTATGGTGTTCTCCATATAGGTGATGGCCTGTTGCGATTTTTCCTGAGCCACGTCCCATTTGTTCACCAGCACGATGAGGCCCTTGCGGTTCTTCTCGATGATGGAGAAGATGTTCACGTCTTGCGACTCGATGCCGCGAGTGGCGTCGATGAGCAGGATGCACACGTCGCTGTATTCGATGGCGCGAATGCTGCGGAGCACCGAGTAGTATTCCACATCTTCGTTCACCTTGTTCTTTTTGCGTATGCCGGCGGTGTCGACGAGGTAGAAGTCGAAGCCGAATTTGTTGTAGCGCGAGTAGATGCTGTCGCGTGTGGTGCCTGCGATGTCGGTCACGATGTTGCGCTGCTCGTCCATCAGTGCGTTCACGAGCGACGATTTGCCGGCGTTAGGGCGTCCTACGATGGCAAATCGTGGCAGTTCCTCGTCGGTTTGGTCGTCGTCTTTCTCGGGCATGAGTCGCACCACTTCGTCGAGCAGGTCGCCTGTGCCTGTGCCGTTGATGGCCGAGATAGAGAAAGGCTTGCCGAGGCCGAGCGAATAGAATTCGCTTTCGAAGAAGATGCTCTCGTTGTTGTCGTCCTTGTTGGTGACGAGCACCACGGGTTTCTTGGCGCGGCGCAGAATGGCAGCCACGTGGTCGTCGAGGTCGGTGACGCCGTTTTTGATGTCGACCATGAAGAGAATCACGTCGGCCTCTTCGATGGCGAGCGCCACTTGCTTGTTGATTTCATCCTCAAAGATGTCTTCACTGTTCACTACCCATCCGCCGGTGTCGACCACCGACATTTCCATGCCGCCCCATTCGGTTTTGCCATACTGGCGGTCGCGAGTGGTGCCGCTCTCGTTGTTCACGATGGCTGCACGGGTCTTGGTGAGGCGGTTGAAGAGCGTGGATTTGCCCACATTTGGGCGTCCTACGATTGCTATAAGTCTTGCCATTGCTTGATAAATGTTTTAATAGTGATAGAGGCCTGCCCGCTGTTAAATAAATCCTCCCAAGATGCGCGTTTTGCTGTGGCGCACGTGTGCTTGGCAAGCCCGTGATGATTAGTAATATATGATTTATTCGAGATAGCCGAAAGCCTTGAGTTTTTTCTCTTGGTTTCGCCAGTCTTTTTCCACTTTCACGTAGAGTTGCAGGTACACGTGCTTCTCGAAGAACTTCTCGAGTTCCTTTCTCGATTCGATACCCACATGCTTGAGTTTGCTGCCCTGTCGGCCTATGATGATGCCTTTTTGGGTGTCGCGCTCCACGTAGATAACAGCCATGATGTGGATTTCGTCGTCGCTCTCGTCGAATTTTTCCACGATCACCTGTGTGGCGTAGGGCACTTCCTTGTCGTAGGTGAGGAGAATTTTCTCTCTCACGATTTCGGTGACGAAGAAGCGCGACGAGCGGTCGGTGAGGGCGTCTTTGCCGAAGTAAGGCGGGCTCTCGGGCAGCAGTTCCACGATGCGCTTCATGATTTGGTCCACATTGAAGTTTTCCTTAGCGCTGGTGGGGTAGATTTCGGCCTGAGGCAGCAGTGCTCGCCATTCCTCCACAATTTTCACCAGTTCGTCCTGCCCCTTGAGCAGGTCGATTTTGTTGATCACCAGGATGATGGGCACTTTTTCGCGCGCCACCTTGTCGAGGAATTCCTGGTTTTTGGTGGGCGATTCCACCACGTCGGTCACATAAAGCAGCACGTCGGCGTCGACGAGGGCTCCGGTGGAATATTCAAGCATGCTTTCCTGCAGTTTGAATTTGGGCTTAAGCACGCCGGGGGTGTCGCTGAACACGATTTGGTAGTCGTCGGTGTTCACGATGCCCATGATGCGGTGGCGTGTGGTCTGCGCCTTGCTGGTGATAATGGAGAGGCGTTCGCCCACGAGGATGTTGCTCAGGGTCGACTTGCCCACATTGGGGTTGCCCACGATGTTCACAAAGCCTGCTTTATGCATATTCTTTTAGTTGCTGAG
>JAUNCU010000084.1:10438-11662 GCA_030526455.1 Bacteroidales bacterium | reverse complement strand
AAAAGGGACCGCTTTTATCTAGAGAAAGCATTTACAGCATATAAAACTAGCAGCCGCAATTACAATTTTTGCGGCTGCTAGTTTTTCCCCCGTGTTAGTCGCATTAGCGACTAATCTAATTTCTAACCTCTAATTTCTCATTTCTAATATAATTATCGTAACTTTGTAAATTAATTCAGTAGATTTAGCGATGAAGATAGTGCACAATCCGTTTCTGCCTTTTCGCGGTTATAAGGCCGTGAATGTGCTGGGTGTGATGCTGGTGCGTCGCGGCATGGAGGTTACTGAGGTGGATATCAGGCACGAACGCATCCACACCCGCCAAATGCTAGAACTGGGCATCTTGCCGTTTTATGTGCTCTACGTGCTGGAGTGGCTCGTGCGCCTGCCCATGCGCGGCAATGCCTACCGCAGCATCTCCTTCGAGCGCGAGGCCTATGCCCACGAGCGCGATAAGCATTATCTTCAGCAGCGCCCGCTTTACGCGTGGCGACACTATTTGCGAAAACACAAAAATACATCATACACATGACATTAGACATCGAAAAAAACAAACAGGAGTTCAACGACTTGCTCCGCAGCGTGGGCCGCGAAGGCACCGACTACTTGATTGAAGACCTCGAAGACCTGGGCTTCTACGACGCTCCATCGAGCACCCGATTCCACCTGGCGTGCGACGGTGGCAACGTGCAGCACTCGCTCAACACCTGCCGCGCAGGCCTTATGCTTCGCGAGCAAATTATCAAGATGCGTCCCGAAATGGAACGCGAATTGCCCAAGGACAGCGTGATTGTGGCCTGCCTGCTCCACGACGTGTGCAAGGCCGACGTCTACAAGAAGGTGGTGAAGCGCCGCAAAGACCAGTTTGGCAACTGGGTGGACGTGAAAGGCTTCGACGTGGACTACAGCAATTTCCCCATGGGCCACGGCGAGAAGAGCGTGATTGTGGTGCTGCGCAGCGGCTTCGACATCCACGACGATGAAATGCTCGCCATCCGTTGGCACATGGCGGCATGGGACCTCGCTTTCCAAAGCCCCGAACAGAAGAACAACATCAACACCGCCCGCGACAAGCACGCCCTCTGCGGACTCGTGCAACTCGCCGACGGCATCGCCGCCAATCTCCTAGAGTGGGGCACCGGCCAAGAGGAAGAACTGTAACAAGCCCACTGTCCGGAAACCCAAGGCGCTCATCCTCTGAGCACCAGGCGTTCATTCTCTGAG
>JAUNCU010000084.1:2520-10411 GCA_030526455.1 Bacteroidales bacterium | reverse complement strand
TAACTCATTGAATGCTTTTTATTTGCGTAGCATTTCGCGAGCGCGGCTTGGAGATAAGAAATCACAAAAGGAAAGAGCCTCGGAGAGGGTCGGTTATGGTAGCGACTAGCGTTTCCCGTGACAGCATTTTCACCCCTATCCCCCTTAACCCCTAAACACCCCCTACACAAAATGAAAAAAACATTTTTATCTCTGCTTGTGGCGCTGGTGGCTGTGGCTGGCCAGGCGCTGAACCGCGAATCGGCACAGCGTGCCATCGATGCCTTCGGCGGTGATACCGCCCTAGCTCACGGTTCGGTGACGGTGGCGCTCTACGACATCGAGGCCGACACCATGGTGGCAGCCTTCAACCCCGACCTCTCTTGCATCACGGCTTCCACGATGAAGACGGTCACTTCCTCATCGGCACTGTGCCTGATGGGACCTAACTTCAAGTTTAAGACCCCCGTCTATCTCATTGGCGAGCAGAAGGGCAAGAAGTTTAAGGGCAGCATCCACGTGGTGGGTGCGGGCGACCCCACATTGGGCAGCGCCTATTTCCCCGAAAACCCCAATTTCGTGGCCGAAATCATTGCCCAACTCAAGGCGCGCGGCATTGAGAAATTTGAAGGCGAAATCACTGTGGACACCTCCCTCATTCCCTGGCCCGCATCTCACGGATGGTGGGAAGTGGGCGACCTGGGCTGGAGTTACGGCATGGGTATCCACGGCTTCAACTTCTTCGACAACCGCTCCTACCTGAAATTCACTGCCAAGGATGGCGAAATCTTCAACGCCCACTTCGAGCCCGCCGTGCCTGGTGTGCAGATTATCAACCGTTTCATCTCTAAGGAAAGCGTCGACAACATCGACCTGCGCCTCGAAGAAGGCACCCCCGCGCTCGTGCTTCACGGCACCGCCGCGAATAAAGACTACAGCATGCGTGTGGCCATCCCCACGCCATCGACACTTTTCGTCGACAGCCTCCAGCGTGCCATGGTGGCCGAAGGCTTCAAGGTGAAAATCAAGCCGGGGGCGCTGGCAAAGGTGAAGAATGCACAGAAGGTGCAAATTCTTGAGCACCAGTCGCCCAAGTTGGCCGATATCATCACCTCGCTCCTCGATCGCAGCGACAATATGTTCACCGAAGGTTTGCTCCGTGCCATTGCCGTTCACACCGGGCACAAGGGCACTTGGGAAGCCGGCGTAGCAGTGGTCGACAGCCTCTGGCGCAGCAAGGGCATCGACACGCGCTCGGTGTTTCAGCGCGACGGCAGCGGTTTGGCTTGTGCCAACAAAATCTCGGGCCGCTTCTTTGTGCACATGCTCTCTTACATGGCCAAGCACCCCATCGAGGGCGTGCGCCTGAGCCAACTCATGCCACCAGTGCGCCGCCGCATCGGCAAACTCATCCCCGAAACACCGCTGGCCGAAAACATGGTGGTGAAGAGCGGCAGCATCAATGCCGTGCAGTGCTTTGTGGGCTATTTCCCCGCCAAGCGCCCCAAATATGCATGGGCACTGCTGGCCAACAACTGGATTGGCACCCGTGCCGACCTGCGCGACAAGATGGACGTGATGCTCATCTCGCTCTTCGGACAGAGCGAAATTGAATAGTTGAGCGAAAAAAAATGCACGCTTTTGTGTGAAGTACGAAATTATTTAAGTATGTTTGCATAATATTTTTAATTTGCAACCAAATTCAATAGATATGGCTTCTACCTACGGTAAACTTCTTCTGGCAGTCTACGAACTTGAGGGTCTGCTGCTTGTGCTTGAAAAGCATGGCGATGCCACGCCTGCTTCGGTGGTTGAATTGATTAAGCAGAAGGCCGCTTTTGTGGCCGAGGAGGCCGCCGAAGTGCAATTCCCGCAGCAAACTGTGGAGGAGGAAATGCTCGATGCCGCCCTCGAAGGCGACGACGATGCCGACTTCGCTCATGCAGCCGAAGCCGAATCGGCCGACGAAGAGCCTCCCGCCTTCGTGAAGTGCCCCGACTGCGGGAAAATACTGCCTTCGGGCTACACATTCTGCAACTTCTGCGGATGCGAACTCGCCACTGTTGCTTCGCCAGAGGCTCCAGCCGAAGAGGCTCCTGAAGTGATTGTAGAGGAAATTCCCGCTCCAGTAGCGCCTGTTGAAGAAGCCCCCGCTGAAGCCCCCGCCGTTCCACCCATCGACGACGACATCGACTTCGTGGCTCCCGAGCCCGATGTGCCCGCCGCCGATGAAGAGGAAGAAGAGGAATTTGAAGAGGTGGAAACCGAGGAAGAGGAGGAGATTTTCGACGATGAAACTTGCGACGACGCCGACTCCGCAGACGAGCCGCTCAGCATCGAGGAAAAACTCAACCGTGGCATGGCGAAGAACATGCGATCGGCGTTCTCGCTCAACGATAGCATCCGCTTCCGCCGCGAACTCTTCGGCAACAGTCAGGCTGAATACAACGATGCCCTCGACATGGTGCAGTCGATGCACTCCTTCGACGAGGCCGAAGATTACTTCTACGACGACCTCGGCTGGGATCCCACCAACGAGGAAGTGCGCGACTTTATGGAAGTGGTGAAAAGGCATTTCCTATAATCCCCGCCACCTCCCCGCGAAATTGATAAGATAATTGATAATGAATAAATAATGGCTGGTAAACTTTACATAGTACCCACGCCGGTAGGCAATCTCGACGACATGACGCCGCGTGCCATCACGGTGCTGAAGGAGGCGCAACTGGTGCTCGCTGAAGACACCCGCACCAGCGGCGTGCTGATGAAGCACTTCGGCATCGCCACGCCCATGCGCAGCCATCACAAATTCAATGAGCACGACACGCTCTCGGGCCTGGTGGACGAACTCCAGGCGGGCGCTGTCATTGCCCTGGTGACCGATGCGGGCACACCCGCCATCAGCGACCCGGGCTTCTTGCTCGTGCGTGAATGCCGTCGCCACCAGATTGAGGTGGAAACCCTGCCGGGCGCCACGGCTTTCGTGCCCGCCCTGGTGAATTCGGGCTTGCCCTGCGAGCGATTCACCTTCGAAGGCTTCCTGCCCCAGAAGAAGGGCCGTGCCTCACGCCTCGCCTCGCTGGCCGACGAGCAGCGCACCATGATTTTCTACGAGTCGCCCATGCGCCTGGTGAAGACGCTCGAGCAGATGGCTGAGGTGTTTGGCCCCGACCGTGAGGCCTCGGTGAGCCGCGAAATCTCCAAGATGCACAACACCACCCACAATGGCACCCTTGCCACCCTCGCCGCCCATTTCAAGGCGAGCGCCCCACGCGGCGAAATCGTGCTCGTGGTGGAAGGCAAACCTGCCGAAGCGGCGGTGAAGGTGGATAAATACGCGAAATTTAAGCAAAAGCATATTAACAGAACAACAGATACAGAATTATGAAAAAGATTGTATTAATGTCGATGGCGTTTTTAGCCATTTCTTCGCTCACAATCTCCTGCGGTAAGGGTGATGGCGAACAGAAAGTGAATACCGATTCCATTGAAAACGTGGGATTGAAGGGAGAACTTGCGTCGGTGAACGCGCAAAAGGATTCGCTCACAGCGCTCATGAACGATATTGCCGATGGCATGAACCAGATTATCGATGTGCAGGATGTGATGAGCATCTCTAATCTGGGTTCAGAAACCGTCGACAAGAAGAATGTGCTCCGCGACCAGGTGATGGCTATCCAGGTGATGGTGAAGGAACGCGAACGCCGCCTCGCCGAACTGGAAAAGAAACTCAACGAGTCGGGCGAGTATTCCGACGACCTCAAGAAGCAGGTGTCGACGCTGAAGAAGCAACTCGAAAATCAAAAGAACATTATCAACAAACTCACCGCCGAACTCCAGGCTGCCAACGTGCAAATCAGCAAACTCAACACCAAGGTGGAAAATCTGGAAACCGAAAACACCCAGACTAAGGCCGACCTCGCCGTTGAGAAGCAAAACGTGGCCGCTGAAAAGGAACGCAGCGCAGCGCTGGCTAGCGCCATGAACGAGTGCTTCTACGTGATTGGCTCGAAGAAGGAACTCAAGGAACAGAAGATTATCGAAACGGGCTTCCTGCGCAAGACTAAGGTGATGGAAGGCGACTACACCAAGTCGTATTTCACCAAGGCCGACAAGCGCACGCTCACCCAACTCGAACTCCACAACAAGAAGGCTCAGGTGATGTCGAAGCATCCCGAAGGTTCTTACGTGATGGAGGAAGTGGGTGGACAGAAGGTGCTCCGCATCACCAATCCCGCACGCTTCTGGGAACTCTCTAACTACCTCGTGATTAAGGTGGGTTAATCCACTTTCTCACTGCGGTGTTACCATATTAAAAATGGGGCTTGATAGGAACCTGGTTAGGTCCCTGTTGGGCTCCTTTTCGTCATTTTTTTGTGACCGATGAAAATTGTCTTGGCTTTCGACAAGTTTAAGGGTGTGGCCTCTTCGCGCCAGTTGGCTGAGGCTGCCCGCGATGGCATCCTTCAGTGCATCCCTGGGGCGCAGGTGGTGATGATTCCTTGCGCCGATGGGGGAGAGGGCACGATGGAGGCACTCGCCCATCCTCTGGCGCAGCGCATGGCTGTGGAGGTGGCGGGTCCGCTCCCGGGCACTACGGTGCGCGCCCATTACGCGCTCCACGGCACTGAGGCGGTGATGGAGATGGCCGCAGCAAGCGGACTGGCGCTGATTCCCGATGCCTCCCGCGATGTGATGCGCGCCACCACGCTGGGCACGGGCCAGTTGATGCGCCATGCCATCGACCATGGTGCACGCCGCATCGTGTTGGGCATAGGCGGCAGTGCCACCAACGACTGCGCCATGGGCATGCTCACGGCATTGGGATTCCGTTTCCTCGATGCCGAGGACCGCCCTGTGGAGCCGTGTGGCGAAAGCCTTGGCTGTGTGGCGAAGGTGGATGCTTCTGCCGTGCCCCCCGAGGTGCGCGCCACCGAATTTGCCGTGGTCACCGACGTCGACAATCCCCTCTGTGGCCCACACGGCGCCGCAGCCGTCTACGCTCCGCAAAAGGGTGCGTCGCCCCAGCAGGTGGCGCTGCTCGATGCGGGTGCACGCCAGTTCTCGGCGCTGATGCCCGCTGCCGTGCCCGCCTCCCCGGGTGCGGGTGCTGCCGGTGGGGTAGGGGCGGGGCTGATGGCTTTCCTCGGTGCCACACTCTATCCTGGCGCTGAGGCGGTGCTCCGTTTCCTCCATGTGGAGGATGCCATCGCCGATGCCCACTTGGTGCTCACGGGCGAAGGCCGCATCGACGCTTCCACCGCTCATGGCAAACTCCCCTACGCCGTGGCTCGCCTGTGTCGCCGCCATGGTGTGCCCGCCGTGGCGCTCTGTGGCATGCTCGATGGCTCACCCGCTGAGGCGTTCACGGCCGTGCACTGCATCAATCCCGAGCCGGTGGATTTGCCCGCCGCGCTCCAGCCCGAGGTGTGCCTGCAGCGCATCACGCTCACTGTGAAGAAAATACTTAACAATTTTAACCACCCATAATCCCATTATGAAAAGAAGATTCGCAACCACCGCGGCCGCCGTGTTGATGGCCGTATGCACCATGCTAGCCGCCACCTCGCAAGTCGACGAGGCCATGGCGCTGGCCCAGCGTCTGTCGCCTCGCCTGGCGCAGAAAGTGACCTTTAAGCAAGGCAAGAAGAAGGCGGCCGACTATTTCACCCTCGCCAACGCGGGCGACAAGGTGATCATCACCGCCAACAATGCCAATTCCATGGCCGTGGGCCTCAACCGCTATCTGAAGAAATACTGCCACACCACCGTGTCGTGGTACGCCGATATTGCGCTCGACCTTCCCGCCGTGCTTCCCGCCGTCGACAGCACCGAAACGGTCGACGCTCGTGTGCCGCAGCGCTTTTTCCTCAATTACTGCACCTTTGGCTACACCATGCCGTTCTTCGACTGGCACGACTGGGAACGCGTGATCGACTGGATGGCGCTCAATGGCGTGAACATGCCGTTGGCCATCACGGGCCAGGAGGGCGTGTGGTACAATGTGTGGCGCAATCTGGGCATGACCGACGAGCAGGTGCGCGGCTATTTCACTGGCCCTGTGTATCTGCCTTGGCACCGCATGGCGAATATCGACGCATGGTGCGGTCCGCTGCCTAAGGAGTGGCTCGACGGCCAGGTGAAACTCCAGCAGCAGATTCTCGCGCGTGAGCGTGCGCTCAACATGCGCCCCGTGCTTCCTGCCTTTGCCGGCCATGTGCCCAAGCAACTCTGCGATCTCTTCCCCAAGGCCGATATCAAGAAACTCGACGCCTGGGACGACTTTGAGGCGCCCTATCACACTTATTTCCTCAATTCCGAAGACCCGCTCTACGCTAAGATTCAGCGCGCTTTCCTCGAGGAGCAGACCCGCCTCTTCGGCACCGACCACATCTATGGCATCGACCTTTTCAACGAGATGGAGGCGCCCAGTTACGACTGCGACTACATCGCGGGCCTCTCGAAGCACGTCTACGAGTCGCTGCGTGCCGTCGATAAGAAGGCGGAGTGGCTGCAGATGGGCTGGTTTCTCTACTATCAGCGCAAGAAATGGACGCCTGAGGTGACCAAGGCGATGCTCACGGCTCTGCCGAAGGGCAAGATGACGATGCTCGACTACTTCTGCGAGCGCATGGAGGTGTGGCGCATGCACGATAAGTTCTACGGCCAGCCCTACATTTGGTGCTACCTGGGCAACTTCGGTGGCAACTCGGTGATGCAGGGCAATGTGAAGCAGTCGGGCGAATTGCTGGAGAAGGCGCTCCAGGAGGGCGGTGCCAATCTCAAGGGCATCGGCTCTACGCTCGAGGGCTTCGATGTGCAGCAGTTCCCCTTTGAATACATCTTCGACAAGGCGTGGAATTTCGGCGCCTCCGATGCCGAGGTGGTGCGCCAAGTGGCCGACTGCCATGCCGATGTGCCCGACGAAAACGTGCGTCGCGCATGGGATGTGCTCTACAACAAGGTGCTCACGAAACCTTCCACCACTTTCCGTGGCACTGCCGCCAACGGCTTCCCCTATTATAAGAAACTGGCGAAACGCAGCCGTGCATTCGCCGATATGCGTGCCCTCAACGAGGCGTGGCAATTGCTGCTGAAGCAGAAGTCGGTCACCGTCGACGCCGCCAAAATCGACCTCATCTGGACTGGTCGCGAACTCCTCGGCAACCTCTTCGGCTACGAGAAGGATGAATTCGACTCGGCCATGGTGGCGCGCGACACGGTGAAGATGCGCGAGAAGGCCATCATGATGCGTTCGCTCCTCGCCGACCTCGACATGCTCAACGCCCAGCATCCTTTCTGCACCGTCGACAAGTGGATTGAGCAGGCGCGCGACTATGGTGTGGCACCCGAGGTGAAGGACTACTACGAGATGAACGCCCGCCGCCTGATCACCACCTGGGGCGGCGACCTCAACGACTATGCCATCCGCAACTATAGCGGCGTGATAGCCAACTACCAGGCCCGTCGCTGGGAAATCTACATCGACGAAGCCTTCCGCTCCGTGCGCACCGCCACCCCCTTCCGCGACAAAGAGCGCACCGAAGCCACCCACGCCTTCGAACTCACCTTCGCCACCCACTACGGCGAGCAATTCCCCCATTACCCCGACGTAGAACTCCTATCCCTATCCCGCACCCTAGCCTCAAAATACGCCCAAGAACTAAACAACTGGCTAAGTAAATAGATAAGGAAACATAACAATCCCTACTGTCACAATATCTTGCAGTAGTTGTTATTGTTATATAAGAGGTGGTTAAGCCCACATCGTGCAGAAATTTCCAGTTTTCCATTGGAATTCCATTGGAAAATTGGAAATTTCCAAATCAATGGTGCTCTTTTTGGAATTGACGAGCCGGTAATGGTGCTGATGTGCTTATGTGACTTGTCAACTCAAGAAAAATGAGTTTCC
>JAUNCU010000084.1:0-2507 GCA_030526455.1 Bacteroidales bacterium | reverse complement strand
TTAACTTCTGGTGAGAAATTTTCTTAGTTGTGATTTCTTTTTTGTAATTTTGCGTGATTTTTGTTAGATAACTATTGCTTTGGAACAGTTTTTCAGCATATTCACTACGCATACATCGCTGCAGGCGGTGATTCTGCTTGCTATCATTTGCGCCTTTGGGCTCACGCTGGGCAAACTCCGCTTTCGCGGCATTTCCTTGGGTGTGACCTTTGTGTTTTTCGTGGGCATCCTTCTGGGCCACTTCGGGCTTTCGATTGAAGACGAAGCACTCCAGTTTGCCCAGGATTTCGGTTTGGCGCTCTTCGTCTATGCCCTCGGTGTGCAGGTGGGTCCTGGTTTCTTCAGTTCGCTTCGCAAGGGCGGCATTTCGCTCTCCATGCTGGCGCTGCTGGTGGTGGCCATCGGCACCGTGTTCACCGTGTTGATGCCTTCGCTTTTCGACATTCCGCTGAAGGATGCCGTGGGTGTGATGTGTGGTGCCACCACCAATACTCCCGCCCTCGGTGCGGCGCAGCAGACGCTGACCCAACTCGGTGAATCCACCTCGGGTGCAGCGCTGGCCACCGCGGTCACCTATCCCCTGGGTGTGGTGGGCGTGATTCTGGCGCTGCTGCTGATGCAGAAGGTTTTCGGCCACCACGGCCACATCCCCATCGCTCCCGATACGCCCGAAGACGGCACTTTCGTGGCGGCCTACCACGTGAACAACCCCGGCGTGTTTGGCAAGCGCATTGGTGAACTGGCTGAAATCACCCACGAGCAATTCGTGATCTCGCGTCTGTGGCACGATGGCAAGGTGATTATCCCCTCGAGCGACACCGTGCTCAGTGCCGACGACCGCATCCTCGTTATCACCAACGAGGCCGCCAGCGCCGCCATGACCATCCTCTTTGGCGAACAGGAGAAAACCGATTTCAATAGCGACAAAGTGGACTGGGACGCCATCGACAGCCGCCTCATCTCGCGCCGCATCGTGGTCACCAAGGCTGCCATCAATGGCAAGCGACTCGGTTCGCTGCGCCTGCGCAATCACTATGGCGTGAACGTGACGCGCATCTACCGCAGCGGCATGAAACTGCTCGCCACGCCCGACCTCCGCATCCAGATGGGCGACCGCATCACCGTGGTGGGCGAGGAGGCTTCTATCAAAAATGTGGAAAAATTCATGGGCAATCTCGTGGCCGACCTCGACGAGCCCAACCTCATATCCATCTTCATCGGCCTCACGCTGGGCTTGCTCCTGGGCCTCATTCCCATTGCGCTGCCGGGCATTTCGGCGCCCGTGCGCCTGGGTTTGGCAGGCGGTCCTATCATCGCCGGTATCTTGATGGGTACGTTCGGTCCGCGCCTCCACATGGTCACCTACACCACCCAGAGCGCCAACTTGATGATGCGCCGCTTGGGTCTGTCGCTCTACTTGGCGTGCCTCGGCCTCCATTCCGGTGCCGATTTCTTCACCACGGTGATGCGCCCCGAAGGTGTGCTCTGGATAGCCTCTGGCTTTGCCCTCACGGTCCTGCCTGTGCTCATCGTGGGCTATGTGGCGCTCAAGATTGTGCGCCTCGACTTTGCCACCATCTGCGGCATGCTGTGTGGCGCGATGGCCAATCCCATGGCGCTCGACTACGCCCGCGACACCCTCAAGAGCGACCGCGCCTCGGTGGCCTACACCACGGTGTATCCGCTCTGCATGTTCTCCCGCGTGATTCTGGCGCAGGTGATACTCCTCATGTTCCTATAGCAACCGCCCCTCACACCATTAACGATACGTATAATACAATGAAATATCTTTTCTCAAAAATCGCCGTCGCTGCCCTGATGCTGCTCTGCGCCGCCTCGGCTTCGGCTCAAGACAAATGGACGGGTATCGCCCGCTATGCCGCCTCCAACGCCCGCCTCATCGCCACGCCCGCTCCCGCTGCTGGTCGCATCGTGCTCCTGGGCAATTCCATTACCGATTTCTGGCCATCGAAGTGCCCTGAGTTCTTCGCTCAGCATCCTCAACTGGTGCCGCGCGGCATCAGCGGACAGACGTCCTACCAGATGCTCGTGCGTTTCCGCGAAGATGTGGTGAACCTCCACCCCGTGGCGGTGGTGATCAATTGCGGCACCAACGATATCGCCGAAAACGGTGGCATCCCTTACGTAGAAGACAACACCTTTGGCAATATCCTCTCGATGGTGGAAATCGCCAAGGCCAACGGCATCAAGGTCTACCTCTCGTCGGTGCTCCCTTGCGCCACCATGTACTGGGCGCCTAAGCGCACTGGCGTGGCCGACAAGATTGCCGCGCTCAACGCCCGCATCCAGCGCTATGCCCAGCAAAATGGCATCACCTATATCGACTATTTCACCCCCATGGTGCACGGCACCGACCGTGCCCTCAATCCCGCCTACACCACCGATGGCGTTCACCCCACCGAGGAAGGCTACCGCCAGGTGATGCAGCCCGTGCTCATCAAGGCGATTGAAAAAGAAATTAGAGATTAGAAGTTAGATATTGGAAG
>JAUNCU010000083.1 GCA_030526455.1 Bacteroidales bacterium | reverse complement strand
AGTATCGTTAGTAACGTTATTTTCGTTACTAACGTTACTATCAATCCTATTCGCTATAGTCGCTGTGGATGCTTTGGGCCATTAGGCGGTAGAGGCGTTGGGTGCGTTCGTCGGGGAGCATGGCTACGTGCTTGCTCATCACGTTGCGGTCGTAGCGCTTCATGGGGCCCGTCTGGGCGTCTTTTGGGCTCATGGTTTTTACCTTGGCGGCTGTTTCTTCAATGAGGGGGAGCAGGAGGCTGAAGTCGAGGTCTTGCTCCTGGAGGATGCGCTCGGCGAGGCGGTAGCAGTGGTTGGTGAGATTATTGGCAAACACGGCCGCTAGGTGCAGGCGTTCGCGCCGCTTGGAGTCGCAGTGCTGCACACTGTCGCTCACCATCTCGGCCAGTGCCTGGATCGTGGCCATGGCGTGGTCGCCGTTGGCCTCCACAAAGCAGGGCACCTTGCGGAAATCCACCGCTCGCGTCTTGGAAAACGACTGCATGGGATAAAGCACTCCATAGTGCTCGGCAGCGCCACTGAGGGCATCCATACCCACACTGCCGGCGGTGTGCATCACCACGCCCTGAAGGTGCAGGGCGCCAATCTGCCCAGCGAGGCGCGCGATGGCGTCGTCTTTCACGGCGATGATGTAGGCCTGGGCATCGGTGCACAGGGCAGTGAGCGAGTCGATGGCTTCACAACCAAGGCGCTCGGCCAACTCCTGTGCATGCGCCAGCGTGCGGCTCCACACCTGCACGATTTCCACGCCCGCGCCATGGAGCGCCAGCGAAAGATGGGTGGCAAGATTGCCCGAACCGATGATTACTGCTTTCATATATTCTTGGTGGCGTGGAAGATACCTTTAAATTGAAGATGTGGCTCCACGATGATGTGGTGGGTGCAGTGAGGCACGATTTGCTTCGACATGCCGCCCGTGGCCACGATATTCACTTCGCTGCTCTCGAAGGTGGGGAGCAGGCGTTCCACGATGCCGTCGATCATGGCTGCCGTGCCGTGAATCACGCCGCTTTGCATACACTCGATGGTGTTGCGGCCTATGATGTGCTTGGGCTTCTCAATGTTGATGATGGGCAGTTGCGAGGCGCGGCTGGTGAGCGCGCTGAACGAAGTCTTCACACCAGGGATAATCATGCCGCCGAGGAAGCATCGCTCCTCGTTGACCACACCCACGGTGGTGGCGGTGCCCAAGTCGAAGACGATGACGGGCGCACCGTAGCAAGCCACAGCGCCTATGGCGTCGGCAATGCGGTCGTTGCCCAGTTGCGAAGGCGATTCCACATCGATGTCCATCACACCCTTGGCGTCGGCCACGCTGAAGAAGTGGGGCGCCTCGTCGGTGATGCTCACGATGGCTTCGCTGATTTCCTCTTTCACCTCAGGCACCACCGACGAAATCACCACGCGCTCAATCTGCTCGGGCGCGATGTTGCGAGGCGTGAGCCCTTCCATGATTTCGGTGCGGAAGAAGAATTCGGTGCCGTTTTTCTGCGTCTTGAATCGCCATGTGCTCTCTATGCTGCCATCGCCCTTCGCCACGGCCATCACGGTGGTGGAGTTGCCAATGTCTACCAGCAGGCGCATCATGTTATTTTGCATCTTGATAGTCGATAATGTGTGAAAGAATGAGGTCGGCGGTTTCTTCCTTGCTGCAGAGGGGCAGTTCCTTCACCTCGTGGGCGCTGATGAGCGTCACGCGGTTGGTATCCACGCCGAATCCCGTGTTGCCGTCCTTGCCGCCGATGGTGTTGGCGCAAATGAGGTCGGCGTTCTTCTTGACGAGTTTCTTTCGCGAATTCTCGATGAGGTTTTCGGTTTCCATCGAGAATCCCACCAGCATCTGTCCTTCGGGTTTCTGTGCACCCAGGCGTTGCAGAATGTCGGTGGTGCGCTGCAGCGGAATCTGCAACTCGCCGTCGGCTTTTTTCATCTTCTGGTCGCTGTAGTGGAGTGGGGTATAGTCGGCCACGGCGCTGCACATCACCACGATGTGGGCGTCGCGACTGCGGCTCACCACAGCCTCACACATCTCAGCGGCACTCTTCACCTTCACCACCTCAATGCCCAGGAAAGGCTCGATGGCCACCGGGCCGCTCACGAGCGTCACCTCGGCGCCACGCATCACCGCCATCTTGGCCAGGGCGTAGCCCATCTTGCCGCTGGAGTGATTGGTGATGTAGCGCACCGGGTCGATGGCTTCCTGTGTGGGACCGGCGCTCACGAGCACCTTCTTCCCCGCCAAGTCTTTCTCCTTGCCTATGTGCAGCAGGATGTGGCTCATGAGCACCTCTTCAGAGGGCATCTTGCCGCTGCCCACGTCGCCGCAGGCCAGTCGGCCCGAAGCGGGGCTGATGATTTCGAAACCGTAGCGGCGCAGCAACTCGAGATTGTCCTGCAGCAGCGGGTTTTCCCACATGTTGGTGTTCATAGCGGGCGCCACCAGTTTCTTCGCCTTGCAGGCCATCACGGTGGTGGTGAGCATATCGTCGCAAATGCCGTGCGCCATCTTGCCAATCACATTGGCGGTGGCGGGCGCAATGAGCATCAGGTCGGCCTGCTTGGCCAGCGACACGTGTTCGACGTTGAAGTCGAAGTTGCGATCGAAGGTGTCGACGATGCACTTGTTGCTCGTGAGCGTTTCAAATGTGGTGGGAGTGATGAAGTGGCAGGCGTTGCGCGTCATGATCACGTGCACGGTGGCATGCTGCTTCACCAGCATCGACGCCAGGTTGGCAATCTTGTAGGCCGCAATGCTGCCGGTCACGCCCAGCACGATAGTTTTTCCTTTCAGCATATAGGGTGAGGAGGAGTGATGAATGCGATGAATGTGTGAATATTTTACTGGTCGCAGAGCAGGCCGTGCTTCTCGTAGTTGGCCTTGCGGGCGATTTTATTGTTTTCGTCCACGAAGAGCACCATGGGCTTGTGGCTCTGGGCTTCCTCGGGAGTCATCTGTGCATAGGCCATGATGATCACCTTGTCGCCCACGCTCACGCACTTGGCGGCGGCGCCGTTGAGGCAGATGATGCCCGAACCGGCTTCACCGGCGATGGTGTAGGTTTCGAATCGGTTGCCGTTCTCGATGTCCACGATTTGCACCTTTTCATATTCCATAATGCCCGATTCGCGGAGCAAATCGGTGTCGATGGTCACGCTGCCCACATAGTTGAGGTCGGCCTGGGTGACTACTGCACGGTGAATTTTCGCTTTCAGAAGTGTAATGTCCATGATTAGCCTATGATAAAGTTGTCGATGAGTCGTGTCTTGCCTATATACACGGCGATGGCCACGAGGGTTTCGCCCTCGATGCGGTCCACGCGCTGAATGTTCTCGAAGTCGACCACTTCCACATAGTCGACGCGTGCTAGTGGCTCGGTGGCGAGGTTGCCCTTGATGATGTCGACCACCTTCTGCGCATCCTTTTCGCCATTCTCTATGGCTTGCTTGCCCAGCGCGAGGCTCTTGGAGAGGATGAGCGCAGCCTGGCGCTCTTCGGCGTTGAGATAGGTGTTGCGGCTCGATTTTGCCAGGCCGTCGGCTTCACGCACGATGGGGCAGGGCACGATGTCGATACCGAAGTCGAGGTCGCGCACGAAGCGGCGTATGGTGGCCAACTGCTGCGCATCCTTCTGGCCGAAGTAGGCACGGTCGGGGCGCACGATGTTGAACAACTTGCCCACCACGGTGCACACACCACGGAAGTGGATGGGACGCACTGCGCCGCAAAGCAGTTCGGTGGTTTCGGTAGTGTCGATGAATGAGGTGAAATGTGAGGGATACATTTCGCTGGGTTCGGGATTGAAGATGAGGTCGCCGCCTGTGGCTTCCACCAGTTGCATGTCGCGGTTGAGGTCGCGGGGATAGGCCTCAAGGTCTTCGTTGGGGCCAAACTGGATGGGGTTCACAAACACCGATACCACGGTGCGGTCGTTCTCGCTCACTGATTTCGCAATCAGACTCTGATGGCCTTCATGCAGATAGCCCATTGTGGGCACCAGACCCACGCTGAGGCCTTCTTTTCTCCATGCGGCCACGATTTCTCTCGTTTCCTTGATGGTTTTTACAACTTTCATGTTGCGTAGAAAAATATATATTTGTATGGTTGAGTTTTTAGTAGAGTTTCTCCAGCACCTCGTCGCTGATGGTGAAGGTGTGGCACTTCTCGGGGAAGGTGCGCTGCTCGCAGTCTTCTTTGTATTGCTTGAAGGCGTGGAGCATCACCTCGTGGAGGTTGGCATATTTCTTCACGAATTTTGGCGTGAAGCCGTCGGTGTAGCCGAGCATGTCTTGATACACGAGCACTTGCCCGTCGCAGCCGTTGCCTGCGCCTATGCCTATGGTGAGGGCGGGCACCATCTCGGTCACCTTCTGCGCCAGCGCCGCGGGCACACACTCCAGCGTGATGGCAAATGCGCCGGCTTCGCTCACGGCCTTGGCGTCGGCCAGCAGTTTCTGGGCGGCTTCCACCGTCTTTCCCTGCACCTTAAAGCCGCCGAGGGTGTTCACCGACTGTGGTGTGAGCCCTATGTGGGCCACCACCGGAATGCCGGCTTGCACGATGGCCTTGATGCGGTCGGCATATTCTGCCCCGCCTTCGAGTTTGATGGCTTGGCAGTTGGTTTCCTTCATGATGCGGCCGGCATTGGCCACGGCGTCGTGCACCGAGGTTTGATACGACATGAATGGCATGTCCACCACCACGAAGGTGTTGCGTGCGCCACGGCACACGGCTTTTCCGTGGTGAATCATGTCGTCGACGGTCACCGCCAGGGTGTTGTCGTAGCCGAGCATCACGTTGCCCAGCGAGTCGCCCACCAGTATCATGTCGATGCCTGCCTCGTCGATGGTGCAGGCGGTGTGATAGTCGTAGGCGGTGAGCATGCTTAAAGGCTTCTCGCCTTTGCGGCTCAGCAAATCGAATATCGATTTCTTCATCTGTGTTGGTCTAAATTTCAATTCCGCAGCACGCTTTGCGATGGATGGACAATGCCGCCCGTCACAGGCACGCGCAAAATCTATAAAAAAAGTTATCAAGGCTCTCGCGGTGTCGCGATTGGCGCTTTTTACGCTTATGCTTGCGCATCCAGCACCCCTCACAACCCCTTCTGGGCCTCTATATCGTAAAATCTCACAAAGTTATCAATTATTCCGAAACTATGCAATTTCCGCGCCTCCAATATCTCACCGCTTCAGCAGCCGCTCGTAGTGGTGTTTCGCGTCGCCCACCAGGCGCTTGCGGCCGCTGTCGAAGTGGTCGTCGATGAGGCTGCGCTTGGGCTCGAAGTAGGGGCAGCGTATGCCGGCCAGGTCGAGCATGAGGTGCGAGATGTCGTCGGTTTCGAATGGCCGCTGCTGTGCCGCCTTGATGCGTTCCACCATGTGGGGGTGAAGCGTGCGGTATTTGTCGCTGCACCATATCCACATGGGCACTTGATATTGCGACTCTAGCATCGCGCGGCTGAAGTGGTTGTGCGACCGGCCCAGCGTGTGGCCGTCGTCGTACACGTTTTCGCCGTGGTCGCTCACCATCACTATCACCATGTCGGTGTGGCGGTAGCGGTCGAAGAGTGCGCCCGCTATGCTGTCTTGATACAGGGTGCAGTTGTCGTAGTGGGCCACTTCGCGCTTCTGCTCTTGGCTCAACTCGCTGCGGTGGCCGTAGTCGGCGGCGCTGAAGTGGGCGCGGTTTTCGGGATAGCCGTTTTCGAATTTCACGTGCTGGCCGCGCACGTGCAGCATCACGAGGTTGCGCTCGCTCCGTGCTCGCATGAGCGAGTCCACTTCGTGGAGCAGACCCTCGTCATATCGGTAGGTGTGCGGGTTGTGGTAGTCGACGAGTAGCCTTGACACCTCTGGATTCTCCAGGAAGAAGGCGCCGGTGGTGTTCCACACGTCGTGGGTGGAGCGGGCGTACTGGTTGGAAATCAGGCTCACGCGGTAGCCGGCGAGGCGGAATAAGTGCGGCATCATGGGCACCGACGACCACGACCCTGCCTGGTCGATGCTGTGCATCGAGAGCATTTCCTTAAACACGTCGCTCGTGCGTGCCACCATGGTGATGGCGTCGTCGATGCGCACGAGGTTGCCTTTCTCCATCTCGGCCATCATGCGTGGGGTGGTGGGAAGGGCATAGCCGTAGATTTGGGCGTGGCGCTTGATGAAACTTTCGCCTATCAGCAGCATGAGGTTGCTCGAGCGGTAGTCGCAACCGTCGATTTTCGCCCGCTTCAGCACGCCTATGAGTTCGTCGCATTGCGCCCGGGTGAGGCTGTAGAGGCACATGCCGTGCATCAGGCGGCTCAGTGGGGTGCATGTGCCGCATCCGCCCGCCCCTTCGCCCTTGATGAAGCGCTGCTCATATTCGCCCACGCTGCTGCTCAGCAGGGCGTAGGCCATGCGGGGCTGCATGCCCACCCAGCCCGAGCGCACGAAGTAGAGCACGGCCGCGCCCACGATGGCGCCCACTTTCAGCCACAGCGACCATTGCGCGGGTATGGTCTTTGCCGTCCTCTCCACCCATTTTCGGGTGCAGCGCAGGTGGAGCATGGCGGCGATGGCGTAGCCCAGGGCGAGCATGAGGGCGTATTTGAGTGTGGAGGCGGTGTAGACGAATTGCGAGGCAAATTCGCTGGCCTCGCGGCTGTTGGTCTCCATCAGCAGTTGCAGCGCCTGGCATGAGAGGGTGAGGCGGAAGTGGTTGTGCAGCCACAGTTCCACGGCGCTAAGCAGCCCTATGCCCACGATGACGATCCATTCGGCTGCCGTGCGCCACCGTCCTTTCAGCAGCGAGAGCGCCAGCGCGAGGGTGAGCAGTTCGGGCACCACATATTTCAACTGCAGTGCGTCGCCGCCCACGCCGTATTTCAGGCACAGGTACACCATGAGCATGCCCAGCGTGAACGCCCACATGGTGGTGAACGGTCGCGCCAGGAAGTTCACTGCGCCCATGGCCGCTTTCTTCATCGTCTTGCGCATTGATTATTCGTAGGTCAATGGTGGATCGTAGTATTTGTCGAAGCAGGGATAGTGGTCCAGTGGCTTGGGCTGGCAGAAGTCGATGCCTTCGAAAATGGGATTCTTGGCGGCGGCTTCCTGCTCTTCGTCGCTGGCGATGCGCAGGTCGAGTTTCACGCCGGGCAGGTCTTCGAGGCTGATGTTGAATTTGCCGTCGGAGTAATTATACACGATGCGTCCGTTGCCTATGCGCATGGTGGTGAGCAGATAGGTGATTTCCTTGGGCAGGCGTGGCTCTACCACCACCACGCCGTTCATCAGGTCGGGGCGTATGCCCAGGAAGTGCTGATACCACACGCGCAGGTGCTCGCTGTTGCTCCATGCCTGGAGGAAGGTGCCGCTGCGGTCTACCCACGTTTTGCCCTTGCGGGGATGGGCGTCGGCGTTTTCGCTGAGGCTGCCCACTGCCCCTTCGTGCAGTGCCTGGCGGTTCATGTTCTTAAACAGTTGCCAAGCCATTTCCTTCTGGCCGTATTCAATCATGCGCTGCATGGCCATACCGTTGTTCCACAGCCATATGGTGCCGTTGTGGTAGGCGTCGTCTTTGTGGTAGTAGTTCCAGTTTTCGTGCTGTGGATGGAATTGCTTGTCGGTTTGCGAGAGCGATGCCACGCCCCAGGGATACACGAGTTCTTCCCAGCAGCGGCGGGTTACTTTTTGCTTGAAGGCTTCGTCGCTGATGAGGTCGAAGCAGTAGAGTTGGTTGGGGCGCATCTGCAGGTCGGGCGTGCCGTCGGCGTTGAGGTGGTCGTAGATGAGGATGCCTTCCTTGTCGCAGAAGTCGGCCTCGAAGTTGCGCGCCACTTTCTCGGCAGCGGCTTGCCAGGCTTTGGCGTGAGCGCTGTCGTTCATCAGGGTGGCGAGGTGGGAGGCGGCGGTGAGTTGTTTCCACCACAGGTACTGAATGTCGTTGGCACGGTTGCCGCGGGGCGAGCCGGGTATGCCTTTTCGCTTCACGTCCATCCACGTGTCGGCGTCGGCATGCATCAGGTAGCCGCGCGCGTCGGTGTGGTGCAGCAGGCTCTGCTGGGTGCTAAGCACGATCGAGGGGTAGATGTGGCGCAGGAAGGTGCGGTCGCCGCAGTATTGCAGCAGTTCTTCGGCTTCCATCACGTAGCGTGGGGTGCCGTCGGCGGTGTTGTAGAGTATGCCTTCCAGGTTGGCGCGGTTGGGAATGCGTCCGCAGGTGGGCGAATTGGGGTCGCGGTCCTGGAATTTTGAGAAATCCTTGAGTATATCTTTCGTGTAGTTGAATTGGCCGGTCACGAGTGTGGCGCCGGGCATGGCGATAAACATGTCGCGGCCCCAGTATTCGTTAAACCAGGGCAGACCGGCGTAGATGCCTTTGCCTTGCTGCTCGGTGATGAGTTCGTCCATGGTGGCGGTGATCCACGCGATGGCTTTGTCGAGTTCGGGAAGGTTGGTCTGCAGTTGGTTGTTGCCGTCCACGATGCCGTTGATGCGTATCTTGCGTTGCATCAACTGCTGCATCCAGTTGTTGGCGTATTTCTGTGCCAGTGCATCGGCCTCGGCTTCGGTGCCGTAAATCAGCAGCAGGGTGGTTTCGCCCTCGGCGCCCATCCACATGCCTTTCTTCTGCTTGGCTTTCTTTCCGTCGGCGCGGTACACGTGCACCATTGCCTTGTCGGCGCCGTCGGGGAAGGTGAGGGTGATGCCGCTTTTCTTGCAGCCGTTCACGCTAATGGCGATCACGGCGTCGTTGTCGAAAAGGCGCAGAATCTCGGTCTGCTCGCCCCAGGTGCGGCGTATCTCCGTGGGGCTCACGCTCACGTGCTTGGCCTCGGCGCGCTTCATCTGACGCCCGTCGAGATAGAGGGTGTAGTCGCTCAGCACGCGCTTCTTGGCGATGTTCCACCCGGCATACCAGTCGATGGGCACGTCTTGGTGCGTACGCCCATACCAGAAGCCGCTTTTCTTGTCGGTGAACGAATACTCACGGTTTTCGCCCTTGGTCACTTCTATCGCTAAGCGGTCCACAGCCATCTCTCTCACAGGCACAAGAGGGCGCTTGGCAGTCACTGGCTGACCCACAGCCACGCTCGACCATAGCATACACCCGCCCAGCATCACTAATATTTTCTTCACTTTCATCTCCGTAGTAAAAAAATGTATCTAAGTAAGTAAACTGCTTTCAAAATATTCACCTCAGGGCAAACCACCCCAATTAACCACAAATTTACATCATTTTTCCCAAATCCCCAATTTCCCGCTCCGCCTTAAATACAGAAAAAAGGCGCCGCGGTGAAGCAGCGCCCTTCTGTCTATGGGGTTTCTGAAAAAATCTGTTTCTTACTGTGCGATTTCCACATTCACGCTCACGGGAGCCGACTCGTTGTTGCAGCGGTCGACGGCGGTCACGGCGTAGGTGTAGTTGCCCTTGAGGGTGCCGCGGGTGTGGTAGCAGGTCTCGCCGGTGATTTCCACGATGGCTTCAGCCTTGCTGATGTCTACCGCCTGTCCTTTCTTGAAGCGGTACACCACGTAGCGGGCGGCTTTCTGCATCTCGTCGGTGGCCTTTGGCGCTGTCCAGCGCAACACGGTTTCGCAGCACGATTTCTCGGCTTTCAGTTTGCGCACGGCCTCTGGAGCCTTGTTGTCGAGCCAGGTGTAGGTGGGTGCGAGTGCCTGGGTGGCCATGTGGGTCTTCTTGAGTTTGTCGCCCACTTGCTTGAAGTTTTGGGTCACCAGGTAGCCGGGCCACCACACCATGCCGGTCACGTTTTCGAGTTTGCGCTGAAGTTCTATCTTTTCGCCCAACTGGTTGTTGATGGTGCTGTCGCGGGTGTCTTTGTGGGTCATCATGTTGCTCACCGAGTAGCCGTAGTACATGCCGCGGCCGTAGGTTTCGCCGTTCCACCAGTGCATCAGGTGCTCGTTGTTGGCGCGTGGGTGCTCTTGTTCCCAGTATAGTTGAGGCACCATGTAGTCAACCCAGCCTTCCTTGGTCCACTTGGGGCAGTCGGCGTAGAGGGCGTCGTAGCATTGCAAGCCGTTGGTTTCGCTGCCGCGTGGGTCTACGCTCTTGTTGCGCCAGATGCCGAATGGGCTGATGCCCAGTTGCACCCATGGCTTCACTTCCTGCAGCGTGTTGTGCAGTTGCTCTATCAGCAGGTCCACGTTGTGGCGGCGCCAGTCGCCACGGTCGTTGAAGCCTTTGCCGTATTTTTCCCACGATGCGTCGTCGGGGAAGTCGACGCCGGTCACGGGGTAGGGGTAGAAGTAGTCGTCCATGTGAATGGCGTCCACATCGTAGCGGCCTATGATGTCGCGCACCACCTTGTCGATGAAGTTGCGGCTTTCGGGCAAACCTGGGTCGAAGTAGAGTTTGCCGTCAGCATATTTCACAAACCATTCAGGGTGCTTGTAGTACACGTGGCCCGCTGCAGGCTTGTCGTCCTTGCCGCTGGTCACGCGGTAGGGGTTGATCCACGCATGCAGTTCCATGCCGCGCTTGTGGCACTGCTCAATCATGAATTGCAGCGGATCCCACACGGGGTTGGGAGCCACGCCGGCGGTGCCGCTTATCCACTTGCTCCAGGGCTCGAGGTCGCTGATGTAGGCGGCGTCGGCCTGAGGGCGAATTTGCCATATCACGGCATTCACGCCGTTGGCCTTTAGTTCGTTGAGTTGGCCCACGAGGTATTCGCGAGTGGCTTCGGGTGTCATCTTGGAGTATTGCTTCTGGCCTATGATGTGCAGCCACGCTCCTCTGAATTCGTGCTTCTTGGCTGTCTGGGCAAAGCCGCTCATCGCGGTCAGCGCCACCAGCGCAAGCGCAATCGTAAGTTTCATTCCTTTTTTCATTCCTTTTTTGCTGTTAATGGTTTTGAAGTTGCTTTGTCATTGCAAAAATACGAAAATGCAAACTTTTCAGCAAATCTTTTTCCCGTTTTAGAAATAATACGTATTTTTGTTACCACAAAATTTTTCAGAAGAAATGCTCACGCACAATCAAAAAATCGCTTTCGCAAGCATCATCATCGAGATGGCTAACGTCGACGGCAGCATCGACATCCGCGAGTGCGCCGTCGTCAACCGCATCTTCGCCACACTCGCCATCGACGCCGAAACCTTCATCATCGCAAAAGAAATCACCCTCCCCACAGCCATCAAAGTGATGGACGGCGCCACTGCCGAGGCAAAATTGCTCCTCGCCAAGATGCTCGTGGAGGTGATTGACGCCGACAACCGCGTCGACGACGCCGAAATCCGCCTCCTCAACACAGTAGCCGCCCACCTAGGCCTAGACAACCTGGTGTGATCAAAAGCAAAAGCCATCCCATTCCACCACCCGCCCGGCGGAGCGCGGCAGCGCCATTTAAAAAAAGGCCGCCATCCCATCCCACCACCCATTCGGCGGAGCGCGGCAGCGCCACGCCGCAAAGCGCCCCCGTGTTAGCCGCATCAGCGGCTAAGTTTCAAAAGGCGAGGAAATCCCCAAAAGGCGAGCGAAGCAAGCCTGGCCACCATCGAAAGCCGCCCATCTCCCAAGAAAAGAATCCCTTCGCTTTATTATTTATAATGTGTAGCCCCACCATTCCACGGGGGCTCGTGCGCTTTTGCTATTGCCTCGCGGTGGGTGCGTAGTGGTGATTTTGCCCTCGGGTGTTAATCGGGTGTCGCGCATCGGGCGCGATAAAAAGCAGCGAAAGGGCAGGGGAGGGCAGCCCGTGGT
>JAUNCU010000082.1:2794-11848 GCA_030526455.1 Bacteroidales bacterium | reverse complement strand
AAAAGGTGAGGGGGCTCACCTATCGCCTCGTTGACTTCTACACCCTTTTCTATTTTAAATATGTGAAAGACAATCACAGCAAAGACGAGCGGTGGTGGACCAACAACATGCTCTCTCCCTCGGTGGCTTCGTGGCAAGGGTTTAGTTTCGAATTGCTGTGCTTGCTCCACTTAGACCAAATAAAGGAGGCCTTGGGCATCAGCGGTATTGCCACGGCAGTGTCGCAATGGAATGGCGAGCATTCTCAAATCGACCTCATCATCGACCGAGCCGATCGCATCGTGAACCTTTGCGAAATGAAATTCAGCACCACGCCCTATGAAATCACTAAAGCCTATGCCCAGCGCTTGCGAGAAAGGGCGGCCGACTTCTGTAGCGCCACAAAGTGCCGCAAGGGAATCAGCAACACCTTCGTCACCACCTATGGCGTGAAGCAGGGCATGCACTCATCGGTCGTCACCTCCCAAGTGACACTCGACGACTTATTCTGCTGATTTCACAAATCCTGGGTTTTCTGAAATTATCTATGCATTTTTGGGTAGATAATTTCAATTTACTCTAGTTTTTTGAAATTATCTCGATTTTGTTTAATCCGTTAAACAGGGAATGGGTAATTTTGTTTAATGCGTTAAATAAAAATGGGTATTTTTTGTTTAATGCGTTAAATAATTTGTATATTTGCAGCAGTAAAACTGTGCAAATATGGATAAATCTTTGCTTAAACAAATTCTTCTTGACAATCAGAGGGAGGTGGAATGCCACGTTGTGATTCCGCGTGAGATTGATATCGACCAATTTAATTGTTACGTGCTTGTGGGCGTGCGCAGGTCGGGTAAGTCGTATATGCTCTATCATAAGATGCAGCGTTTGCTTGCCAGTGGCGTCGACTGGAGCAATATGCTTTATTTGAATTTTGAGGATGAGCGGCTGGTGGGTTTCCAAACCGAGGACTTCAACCTCATTCTTGAATGCCATGCCGAGATGTATGGGAAAAAGCCTATGCTGTTTCTCGACGAGGTTCAGAATGTGGAGATGTGGCATAAGTTTGCTCGCCGCATGGCCGACAGTGGCTATAGCGTGTATCTCACCGGCAGCAATTCTAAGATGCTTTCTGGGGAGGTGAACACTACCCTTGGGGGGCGATTCATTGCCAAAGAGGTGTACCCCTTCTCTTTCAAGGAATGCCTGGACGCCAAAGGCATTGCGCATGGCGAATTGGAGATGATGGGCACTGAATCGAGAGCCGCCATTGTGAGGGAGTTTAACGACTACTTCTTGCATGGAGGACTGCCTGCATCGATCAATCTTCCCGCTAAGCAAGACTATATCACAAGTGTGTACCAGAAGATTTATCTTGGCGACATCATTGCCCGCAATAAAATCACTAATGCGCTGGGCATGCGCGTGATGCTGAAGAAGATGGCCGAAACGGTGTGCCGCCCCATTTCTTTCAACCGCATCCAGCACATCCTTTCGAGTGTGGGGGGCAAATTGAGCCTGGCTTCGGTAATTAAATATGTGGACTATTGCGAACAGGCATGGCTGCTGTTGCGACTGAAAAACATCAAAGCCGTTCTTGCCGAGAAGGAGAGCAATTGCAAGTATTATTTTATCGACAATGGTGTGCTGAATCTTTTCCTGTTCGACAAAGAGTCGATGCTGCTTGAAAATGCAGTGGCGCTACAGTTGTTCAGGAAATTCGGGCATGATTCGGAAGCCGACACGGTGTTTTTCTACAACGACGGCAATGTGGAAGTGGATTTCTATGTGCCTGAGCAATCACTTGCCATACAGGTGTCGTATAGCATATCGCAAGCCACCGAAGCGGGCCGCGCCACCTATGAGCGAGAGGTGGGTGCACTCTCAAAACTTCCGAAAGTGCTCGATTGCCAGCGAAGGGTAATTGTGACTTTTGAAGAAGAAGGCCGCATCGACGACCGGTATGGCGATATTGAAGTGATTCCATTCTGGAAATGGGCGCTCATTGATTAAACGTCCCCCAATGTTTTTCCTGTGATTCGTTACTTCTTCAGCAACTGGGCGTTGCGGTGGAGGCCTGTGAGTTTTGCTCGCTTGATGGGGCTGTGGCGGAAGGTGGTGGAGAATTGCTCTTGGGTCATCTCTAGCACTTGAGGGAGGGTGAGGTGGAGGATGCTTTCCCTGCCTTGGAAGGCGGGATGGGTGGTGGGCTGCGCCTGGGCGTTGTGGGGGCAGCAGCGCTGGCACTCGTCGCAGCCGTAGAGGCGGCCGCCGATGGCCGATGCTACCCACTCGGGCAACTGGGCGGCGCGGTTTTCGATGGTTTGGCACGATAGGCATCGGGCTGCATCGAGTGTGCCTCCGCTGAGTGCTCCGCCGGGGCAATGGCGCTCGCAGGCGTGGCAGTCGCCGCAGGTGAGGGTGCAGGGCGCGTCGGGCTCCAGTGCGAGGGTGGTTACCAATTCACACAGGAAGAAATGGCTGCCGCGGCCTGGGATGATGAGCAGGGTGTTGAGCCCGGTGAATCCGAGGCCGGCTTGCTGTGCCCAGTAGCGCTCGAGGATGGGCGCGCTGTCGACGCAGATGCGTGAGTCGTGGCCTGTGTGCTCCTTGATAAAGGCTGCCAACTGGCGGCCCATGTCGCGCAGCACCTCGTGGTAGTCGTCGCCATAGGCGTAGCGTGCCACTTGTGGCGCATGGGCGGGCTGCAGGCGCGGGGGCAGATAGTTTACCGCCAACGAAATCACCGACCTCGCGCCCGGCACCAGCAATGTGGGGTCGAGGCGGAGGTCGGTGTGATTGGTGGCCCACTGCATGCAGTCGTGCTTGCCAGTGGCTATCCAGCGCGTGAAAGCCTGGGCTGCCTGGGCGCTCACGGGAGCGGCTTGGGCAAACCCCACGGCATCGAAACCGAGGCGCAGCGCTTCGGCCTTGATGGCATCACCTATGCGACATTGGGATGTTGGAGAATTCATAGCCTTGGCTTTGCAGCCACTCGATGGCGCGTGGCAGCGCGTATTTCATATTTTTTTCGGCCTTCAGCGAGTCGTGAAACACGATGATGGAACCGGGGCGGGCAAAGCGTTTCACGTTGTTGAGCACGTCTTCGCCCGAGAGTTTGCGGCTGTAGTCGTGGCTCACGAGGTCGTACATGATGATGGCGAATCGCGAGCGCAGCACCTTCGACTGTGCCCAGCGCAGCAGTCCGTGCGGCGGGCGGAAGAGTGAAGAGTGAATGAGTTCGTTGGCCTGAAACACGTTGTGCAAATACACCTTAGTGCTCACCTTGGCGCCTTGCATGTGCTTCATGGTGTGGTTGCCCACGCTGTGGCCACGGCGCAGCAGTTCCTGAAACAATTCGGGATTGCGCTGCACGTTCTCGCCCACGCAGAAGAAGGTGGCCTTCACGCCGTAGTGGTCGAGCGTGTCGAGCACCCAAGGCGTAACCTCGGGGATGGGACCGTCGTCGAAGGTGAGATACACCGTGCGCGGCTTGAAGTGCAGTCGCCACACCGTTTCGGGAAACAGCATGCGATAGAGCAGCGGCGGGCGTTCCACCAGGCGGTTGAGATAGCGTTTAATACCCATATCTTTTGGAAAAGTTAGATGTTAGAAATAAGATGCTTTTTTGCAATCTCCATTTCTAATTCATTTTTTACTTGAAAAAAACGCGAAAAGGCGGCGGCTTTTACCACCGCCTTTTGCGCTATATATTTTGGTTATTGTTCACTTTACTGGAAGAGGGCGAAACTGGAGTCGGCCATGTCGTCGCCTTCAGGAGTAGTGGAGTCGGCCGCAGTGGCTGGTGCTGGCTGAGGCGCAGGCTGATCGTTTTGCTGGAGCATCATCTGCATGGTGGCCTGCATGGCTTTCACATCCACGCCCTGTGCTGCCATCTTCTTGAGCAGCGCTTCGAAGCCATCCTTGTTGATTTGCTCGTAGAAGAGAAGCAACTGTGGCACGTAGTTGCGGGCCAGGTAGTTGTCGATGTTGCAAGCGCTGAGCATAGGATAGTTCATGCTCAGGTTGTTGATAAACATGCTCCACTTGCAGAATGCCATCACGTCGTCGTCGATGAGTTTGGCTGCGGTCTTGCGCAGGCTATCCTTCTTGGTGAGTTGGTAGAGGCTTTCGTAGACGCGCGCCATCGAGAGGCGGTTGTTGAACGAGTAGGCGCAAGCCTTTTCCGAAATCTTGTCCTGCATGAGGGCGAGCACTCTTTCGGCCTTAGTGATGCGGTCGGTGTAGAATTCGTCCACGTTCTTGCCAAAGATAGTGGCTTCGCCATTTTTCTTGGCTTCCTTAGCGGCGCCTGCTTCGTTGGCGAGGCAAGAAGCGAGTTGGATGATCATCGTGCGTGTGGTGTTCACCATGCGGCGCACGGTTTCGTCGAGGTAAATCTTGCCGGCCTTGCCTTCAGGAGTGTCGAGACCGCCCCAACGGAACTTCTTGGTCACGTTTTCATACATCTTGTCGGTGTTGGCCATGATGTCGTCGCCGTAGTTTTGGGTGCGGATTGGAGTCACTTGGTAAGCCATACCGGTGAGTTGCAGATAGGGCGAGAAGGCGGCATACATGTCGTCGCTCACGGTGCAAGCGAAGTATACAGGGCGCTTCCAGCCTTGCTGGATGCTTGAGTTGATGAGGTCGAGCACCATCATGCCGCTGGCCGATACCCATCCGCCTTGGTTGGCTTCGGCGAAAGGCACGTTGATTTGGTCTTCAGCCACTTCGCGCATGCCTTCGCTAATCACGCCAGCCTTGATGGCGGCGTTCACGTTGGCGGGGATAAACATGTTGCCGTATTCAAGACGGCCGCGCACGATGCCGTCTTCATCGCGGTCGGCATCATTGGAGTAGAATTTCTTCAGTGCGTCGGTCACCGAAACGATGGCGGTTTCTTCCTGCTCAATCATGGCGCCAGAGCGGTTGCCGTAGGCGTAACTGAGCGAGTCGGCCATCATGGGCAGCGGAGCCGACTTGTAGGCAGCGCGCTGCATCTGCTCGATATACCAGTCGGTGGAGAGGTAACTCAAGTTCACCACGCGCACGTCGGTGCGGTAGCCTTCCACTTCCTGGAGATACCACAATGGGAATGTATCGTTGTCGCCATTGGTGAAGATGATGGCGTTTTCATCGAGGCTCGAGAGGTAGTTCATACCGAAGTCGCGTGCTGCGGTGCGGTAAGAGCGGTCGTGGTCGTCCCAGGTTTGGCTCACCATCTGCAGTGGCACGATCAGGCCGATGAGTACAGCCACAAATGCCACAGCCTTCGACGATGCAGAGTCGCTAGCGTCGGCAACGACGCCGTTGGCATCGGCCTTCTTGGTGTTCTTGCCACGGTTGAGCACGCTCATCACCATGCTCCACAAGCCGGCTACACCCATACCCACCCAGATGGCGTAGGCATAGAACGAACCTGCGTAGGCGTAGTCGCGTTCGCGTGGCTGCAATGGTGGCTGGTTGAGGTAGAGCACGATGGCGATACCGGTCATGAAGAAGAGGAAGAACACTACCCAGAACTGCTCAATGCCGCGCTTGCCGGCAAATGCTTGCCACAGCAGGCCGATAATACCGAGCAGCAGAGGCAGGCAGTAGAACACGTTGTGGCCCTTGTTTTCCTTGCCGTATTCGGCAGGCAGGAGTTCCTGGTCGCCGAGGCGGGCGTTGTCGAGGAAGTTGAAGCCGGTGATCCAGTTACCACGTGTCACGTCGCCCATTTCGCAGTTGAGACCCTGCACGTCGTTTTGTCGGCCGGCAAAGTTCCACAGGAAGTAGCGCATATACATGTAGTTGAGTTGATAGCCCAGGAAGAACTCAATGTTGTTCCACAACGATGGCTTGGGCAGCATTTGCTGCGTCTGGCTGAATCGCATATCGGGATCGCCGTTTTCATCCACGATGATAGTGGCGAGCGTTTCGCTGAACGGCTTGTTCTGGGTGTCGAAATAGGTGTTGTAGTAGCCAGCGTGGCCGGTCGACCAGATGCGAGGGAAGAGCATGTTCATTTCGCTAGGATACACGGGATCCTTGGCGTAGCCGGTGCACACGTATTGGTCGGGCTGGTCGGGCGAAGTCTTCACCACGCGGCCCCATTGCTTGTTGCCCTTCTTGAAGCGGGTAGAAGCGGTGCCTTCATTGTTGCTCTGGTATTGTGGCGAGCCTGCGGTGTACACAGGGCCATAGAGCAGCGGAGTCTTGCCATACTGGTCGCGGCTCAGGTAACTCGAGAGGCCAAACATGGTGTTGGGCGAGTTTTCGTCCAGTGGCAGATTGGCGCTTGAGCGGATGATGATGAGCGCGTAGCATGAGAAACCGATGAAAATCATGAGCGAACTGATGAGCACGTTGGCCATGATGCGGCGGTGCACCTTCTTCATGAATTTGAAGAGATACACACCCAGCGCCACGAGGAGCACGGCGGGGATAAGCAGGTTGTCGCCTATGAAGAGCATACCCGAAATGAAGATGGCTGCCAGGAACGAGAGGCGCATCATCAATTCGCTCTTGCCCTTGTAGATCTCATAGATGGCCCACGAGAAGATGGCAAGGGTGAGCAGGGCGTAGAAGAGCACACCTGAGTTATAAGAGAAGCCGAGGGTGTTCACGAAGAAGAGGTCGAAGTAGCCGCCCAGTTCCACGAAGCCTGGCTCCAGACCGTAGAGAATGGCAACAATCACGCCAAACGATGCCAGCAGGGTGATGAGCGAACCCTTCACCGAGGTTTCTTTCCACTTGCGGTAGTAGAAAATGAGCGCAAGGGCGGGGATGCAGAGCAGGTTGAGCAGGTGCACACCCAGCGAGAAACCAAACACGTAGGCGATGAGAATAATCCAGCGGTCGCTGCGAGGGTCGTCGGCCTGGTCTTCCCACTTGAGCATCAGCCACACCACCAGTGCGGTACAGAACGAGGAGAAGGCATAAACCTCGGCCTCAACGGCTGAGAACCAGAACGTGTCGCTCCAGGTGTAGACCAGCGCGCCACACACGCCGCTGCCCATCACCACGAGGTATTGGGAGAGCGTCATGCTCTCTTCCTCGCCGTCTTTCACCACCAGTTTTTTCACCAGGTGGGTAACGGTCCAGAACAGGAACAGGATGGTGGCGGCACTGAGCAGCGCCGACATGGCGTTCACACATTTCGAAACCGCCATCACGTCGCCACCGGCAAAGTTGGCGGCAAAGCGGCCCACCAGAATGAAGATGGGGTTGCCGGGTGGGTGACCCACCTCACTCTTGAATGCTTGCGCAATGAATTCTGGGCAGTCCCAGAAACTAGCAGTAGGCTCAATGGTGAGCAGATAGGTAATCGCTGCCACCAGAAACACGAGCCAACCGAGCGTGTTGTCAATAAGTCTGTACTTTTTCACTTTATTTCAATTTTTATATTTAAGTCGTAAAAATTTCAACCGAACTGCCCCGGCCCGAAGCCAAGCCCCAGCCCCACGGCCAGTTCACAAAAGTGTATATTCGTGCAAAGTTAGTGATATTTTTTGAATTATCCCCCCTCCCCACCCCCAAAGCAAGAGTGCCCGCATATATTTTTCAAAAAATACTATGCGGGCACTCTTTGTTTTGTGTTGCTAATCCAGCAAGAGGTGGGTGTCTGTTGTGGCTTTTGCTTTTTGTTCTTCAGAAAAGGCTCTCATTTCTTCAGATACAATCTTTTTCAACTCGTCTTGTGGTACCATGAGTTGGTAATCAGCAACTCCAATTGGTTTACCCATGTCTTCAAGAGCGAGCTCTACCTCGATGCAATCTTTTTCTGCACATAATATAATTCCGATTGAACGGTTTTCCTCCTCTCTGCGTTCGAGTCGGTCCAGTAAAGAAAGGTAATAGTTCATTTTCCCCGCATATTCGGGTTTGAAAGCCCCAATTTTCAGATCAATTGCCACAAGGCAATGTAGCCCTCTGTGAAAAAAGAGCATGTCAACTTTGCTCTCTTTCCCGTTATATTCAAGTACATGTTGGTTGCCTATAAACGAGAACCCATTACCAAGTTCCATGAGAAAACGAGTAATTGCTTTGACAAGCCTGTTTTCTAACTCTAATTCTAAAATAGGATTTGTAACACCTAAAAAGCCTAGGTTATATGTACTGCTAAAAACTTCATTGGCATAACTGGCCTGAGCGGCAGGAAGGGTGCGATCAAAGTTGTTGTCAATATATGCCTTTGCATGAAATTCATGCATACGCATATTAATGGCGTTAAGAAGTAGGTCACGAGTCCAGCCTTTTTTTGCAGTCTCCGAAGCGTAATACAGCATCGCGTGATCATCATTTCCCACTTTCTGCATTAGTCTTAAAATATGCCCCCATGGTAAAACTGCGACAGCCTGTCGCAGTAATCCGTGATACTTCTCCACATCACCCAATTGTGTACTTTCTTGCTCTTTCATCATCGTTAGAATCAGGGGAAATTTTATTGATTAGGTAAAGTTAGTGATATTTTTTGAATTATCCCCCCTCCCCACCCCCAAAGCCTCTTTTTATTGCGATAATACCGCCTGGGGATTAAACTTTTGGGGGTGGTGGGTGGTCAAATGTGGTGTAAAGCGATGGCTGAGTTGGTAGTTAAGTTTTTTTGCTTTACCTTTGCATTACAGAATAATATTCAAAACACGATGAAGACGTTAAGATTCACAATGATGGCTCTGCTGCTGGCGCTGGCTGCCGGTTTCGCTCCTGAAGCCGCCGCTCAGACGCTGCGCGACGCTAATCACCACAATATAGGCCGCATCTCGCCCAATGGCACCGTGCGCGACAACGATTCCCGCCCTATGGGCTTCTTCGACCGCGACGGCGTGATTCGCAGCAAGACCAACAAGCAGATTGGCTTGCTGAAGGGACTGCAGGTGTATAACAACGAGGGCGAGCGCATAGGCTACATCCTCAACGATGGCACCGTGCGCGACGGCGAAAGCCGCATCCTGGGCAATATCGAGTCGAACGGCAAGATCTACGACGCCGACAAGAAGATTATAGGCTACGCCCAAGGCGTGCGCTATGAGTGGATAGCCTGCTATTTCTTCTTCCATTTCTTTGAATAGACTAATAGACTAAAAGACTAAC
>JAUNCU010000082.1:0-2784 GCA_030526455.1 Bacteroidales bacterium | reverse complement strand
TTGAATTGTAGACTCGTAGACTCGTAGACTTGTTGACTTTGAAAAAAACTACCAACCACATGAACCGAAAAATACTTTTCATCATAGCCGCCTTGATGGTGGCTTGCTCGGCATTGAGGGCTCAGATTCCTAGCGACGCTGAATTGCGCCGCTATGCCGCGCAAATGCTGATGGTGGGCTTTAAGGGCAGCACCGTGGATGCCCAGAGCGATGCGGCGCGCTACATTCGCGACCTGAAGGTGGGCAGCATCGTGCTCTTCGATATCGACCTCACGGGTTCGGCAAAACTGGGCTCTCGCAACATCACTTCGCGCGAGCAACTGGCGAAACTCACAGCCGATCTGCAAGCATTTGCCGACTACCCCCTCCTTATCGCCGCCGACCAGGAAGGCGGACGCGTGCAGCGCCTCAAGCCTGCCTACGGATTTGAAAAACTCCCCGATGCCGAATATCTCGGCCGACTCGATAACACTGATTCCACCCGACACTACGCCCGCCTGATGACCGAGCAGTTGGCCTCAAGCGGCGTGAATCTCAATCTCGCCCCCGTGGTCGACGTTCACAATGCCGCCTGTCCGCCCATTGGCAAGATTCAGCGCAGTTTTGGCACCAGCGCCGAGGCTATCGTGCGCCACGCCGGCATCCAGATCGACGAGATGCACCGCCAGCACGTGCTCAGCGCCGTGAAGCATTTCCCCGGCCATGGCAATGCGCTGGGCGACTCGCACTGGGGATTCGTGGACGTGACCGACACCTGGAGCGCCGCCGAACTGGAGCCTTTCCGCCGCCTTATCAAGAAGGGCAAGGTGGATGTGGTGATGACGGCACACATCATCAACGGCAACATCGACCCCGACTATCCCGCCACGCTCTCGCGCAAAACCATCGACGGCGTGCTGCGCAAGCAACTGGGCTACGACGGGGTGGTGGTGAGCGACGACATGTATATGGAGGGCATCATCAAGAAATACGACATCGAGAATGCCCTGGTGCTCGCCATCAACGCCGGCTGCGACCTCCTGTGCGTGGGCAACAACATCAACACCGGCTTTGAGCCCGACCGCCCCTTCCGCCTGGTGGAGATGATAGTGAAGAACGTGAAAAACGGCCGCATCCCCTGGGGCCGCCTCGTGCAAAGCCACAAGCGCATAGAGCGACTGCTGAAGAAATTGGGGAAGAGGAAATAGTTTTTTTAGGAGTTAAGAAGTTATGAATTTTTAGGAGTTAAGAAGTTATCAGTAACTCAGTAACTCAGCCACTTAGCCACTCAGTAACTCATCCACTCTGTAACTTAAAATTTATGAAGAAATATATTTTACTTTTTGCGGCTGCCATCTTCGTTTTTGGCGCTGCTTTTGCTCAGAAGAAGGGCGCGAAGAAGGCGCCCAAGAAAGCCGCTCTGGCCGAAACCATCATGGTGGAACCCACTACCGACAACGTGGTGACCTGCCTGATGACGGCCTATCTCACCAAGCACAGTAATCTGGCGGGCGCCGCCGAGATGATGGACATCGCACAAAACCCCTCCAAGAAGCAGATGGCGGCCATCAACGACACCTGCGCCTTCCTCACCGCGGGCGACAACCGTCTGCAAGCCGCCGTATGGCCTCGTGCCAACGGCCACACACTGGTGGGCTTCGTCTACAATCTCACTAACGTGAAATTCTACGACTACAACCCCGAAACCTACACCCTCACGCTCGACCGCGCCGTGGCCACCCCCATCACTTCAATCCTGGGCGGCGACTACACCATCACCTTCAACACCGACGGATTCCACTGCTCGGTGGTGCGCCTCACGGGATACGGTAGTTATTTCAACTTCAACGGCACAAAATTCGTGACCGCTAAGCACGACCTCGGTCAAGCCCCCACTTGGTAAACAATTAATATTAACCCTAATATAATTAGAATCTCATTATGGTAAGAGGAAAACGAACCTGTAAGATTTTGAAAGACATTCGCCGCGAAATTGCTCGCGCCAACGATATCGAGTACATCACCAGCGAATGCACCCACAAGGGCGAATGCGCAGGCACCTGCCCAAAGTGTGAAGCCGAAGTGCGCTATCTCGAAGAGCAATTGAGCCTGCGCCGACGCGCCGGACAGACCATCGCCCTCGCCGGCATGATGGCGGGCGCATTTGTGGCAGTGGCTCCCGAAGCACAGGCGCAATCCACCTGCTGTAGCAACGCCGCCCAGGTGTGCGACACCGTGGCACCCATCCCACGCGGCGACGTCATGCTCATCGAAGAGGCCAAGTTGAGAGAAGAGGCCAAGCAACGCCAGCAGCGCCAGCGCCAAGAAATGGTGCTCATGGGCGACGTGGCCTACGTGGACACCGAATGCCAATTCCGCGGCGGCGACGAAGCCCTCCAGAAATTCATCCGCGAAAACCTCAAGCAGCCCGCCGACGGCAAGAAAGGCAAAGTAAAGGTTCAAGCCCAAATCATGCCCGACGGCTCAGTGGGCAAAGTGAAAGTGAAGAAAAAACTCAGCAAAGCCTGCGACGCCGAAGCCGTGCGCGTAGTGAAAATGCTCCCCAACTTCTTCCCCTGCCGCAAAAACGGCGGCAAAGCAGTAGAATCCACCTACATGATTTCCGTGGTATTCGAATAATCCCATCAGCCCTCTCTCCAAGCCTACACTCACCAACGTAGAGCCCCAAAGAGAGTGTGTGTGCGGGGGAGGCAAAATTCAAAGAACACGCCTCCAAAATAGGAAATTCACCTGTTTTCCGCGCTGTTTTGATATTTTAAAAATGCACATTGATTATCAATGATT
>JAUNCU010000281.1 GCA_030526455.1 Bacteroidales bacterium | reverse complement strand
CGTGTCTTCGCGATACTTAATATATCCGTCATCATCCACATCCAGATACTTCCATTTGGCGGTGTTCTGGGGGTCGGCCTTGTCGTACTTGATGCGTGCTACACATTTGTTGGTTTCGCGCTCTCGCACCTTATAGGGAAAACCGCCACTGGTGGTTGTGTAATACCTATCACTGGGGAAGTTATTTTTGTCGAGTTCGGTGGCACCGCCATACAACTGATAACGGAGCCATTGGTTGACGTAATGAAGCGAGTCGATTATTTTTTTGCCAAAGTTTTGATGATAATGAAATTTAACAACAAGATATTTTTCCTTGTATTCTACGCCATTGTCGAATTCGCTGTCCTCTATTCCTTCGGGCACCTTGCCTGCTATCGAAGCATAGTTCTTATTTTTGGTTTTTGGGTCAACGGTTTCGAGCCAGTAGCGGAAGTCTTCAGGCGACTCAAACTTCACGTTGGTACCATACATGCCATAGTACGATAATCTCCACGAGGTATCAAATTCGCCGGTATGCTTCTCGTAAATATAGTCTTCGGGGTAGAACTTCAGCCAGCCCTTCTTCTGCTCCGAACTGTAGCGATTGCTGGTGGCTTTGTTCAGGTCGAACCAAGCCAGAAAGGCGTGCTCCTTTCGGTTCTGCCAATAGAAGTGCGTGCTGTTTTTATCATTACCATAGTCGTCAGTGCCGCTTGCTGCATTGTAGCCGTTGTTCCAGTAGAGCGAGTTGCCCAAACCTTTGTCATCGACCTTGAGCCAAGCGGTGACGTCGGTTCCGCCTTCGTAGTCGAACTCGTCGCTATTGGCCTTGGCTTTGTAGAACATACGGCACACAAAGCGGTAATCCTTAGGCATGTAGTAGGTTTTACCCGGAGTGACCGAAATACCTTCGTCGCCCTCGCCCTGTGGAGCAGTTTCGGCGCGCGAAGTGATGCTGTTGGCTGTGGTGCCAGCAGCAAACTGAATCATTTCGCCCACAAAGGGTTCATTGCCGTCGGGAGTATCGGTTTGCAGTTCCAGCTGATCTTGGCACGATGCCAACGACAGTCCGCAGACCATCGTCAGCATAGCGCCTTTGCTCAGCCATTTGCCATTTATATTATTGAGTCTCAAAATCATTTCAGTTTTTCAAAAAATGTCAACTGTCCACTGTTAATCCCATTCCAGTTCGGCATTGCCGCTGCCTGTGGTTTCTTCCCACTCCTTGATCAGCGCTTTGAACAAGATAGCCTCCTTCACAACGGTGATGTTGTAGGTGTAGCTCTTGCCGCGTTCCCATTCGGTGATTGGTGTCTCCACATCGTTGCCATCGTCATCTTGGGTAGTGGTGACACAACTGGTGAGATTCAGTTTGTAGGTAGCACCTTTCTCGAGAGTGATCTTCATCACTTTATCGGTGAGCGATTGAGGAATCACCACAGCCTTCATCTCAGTGAGTGCGTCCTTATCGGTAGTAGGAGTGATGCTTCCATCGGCCACATCGATGGTGCCTTGGGTCAAAATGTCGGCAATAGAGATTTGAACATTGGTCAGATCAACTTTATCAGCACCATCGCTGGTCTTGATGTTGAAGGTCACCTGGCTCATAGCGTGTTCAAACTGCAATGGCACATGTGAGGTGCGAGGATCAATGGCAGCGCCTTCGTCCACACGCGGGCCGCGTCTCGCCGTGCGATGAGATGCTCGAGATAGATCCGGCGGATCTGGCGGGGGTCGTCGGTGAGGACCATCGGCTCGAGCCACTCGTCCGGGACGAGTTCAAGCACGCGGGTCAGGACCTCGTCGCCCAAGCGACTCACGAGTTGCTCGGTCACCTCGACGACAGATCCTGCGACATCGGCCAGCACGTGCTTGCTCGCGTCGA
>JAUNCU010000081.1 GCA_030526455.1 Bacteroidales bacterium | reverse complement strand
AATCTGATATTTGCTCGTCTTCCTTTTCCGGCTGGGGTATATGCACGAAAAAAGCCGCAAGCGGTTATGCTTGCGGCTTTTAATTAGTATATAATCCCTTGTGGGAATTATGCGAGAGGATGAACTATATTAGTTCTGGAGCTTGAAGGTAACTGGGAGGGTGTACCATACGTTAACTGGCTGACCGTTTTGCTTACCTGGGGTAAACTTAGGCAGGCCCTTAACTACACGCTTAGCTTCGTTATCACAGTCGGGGCTGAGTGAGCGAACTACCTTCACTTCACCTACGCTACCGGTCTTGGTAACAACGAATTGGAGGATACACTTACCTTGGATACCTTGTTCCTGAGCCATAGGAGGATACTGGAGGTGAGAACCGATATACTTCAGCAGAGCAGCGTCGCCACCAGGGAACTGAGGCATCTGTTCTACAGAGGTAAATACCTTGTTTTCTTCAACCTTAGGTGCTTCCACCTGTACTTTCTGTTCTACGACAGCCACTGGCTTAGGAGCTTCTTGAGGCTTGATGTCAGAAACAAGACCACCGAGCTGACCTTCTACGTTTTGAGCAGAGATGTCGGCTTCGTTTTTCTGAGTTTCAGTAGTCAATTGAGGTGGTTGAGTTACTTTTTCGTCAGGAACGATAGCAAGTTCTGTTACCTGTTGTTGAGCTTCCTGAACCTCTTCTGGTTCTTGCTGTTCTTCTTGCTTGATATCTTCTACCTCTTCTTCTTCTGATTCTTCTTCCGACATTTGGTTAACAATAGTTTCCTGTTGTTGTTTCAGAAGTGCTTCACGAGCCTCTTCTGCCTTCATGTCGAGATATTTAGAAACACCGAAGTAGAGTGCGATGCAAGCGATAAAGCCTAAGATAATCCACATGAACGCTACGTTGTGGCGCTTAGCGGAAGTCTGGCGCATTACGTATGCACCGAAATCCTTGTTTTTACCTTCAAATATAAGGTCGCACCATTCTTTTGATGTAAGATCTACACTATTTGCCATAATCTTCTTTGTTTAAATATTAATAAATCCACATCATTATTTCTTAGCGCTTTGTACTGGAGGCAATTGAATACCCTTTGCAGCCAATGCAGTAGAATCATCCTTAGAGAGAGTTTCGATCTGGAAGGTACCGATGCTGTTGATTTGCATCTGGTCGAGCACTGCGATCACATCGGCATAGCTAGCGCGGCTAGTAGGCTTAATCATCACGATAGGAGTTTCGTGAGCGGCATTAAACTTAGCGAGCACTTCGGTAGCCTTTTGCTGATAGATAGCGTCGTTTTGAGCGTCGTCGTTAGAGAACTTGTTGGTTTCCCATTGCTTCTTGAGTTCGCCGATTTCCTTGAGCGCCTTAGCGTTCTTCTTTTGGAGAATAGCGGTGAGGAAGTTGGTGTCCTTAGTTCCCTTCACACCAATACCCTTGGCTTCTACGAGTTGGGTAGCAGCCTGAGCAGGATCGAGTTTACCTTCATAATAGTAGAACTTAGAGTTAGCAGCAGTAGAAGAATAGTTGCCGTCCTTCTCTTCTTCCTTACCATCGAGGATGATAGTGAATGCCTGAGATTCAGCAGCCTGGTTTTGGTTCTTTTCCTGCTTTGCTTCGTTACTATTAGAAGGGAGAGCAATCTTCAATGTTTGAGACTTCAACATGGTGGTACACAACATAAAGAATGTGATCAACAACATGTTCATATCAACCATAGGAGTAAAGTCGATACGGGTCTCAAATTTTTTCTGGTGACTTAAATTTTTCTTTCCCATATTACTTTAATCTTTAGCGGTTTTAAGTGAAGTCATCAATGTAAACTTGTTACGCTTGATAGACTGCAAGTTGTTCATAACGATTTCAACCATACGGTAAGGAGTATTAGCATCGGCCTTGATGGCGATAGCCTTACCACTTCTTATGTCTTCAGTTGCATCTTCACGCTGAGAGAACACTTCTGCACAAGCGCGAATCCATTCCTGGAATTCGGTCAATTCGCCACCGTAGTTGGTCATTGCGATAGGAATACCAGGGCTCTCTTTGAGGGCTTCTGCACGTTCGTTTACTGGAAGGTCGAGCCACTTCTTCAGGTCAGCGATTGGGTGACCGAAAGCGTTGAGCTTGGCGAAGTCAGCATAGTTTTGTGCAGTGAATTGGATGTTGTGCTTTTGAGCCATGATTTGGAGGACTTGCTTCTTCACGTTCTCGGTAGTGAACGCTGAGTCAGCATCGTCTTTCTTAGAAGCGCCCACGATTTCCATGTACACTTGTCCGTGTCCATCGTGTTCGTTCTGGCTCACCAGCACAGTAATCAATTTCTGTTCAGGTACCATGTCTTCAGAAACTGAAGCTGGAGTGATTACCTTAACTGGTTCTTCCTGAAGGAAGGTAGATGTCAACATGAAGAAAGTCAGCAGAAGAACGGTAACGTCCGACATAGCGGTCATGTCGATACGTGGGTCTTTTTTCTTAACTTTGACTTTTCCCATTGTTTTTTACTTTTACTTTTTTTCTTTTTTAAAATTGATAAATCTCACTGTTACCTTGCCGGTAATTATTTAGCGTGGTTAGCAGCGTAAGCGTTAACGATAGCGAAACCGAGTTCGTCAACAGCGTAAGTGAGGTTGTCAATCTTGTTAGTAAAGTAGTTGTAAGAAACGAGAGCGAATACTGCAGTCAAGATACCCGATGCAGTGTTCACAAGTGCTTCAGAGATACCCTTAGAGTTCTGCAGAGTCAGGAGCACCAGCGTTACCAAGAGCCTGGAATGACTTGATCATACCCACAACTGTACCGAACAGACCGAGGAGGGTACCGAGAGTAGTCATAGTTGCGAGGATAGGAAGGTTCTGCTGCAGTGAAGGCATTTCGAGAGCAGTTGCTTCTTCGAGTTGTTGTTGGATAACAGCAAGCTTTTGTTCCTTTGGAAGTTCAGTGTTAGCTTCCATCTCTTTGTACTTAGCGAGAGTAGAGAACACGATAGCGCCAACAGTACCTTGTTGCTTCTTGCAGAGTTCTTCAGCCTTAGCAACGTTCTTTTCGTTGAGAGCCTTCTTAACTTCAGCAACGAACTTAGTTTGGTTGCCCTTACCAGCGGCCTTACCGAGAGCGATGAAGCGTTCTACAGTGAGGGTGAGAACTGAGAGAAGGCAAGTGAGGATGAAAGGCACAACGAAACCACCGAGGTACATGGTACCAAGAAGGTTAGTTGGGTTGCTGGTTACACCTTCTTCCTTAGTAGGAGCGAAGAAGTGAGATGCATAAGTGTTGCCGTCGCTGTATTCGAAGAAGCTACCCAATCCGAACATGTAGAAACATTCTGCGATCACGAAGCAGATTAAGATTACGACAAAAGCATTCTTGATGCCACCTACATTACTGCTAACACCGTTGTTAGCTTTCTTAGCAACAGGAGCCTGTGGTTTTGGCTGCTGAGCGTTTTGCTTTGTTGCTTCCATAAATTTTAAAAAATAGTTAAAAATTAATAAATTAAATAGTTAATATAAAAATCTATAGTTGTTTCACATCTCACACTCCCCCCACGAGGAGTTGGTTAATTAGCAGGCGTAATGTGCTATCGCACTAATGCTCACCATTTTAAAGAAGAATGCTCGCTGAGCACCGTTCTAAGATGGCATATTATTCCCCTAATTCATGGCAAATTTATTACAAAATATTCAATAATGAAAGCGAAACGAGCATTTTTACCTTATTTTTTATCATTTTTTTTCTCGCAAAAATGCGCGGCGCTCGAAATCGCGAAAAAGGACGGTGCAAAACACGGTGGTAATACCAAATAATCAGACAGATAGCCCACGCCTGCAGCACATGAAGGCAATTTTATGACACGATGATACATTATAAATAATAAAAAAACCTTAACTTTGCATATTGAAACCAACCGACAACTAAGTAATAACATCAATTATATGGCAACATTGATTAAACTGAAAAAAGGCTACGACCTCAACCTCGCCGGCGAGATAGCCGGTGCCGAAGTGGTGGCGGCTGCCCCAGCCAAGTGCTATGGCGTGGTGCCCGACGACTTCACCGGCATCATCCCCCGCATGGAGGCGAAGGTGGGCGACAAAGTGGCCGCCGGCGATGTGCTGTATCACGACAAGAACTACGACGCCATAAAGGTGGTGTCGCCAGTATCGGGCGTGGTGAAGGCCGTGAACCGTGGCGACCGCCGCAAGATTGAGTCGATCGTGATCGAAGCCGACAACAGCGGCGAGAAAAAGAAATTCAACCAGGGCGCATGCGATGCTAAGCAAGTGCTGCTGGAATCGGGCCTGTGGGCCATGATGCGCCAGCGCCCCTACGACATCGTGCCCAAGCCCGACGTGGAAATCCGCGACATCTTCGTGACCGGCTTCGACTCGGCACCCCTCGCGCCATCGCTCATGCTCGTGATGGGCGAAAGCAGCAAATATGTGGCTAAGGGCGTGGAAGTGCTCAAGAGCATCACCAGCGGCTGCGTGTACATTGGCTGCCGCGAGGGCGAAGAGGTGGAAGCACCCGGGGCCGAAACGGTGGTGATCAGCGGCGCACACCCTGCCGGCAATGCCGGTGTGCAGGCTGCCAACATCGCCCCAGTGAACAAAGGCGAAACCATCATCACCCTCGACATCGTGACCCTTGCCCGCATAGGCGAACTCTTCACCGAAGGCTCGGTAAGCCACGACACCGTGGTGGCTGTGACCGGCTCGGAAGTGGAAACCCCACACTACGTGAAAGCCATCATGGGCTGCCCCGTGCAATCGCTCCTTGAGGACAACCTCAAGAATGGCGGCGAGGGCGTGCGCATCATCAGCGGCAACGTGCTCAGTGGCGCTAAAGTGGACGCCGACGGATTCCTCCGCGCTCCCTACCGCCACATCAGCGTGATTCCCGAACTGCTGAACAAGGACGAATTCATGGGTTGGGCTTCGCTGAGCACCAAGAAATTCAGCGTCTACAAAAACTTCACCCACTGGCTGCTGGGCGGAAGAAAGCAAAACAAGATGGACGCCCGCATCAACGGCGGCGAACGCGCCATCGTGATGAGCGGCGAATACGACCGCATGCTGCCCATGGACATCTACGCCGAGTTCCTCATCAAGGCCATCATCGCCTTCGACATCGACAAGATGGAGCAACTGGGCATCTACGAAGTGGCACCCGAAGATTTCGCGCTCGCCGAATATGCCTGCACCTCGAAACTGGAATTGCAGCGCATCGTGCGCGAAGGCCTCGACCGCATGCGTAAGGAAATGGAATAACTAACTGAGTATTAACCATAAGAAAGAATATCATAATAGTGAAAGGTTTAAGAAACTTACTGAACAAGATGAAGCCATCGTTCCAGGAGGGCGGCAAATTTGCCAAACTCGAATCGGTGTTTGATGGTTTTGAAACCTTCTTGTTCACGCCCAACACCACATCGCGTGGGGGCGCGCACATTCATGATCAGAACGACATGAAGCGCACTATGAGCACCGTGATTCTCGCCCTGCTGCCATGCCTCATCTTCGGCATGTACAACGTGGGCTATCAGCACTACCTTGCCATAGGCCAAGCCGAAACAGCGTGGAGCACCATGCTGCTGTTTGGCTTCCTGGCCATGCTACCCGTGCTGGTGGTGAGTTATGGTGTGGGTCTGGGTATCGAATTCATAGGCGCGCAGATTCATCACAAGGAAATTCAGGAAGGCTTCCTCGTAACGGGTATGCTCATTCCGCTCATCGTGCCCATCAACACCCCGCTGTGGATGACCGCCGTGGCCACTGCCTTTGCGGTGATTTTCGCAAAAGAGGTGTTTGGCGGCACCGGCATGAATATATTTAATGTGGCGCTCATCACCCGCGCATTCCTCTTCTTCAGTTATCCATCGTGGATGAGCGGCGACAAGGCATTCGTGAAGACCGACGGCATCTTCGGCTTCGGCGAAGGCACCGTGGCCGACGGATTCTCTGGCGCTACACCACTGGGACAGGTGGCCACTAACGTGGGCGACAGCCTTGGCCAACTCAAAGACGTGGTGGGCGGCGACATCTCCACCATGGACGCCTTCATGGGATGCATCGCTGGTAGCCCCGGCGAAACCTCGATGGTGGCCATCCTCATTGGCGCCGCCATTCTGCTCGCCACCGGCATCGCCTCTTGGCGCGTGATGCTGAGCGTGTTTGCGGGCGGCCTTGCCATGGCTGGCGTGGCCTACGCATTCCCCAGCGCCACCTATCCCGCATCGATGATCGACCCGCTGGCACAAATCTGCTACGGCGGTTTTGCCTTTGCGGCCGTGTTTATGGCCACCGACCCCGTGACCGGCGCACGCACCAAGGCAGGCCAATACATCTTTGGCTTCCTCATCGGCGTGCTGGCCATCTTGATTCGCGTGTATAACGGCGGTTATCCCGAAGGCGCAATGCTCGCCGTGCTGCTGATGAACGCATTCGCGCCACTGATCGACCACATAGTGGTGAGCCGCAACATCAGCCGCCGCCTCAACCGAGTAAACACTAAATAATAGAGGAGGAAACGACGATGAACAAAAACAGCAACACTTATCAAATCGTGTATTCCGCTATTATGGTGATAATAGTGGGTGCAGTGCTGGCGCTTATCTACATGATACTCAAGCCTCAGCAAGACATCAACCGCGACAACGACACCCGTAAGCAAATACTGGCCGCCATCAACGTGAAACCCGAAAACGACGAGGCCGTGGCCACCGACTACGAAACCTACATCGTGAAGGAATATCTTGTGAACGAGCAAGGTGCGGTGACCGACAGCAGCCAAAACGTGGCTTTCGGCGTGGACATGGGCAAGAACATGAAGGAGGCTCAGAGAAAACTCCCCGTGTTTGTGGCCAAGGTGAAAGATGAAGTGAAATACATCATCCCGGTGTATGGTGCAGGTCTGTGGGGTCCCATCTGGGGCTACGTGGCAGTGAATGCCGACGGACAGAGCATCTACGGCACCAATTTCTCACACCAGGGCGAAACCCCAGGCCTTGGCGCGAAAATCACAGAAGACGACTTCCAGAAGAAATTTGAAGGCAAGCACATCTACATGGCTGGCGCCTTCAACTGCGTGGAAGTGATGAAGAAAGGCCAGAAGAGCCTGAAGGGCGCCGAAACCATCGACGCCATCTCGGGCGCCACCATCACCAGCCGCGGCGTTTCGGCCATGATGGACGACTGCCTCAAGCCCTACGACGCCTTCTTCAAAACTCTTCAAGGTTCAACCACTAAATAAACCAGAGCACTATGTTATCAAAAAGAAGTAAAGAAATCATATTCAACCCATTCTCGAAAGAGAATCCTGTGCTCGTGCAGGTGCTGGGTATCTGCTCTACGCTGGCGGTAACAGTGAGTCTGGAACCCGCCATTGTGATGAGCATCTCGGTAATGGCCGTGCTGGCCTTCGCCAATGTGATCATCTCGCTGATTCGCAACACCATCCCTCCCACCATCCGCATCATCGTGCAACTGGTGGTGGTGGCTGCCCTCGTGATTATGGTGCAGCAATTCCTGCTGGCCTACAACTACGACGTGAGCAAGAAACTCTCGGTGTTCATAGGCCTGATTATCACCAACTGTATTCTCATGGGACGCCTTGAGGCATTTGCCATGCACAACAAGCCCTGGCCATCGTTTCTCGACGGCATCGGCAACGGCTTGGGCTACGGCATCGTGCTGGTGATTGTGGGCTTCTTCCGCGAATTGCTCGGCTCGGGCTCGCTGATGGGCTACAAGGTGATTCCACAATGCGTCTACGACGCGGGCTACATGGACAACGGCCTGATGATTCTGCCTCCTATGGCCCTCATCGTGGTGGCTTGCGTGATATGGGTTCAGCGCGCTCGCGACAAAGAACTCCAAGAGAAGTAACCTTATTAGTAACACCCTATAACGTATCACAACACAGAAATGGAAGAATTAAATCTTTTCGTAAAATCGATTTTCGTCGATAACATGATATTCGCCTACTTCCTGGGTATGTGCTCTTATCTGGCCGTATCCAAGAATGTGAAGACCGCTTTCGGTCTGGGCGTGGCTGTTACTTTTATGCTGGTGGTGACACTGCCGCTCAACTATCTGCTCGACAAATATGTGCTTCAGCCCGGCGCCCTGTCATGGCTTAGCGCCGACTTTGCCGAAGTAGACCTCAGTTTCCTGGGGCTGATCATGTTTATCGCAGTGATTGCGTCGGCCACCCAACTGGTGGAAATGGCTGTGGAGAAATTCTCGCCCAGCCTCTACAACTCGCTCGGCATCTTCCTGCCGCTGATTGCCGTGAACTGCGCCATCCTGGGCGGTGCGCTCTTCATGCAGCAGAAAGACTTCGGCAGTGCGCTCACAGCGAGCATCTACGGCGCCGGTTCGGGCATCGGCTGGGTGCTGGCCATCGTGGGCCTGGCAGCCATTCGCGAAAAACTCGCCTACAGCAATGTGCCCAAGCCATTGCGCGGCATCGGTATCACATTTATTATTACGGGCCTCATGGGCATCGCCTTCATGAGTTTCCTGGGTATTAAACTTTAACGAAACGTCATCATTATGGTTCTGATAAATTCTACAGGAATTACAGTTGCAAGCAGCGCTATCGTGTTTTTGATTATCACGCTGCTGCTGGTGGTTTTGCTCTTGGTGGCAAAACGCTATCTGGTGCCTTCGGGCAAAGTGAAAATCGACATCAATGGTGGTAAGCGCCAGTTGGAGGTGGAAACCGGCTCATCGCTGCTGGGCACACTGCACGAAGGCGGCGTGATGCTCTCTAGCGCCTGTGGCGGCAAGGGCAGTTGCGGCCAGTGCAAGGTGCAGGTGATGGAAGGCGGCGGCGAAATTCTGCCTACCGAAAAGGTGCACTTCTCGCGCAAAGAGCAGCAGGCCCACTGGCGCCTGGGCTGCCAAGTGAAGGTGAAGGACAACATGAGCATCCAAGTGCCCGACTCGGTGCTTGAGGTGAAGGAATATGAATGTACGGTGGTGAGCAACAAACTCGTGTCATCGTTTATCAAGGAATTCATCGTGGCGCTGCCTGAAGGTGCCCACATGGACTTCATCCCAGGCAGTTACGCGCAGATTCGCATCCCTGAATACGAGATGAGTTACGACAAGGACATCGACAAGGAGTCGCTGGGCGAATACCTGCCCACATGGGAGAAATTCGACATGTTCTCGCTCAAGTGCAAGAACACCGAAGCCACAGTGCGCGCCTATTCGATGGCCAACTATCCCGCTGAGGGCGACCGCTTTATGCTCACCGTGCGCATTGCCACACCCCCATTCAAACCCAAGCCCGAAGTGGGCTTCCAGGATGTGATGCCCGGCATCGCGTCGAGTTACATCTTCACCCTCAAGCCCGGCGACAAGGTGATCATGAGTGGCCCTTACGGCGACTTCCACCCTATCTTCGACTCTAAGAAGGAGATGATTTGGATTGGCGGTGGCGCGGGTATGGCTCCACTGCGCGCACAAATCATGCACATGACCAAGACGCTCCAGTGCCGCGACCGCGAAATGCACTACTTCTACGGCGCTCGCTCGCTCAGCGAAGTGTTCTATCTTGAAGATTTCCTCGAGATTGAAAAGGAATTCCCCAACTTCCACTTCCACCTGGCGCTCGACCGTCCCGACCCTGTGGCCGACGAGGCTGGCGTGAAATACACTGCAGGCTTTGTGGCCCCCGTGCTGCGCGACACCTATCTCGCCCAGCACGAAGCGCCTGAAGATTGCGAATACTACATGTGTGGCCCCGCCATGATGAGCAAGACCGTGAACGACGTGCTCTATGCGCTGGGCGTGGATCCAGAGTCGATTCACTACGACAACTTCGGATAAACCCTTCGCATTATATTTCGAAAGAAAATATTTCGGCAGCGAAGAGCCTCCCTCACCGCAGGGCTGGCTCTTCGCCTTTTTTAAACCAAAGTAAAGGAATAGCGTCTAGAATTAGTGAAGTTTAATAAAAAATATGGTGCCATTTGCAGAAAAATTTTTAATTTTGAACCATCAACAATTAGACGCTATGACGATGAGACGATTCTTATTCACTGTGATGATACTGGCCACGGCGGCCATGGGCTTCGCTAAAGAGGGCGAAGTGATTCTCACACGCTACTATACGCAAGCCGAAAGCCACATTCTGCCCAGCAAGACCGACCAGTTTCAGGTGCAGAACCTCGTGCTGAACGCCGACGAGCAAACGGCGCCCATCGTCGATGCCATCAATCGCATGCTCAGCATCATCAACGACGAAGACTATGAGCACTATGTGTTTTCGCTCTTCGTCTATCCCGAATCAGACGGCAACTACAACATCCAGATTGAAGCCCACGACCCGATGCATGACCCCAAACCCGTGCGCGACAACATGATGGGTGTGGCGAAGATTGGGTATCGCTACTTCATCGTGCACAAGATGCCCGCCATCGAGCAGTTGCAGAAGGCGCTGTTTAAGAAGGCGAAAGGCAAAACCCGTTTCGTGCGCGAATTTGAACTGGTGACCGTGGCAAGAAAAACCACACGCACCTCGGTTGCGGCCTCGCTCAGGGATGGCGCACTGCATTTCACCGAAATCGAGATTAGCAACGTGAACAAACTGGAAACACCCACCGATGGCGTGATGGAAGAATTAGATTATAACCAAAACAAATAAAGAAATAACTACCCCACAGATATGCGAAACAAGAATTATGCAATAGTGATAGGCCGCCAATTTGGATGCGGCGGTCGAGAAATTGGTAAGATGGTGGCCGAAAAACTCGGTATCGCCTACTACGACAGCGAGTTGCTCATCGAAACCGCCAAGCAGAGCGGTGTGGCGAAGGAATTTTTTGAAGCGAAAGATGAGAAATCGCCTTCGTTCTTCTCGGGCATGATTTCGCTCACGCTCGGCTTCAACTCGGGCACCTACCTGATGAGCAACGCGCCCATCAATGAAGACAGCATCTACCACGCACAAAGCGAGGTGATTACACAGATTGCCGACCGCAGTTCGTGCGTGATCGTGGGCCGCACGGCCGACTACATCTTGCGCAACCACTGCAAGGTAATCAGCATTTTCCTGCACTCCTCGATGACCGACCGTGTGAAGCGCATCATGGAGCGCGGCGATTGCGCCAACAAGAAGGAAGCCAAGGCGCTTGCCGAGAAAACCAACAAGATGCGCGCCAGTTACTACAATTTCTACACCGACAAGAAATGGGGTGAGGCCGAAACCTACGACCTGAGCATCAATGCCGGTATCCTGGGCGATGAAGCCACTGCCAACCTCATTGTGGATTATGTGAAAAAAGCCACCAGCAAATGAACCAGATATGCAACAGTTGCGGATGCGTAGTGCCTGAGGGCGAGGTGAAATGCCCCGCCTGTGGCGCACCCACCGTGCACGCTCCTCAGCCCAACGACAAGAAATTCTGGGAAGAGGAGCCTGAAGCCGCTACCCCACCGCCCTTCATCGGAAGCGAGCCAGCCCACTCCCCCACTCCGCCACCCTACGAGGAACCGACGCAGCGCTCGCGCCACATTGAGCCTCAGCGCAAAAACGCCATCAACAAGGTGACGCTCATCGTGGCTGTAGTGCTCGTGATAGGGCTGATTGTGGTGGGCTACTATGCAGTGAAAAAAACATCGGCTCCCGCTATTAACTATGGCGAAGATATCGCATCGCTGCCCGTGGATTCGACACAGGAGCCAAGCATTACAGTGCAAGAAATCACAGGCGAAGAAGCCGATTCCATCATGAGAATGCACATGGCCGAAATGCAGCGCATGGAGCAGATGATGGAAGAAATGATGGCGAGCGACCCATTCGAAGAATTTGAGCGCATGCAGGAAATGATGGGCGGCGACTTTGAAGCAGCACCTCAGCCTCAACCCGAAGCCAAACAGAAATTGTCGAATCGCGACAAAATTCGCCTGGCCGGACAAGTGGGCTCTGAGCAATTTGTGATGGTGCTCAACATCAAAGATCAGAACAACATCACCGGCACAGCCGCCACCGTTAATGGCGGCAAAGAGCAGTCGCATTACCGTCTGCTGGGCATAGGAAGCGGCCGCGACCTCACCGTAAGCGTCTACGACCAGAAAAACAACATCGTAGGCAC
>JAUNCU010000080.1 GCA_030526455.1 Bacteroidales bacterium | reverse complement strand
CCGCGGGCATCGCTGCCAGCGGTTGATGATAACTACTACTCTAAAAAAACACAGATTGATTCTCTTTATATATTAGTATAACATAAGGCTTAATTAAAATTTATAGAAACGGAATGGAGAAACAATCCTATTGGGGGGTTAAAGTTTGTGATGCAAAGTTAACCCCGCCGCGAAAATAATCACACCCATTACGAAAAAAGTGATTACCATATCGTTAAAAAATGACGTAGCGGGCGAGGTATTTCTTTTACCACACGCTGTGACTAATGAGTTACACCACTGATTTTCAACGTGGTTTTTTGTGATAAGCCCCCAAAAACAAAGTGAGCCGCCACGAGGCGACCCATCATTTTATTCGATTTGATAGTGAATTTTGTGCTATTTGGTAGTGATTATGCTCACATTTGACGCAAAACGGCAACCTCATTTTGCGTAGAGTCCTTTCAGGAAAGTGACAAAATGGTCGGCAGCCTTGCTGCTTCGCATCACATACGACCCATGGTCTTCGTTGCCGAGAATGAGCATGCTGCTGCCCTTAATATTTTTGTGGATATGGATGGTGTGTTCAAATGTGATCAAGTCGTTATCGCCCGCCATGATCAGAGCCGGCACCGTGATGGTTTGCAGTTGCTCGGGGGTGAGCGTGGGTTCGTCGAGCATCATCTTGGTGAGCGCCGGAATCTTCTCGCCGCGCTCCATCGCCTCTTCCACCCATCGCTTGAAGTCGGCATAGGCCTGAGGCACGATGCCGTCGGGCTGCACATTAGCGCCACAGGTAGCGATAGCCTTCACGTGCTCGGGGTGGAGCATCGCCAGCAAGATGGCAATGATGCCGCCATCGCTGAAGCCGAGCACCACAGGCTGCTGCAAATTCTGCTTTACGATAAAGGCATCCACATCCTGCGCCATGTCGAAGTAGTGGTATTCATCCAGCGGAGCGTTCTGCCCCTGTCCGCGCGAGTCGAGTGAGTAGACACGGTAGCCTGCCTCAGCCATCGCCTTGGCAGCGATAGCCATATCCTTATACGACCCGCCATTGCCATGCACCATAATGGCGGCAGGCCCATCCACAGGCCCCTCAGCCACATAGTGAGTGGTAATGCCATTGATGCTAATCACCTGGTCGGGCAACGGCTGCGCCCACATGCCCACAGCAACCACAGCGCACAAAAGCGCCATAAAACACTTCTCAATCATATCAAGAAAATCGATTTTATATAATTCCCAAAAGCCAAGGCATTCGTCTTAACTCCTGAAAAAGTTTCCAAAAGCCAAGACAATCGTCTTAACTTCTTCAACTTCTTAACTCCTGAAAAATCAATGTTTCAGCGCCATGAAATAGTTGTAGTATTTCTTGTTGCCGGTGATGTCTTCCATCACGCGCAGGAATGGCGGGAACTTCACAGCCTCGCCTTCGGCCACGTCCTTCGTTTCGAGAATCACGAGGCCCTCGCATGGCGTCTTGTAGGTGTCGAGTTCGAAGTACTGTCCCTTCCAGATGAAACTGCAGCGCGTTTTCTCTATCGTTTGGCGATAAGGGTCGGCCTGCTGCAGCAGCGAGGTATAGAGGTTTTTGCTGATTTGGCGTTCGGTCACCAGTTGCTCATTCTGTGAAATACGCTTCGTGGTGGTGTGGATGTAGAACGACTTACCCTGCCACTCGCGTCGGCGCAGACGCACCTCGCAGCCAGGTTCCGCCACCAGGTAGGTCTGTGTGATTTTGCTCGTCACGGCGCCATCCACTTCGCCCTGCACCTCCACAATGTATTTGCGGCTTTCCTCGATGGGCTGAGGCAATTCCAGCACACTCGAAATCTCCTGCAGCACACGGCGGAGTTTGTGGTCGAAATCCTCGTGGTTGTTGATCACGCGCAGGTGGGGATGTCCCGCCCATGCGGCTATCACCTTCTTGTCGAGCGTGCGGGCCAGTTCGAGGCCTTCGGTACGCACCTCGTTGCTGGTGGTGTTGTAGAACTGCTCGGCACCGTCGGCTGCCGACACCAGGTGGAGCACCGCGTCGTAAGATTCGCGCAGTTCGGTGCTATTGGTGCCACACAGGCCTGTGATTTCCTCCCACATTTCGGGTGGCAGATAAGCCGAGATGTCGAGCGCGCCACGGTCGCAAATCACCACCGTGGGTTCTTCACACTGCTCAGCCATCTTCATAAACGAGCGTTCCATCGCCATCTGAATTTCAAGCGTAGCCTTTTCGCCCTCGTAGAAGAGTGCTTTGTTTTTAGTGAGATAGTCCATGCCGGCTTGCAGGAAGATGGTGGGCACTTCGGGCACGGTGAACACCTTGTAGCCGCGGCTGGAGAAATGCTCTATAATTTTCACTAACGCGGTGGTCTTGCCAGCGCAAGGGCCGCCAGTGAGTACGATTTTCTTGATGTTGCTCATAATTGTGTAATATACGTATATATAATGTGAAAGTTCAAAATTACGCAATTTTCCCGAAACCAGCCCTAAATTGCACCATATATTTTTCCCCAAAGCCCCATTCTTGCCCATTTGCACCGCAAAACGCAGAGGAAAATCGCGCAAAAACCACCGAAAAACAGAAAAACACGATGTTTTTTGAAGAAAAATTTGCACAGTTCAGAAAAAAGCACTAATTTTGCATCGCTTTTACGGAGATTCGCTAGCTCAGCAGGTAGAGCACATCCCTTTTAAGGATGGGGTCGTGGGTTCGAACCCCACGCGGATCACCACCAACAGCGGTTGCAATCACACGATTGCAACCGCTATTTTTTTTATCACCCACTCCTCATCCGCCCCGCCCAAGCCCAGCAGCAGCCAAGCCCCGCCCGCCCAGCAGCCGTCCAGTGTTCCGAGGCACTGCCTCGGAATGGAGCCTCCATGCGTCCACGCGCCTCATAATGCAGCCGCCCCATATTTAAGTGGGGAAAAATTTGGGAGTGAATGCGAAAGTGGGTAACTTTGTGCCTCGACAGACTACACTATATATATACACATCTACACACTATGTACATCATACGTCGCATATTCCGCTGGATCACGTTTACCATCATATTTTTCTTCGTTTCCACCATCGCTGCGGTGGTGATTTTGAAATGGCTGCCGGTGTATTACACGCCGCTCATGTTTATCCGCGCTGCCGAGCAGGTGGCCGACGGGCGCTCCATCAGGATGGAACACCAGTGGGTGAACCTCAACCGCGTGAGCGAAAACATGCCGCTGGCGGTGATTTCGAGCGAAGACTCGCAATTCCTCAAGCACAAGGGTTTCGACTTTGAGGAAATCTACAAGGCGCGCCTCACCGCCATTCGAGGCGGCAAGGAACGCGGCGCCAGCACCATCTCGCAGCAGACCGCAAAGAACGTATTCCTCTGGCCTGGCCACAGTTGGCTCAGGAAAGGTCTGGAGGCTTATTTCACGGTGCTGATTGAATACATCTGGGGCAAGGAGCGCATCATGGAGGTGTATCTCAACTCCGTAGAGATGGGCGACGGCATCTACGGGGTGAAGGCGGTGGCGGAAATCAATTTCGACAAGCAGCCCGACCAACTCACCAAGCGCGACGCCGCCCTCATCGCCGCCACGCTGCCCAATCCGCTCAAGCGCGACTCGAAAAACCCCTCGGGCGAACTGCTGCGCCGCCGCAACCGCATCGTGCAGGAAATGAACTACATCAAGCACGTGCCCTTCGGCGTGCCGGTGGAGTGAGGCTCTTTAGGCTTTTCGGCGCACCCCTCCCCTTTGACAATTCCTTAACACGCTCTCCTCTGAAAAAAACTCATACCCACATGAAACATATCTTATCTCTTTTGATACTCACCCTTTCCTTTGCCTCGGCCCAGGGCAGTGGCTTCGTGAAGGTGGAAAACGGCCAGTTCACCCTCCACGGCAAGCCATATAAATACGTGGGCGCCAATATGTGGCAGGCCACCATCATGGCTTCGGAAGGCCGTGGAGGCAACCGTGCCCAACTGCTGCGCGAACTCGACAACCTCAAGCGACTCGGCATCGACAACCTGCGCATCCTCGTGGGCGCCGAAGGACCCGAAGGGCTGGACTCCCACATCAAGCCAGTGCTGCAAACGGCGCCGGGCGTGTACAACGACACCCTCTTGCGCGGACTCGACTTTCTGCTCGCCGAGATGGAGAAGCGCGAAATGCGCGGCGTGTTCTATCTCACCAATTCATGGGAGTGGAGCGGCGGCTATTCGGCCTACCTGGAGTGGGCGTGCTATGGGTAGGCGGTGATTCCGCGCATCGACGGCTACGACGCCTATGTGAATTATGTGAAGCAATTCGTCACAAGCCACGAGGCGAAGGCGATGTTTTACCGCCACATACGCCACATCGTGGGCCGCACCAATAGCATCACGGGCAAGCCCTACCGCCTCTCGCCCGCCATCATGGCGTGGCAAATCGCCAACGAGCCCCGCGCTTTCAGCAAAGCCGCCCTGCCTGAGTTTTGCGAATTTCTCATCAACTCGGCGCGCATCATCAAGAGCATCGACCCCAACCACCTCGTGAGCACTGGCAGCGAGGGCTTGGTGGGATTTGAACTGAATATCGACTGGTGGAAAATGGTGCATGCTTCGGAGCACATCGACTACGCCAACATCCACATATGGCCCTGCACATGGCGATGGGTGACGCGCGAGAATGTGTTCTCGGCCGTCGATGTGGCGTGCGAGAAGAGCCTCCGCTACATTGAGGACCACCACAAGGCCATCAGCCCCTACGGCAAACCGCTGGTGCTGGAAGAATTTGGCTACCACCGCGACGCCTTCTCCTTCACCCCCGGCAGCGCGACAACGGCGCGCGACCAGTATTACCAATTCATCCTCAGCACCCTCACCTCCACCCGCATGCTCGCGGGCTGCAACTTCTGGGCATGGAGTGGCGACGCCCGCCCCGCCCACCTCTGGTGGCAGGAGTGGGACGACTTCTGCGGCGACCCCGCCCAGGAAGAGCAAGGCCTCTACAGCATTTTCAGCAACGACGCCTCCACCCTCGGCATCATCAAGCAAGCCATCAAGCAGTTGAGATGACGCAACCGATCGCACTGACCGCCCCCCTGCCTGTCCGAAAACTCAAAAATTGGGCAGGACTATAGTGAAAACGCGAGGCATTCACCCTCCGCCGTCGGAGACGGCTTATTATGGTTAACTCCATGCAAGCGAGTGAATTGCGTAGCAATTCGCGAGCGCGGCTTGGAGATAGGATACTGCAACGGAAAGAGCCTCGGAGAGGGTCGGTTATGGTAGCAGCCCAAGTTTGCGAGCCGTCGCCCCGCTTCGCCAGTGGGCTGGATTTTGAACTTACGGGGCCACTTTGCCGAAATTGTGGAAAAATTTTCGTAGATTTGCATTTTAATTTAGAAAACTAATAACACAACTTACTACAATATGAAGAATTTACTGAAAGCGGCGATGGCCGTGGCCATGCTGCTGCTCATGGTGGCTTGCAATGGCACCAAAACCGATGAAGCGTATCCTTTCCCCATGAAGTACCTCCCTGTGCAACTCGAGGGAGCGAAAATGTGGAGCATCCTCGACCTCGAATCCGGAGAGGTGAAGGTGAAAGACGCCTACAAAAACATGCCTTCGGCCGTGATTGGCGACATGTATTTCGTGATGAACGAAGAAGGCACCTTCGACTATTATAATGTGGCCGACCCAAAAACGCCCGTCAACAAGGAGCACTTTGGCAGCGCCACCGAATTTAGCGCCGAGGGCTATGCACTCGCAAGCCTCAAGGGCAAACCCATCAGCATCATCAACGACAAGTGCGAGGTGGTGAAGGAACTGAGCGACAGCGTGGCTGAATGCTCGCTCTTCTGCCGCGGACTGGCGATTGCGCGTTTCACTACCGCAAAATTCGGCTACATCAACACCGACGGCAAAACCGTGATCCCCGCACAATACGACCAGGCCAACCCATTCATGTATGAAGACCACGCCGTGGTGATGAAGCAGCGCGACAACGACTCCATCGTCGACATCTGCTTTATCAACAAGATGGGCACCGAAACTTTCAAGACCAACTCTACCATGTATCGCCCGCTCACCCAGAATTTCAACAAGGGTGTGCTCCCTGTGGTGAACATGAGTAAGCAAGACACCGTGATTTGCCTGAGCGTGGAAGGCAAGGAGGTGGAAAACCCATTCGCAGTGCCCGAAAAGATCAAGAAGGACGGCTACGACCAGCACTCTGCCACCGGCAAGGGCGGTTTCGTGGTGACTAAGGGCGACAAGGCCGGTGTGGTCGACGCTCAAGGCAACCTGGTGGTGCCCATCAAGTATCGCGACATCATCGACGTGTGCCCCGACCGCTTCCTGCTGAGTGAAAAGGAAGGCGTTTACTTCCTCGCCGACGCCAACGGCAAGCCTGTGGGCAACGCCAAAATCGCTCACGCCAACGGCACCCCTTCGGCTGTGGCAACCCGAGGCTTCATCGACGTGGCCATCACAGCGTCGAACCTCATGGGCATGTTCAACGAGCAAGGCTTCGTGCCCGTGGCTAAGGGCGCTACCGTGGGCGCTATCCTCCAGGCTATCGACACCCGCAACGCCGAAGCCTACGTGGGCCAGGATGCACTCGCAATGGGCGGCACCCTCATCTCATTCGCCGGTCCTATCGCATCGAAAGGCGCCGACGGACAGGTGACCTTCAATGTAGAAACACCCGTGCGCATGGTGGGCTTCGACTTCCCCGTGATCTCTTATGCCGACGGCACCGAAGACGAACTCGTGGCACTCATGGGAGCCAACATGGGCAAGAACGGATTCGTGAGCACCGGTGGCAATGTGTTTGAAAGCGAGAACGGTACCGCAGTGGCACTGGGCTACAAAAACGGCATCGTGCGCATCAACTACTACATGAACAAGGCCGAGGTGCAGCCACTGCCCGCCGAATCGAGAAAAGGCGCAAAGCCCGCTAAAAAGTAGGACTATCGACCAGTAAAAAAGAAAAACTTACCAGCGAGAGCGCAAAAAGTGTTAATTTTTGAAAAAATATCAATATTCATTGCACAATATCACTAAAAAAGCGCAACAACGCTCACTTTATGGATTTTTTTCTTTAATATTTGGATAATAATTATTTACTTTGCACGAAAATTTGTGAGAAAATAAACAACAGTTATTAATAACATTCTTAAAATTAAACATTATGTCTGAAATTAACGAAAGAGTAAAAGCTATCATCGTTGACAAGTTAGGCGTTAGCGAAGCAGAAGTAACCCCAGAAGCAACTTTCCAACAGGACCTCGGTGCTGACTCACTCGACACTGTAGAACTGATCATGGAATTCGAAAAGGAATTCGGCATCTCTATTCCAGATGACAAGTCTGAAGGTATCCAAACCGTAGGCGACGCTATCAAGTTCATCGAAGAAGCACAAGCATAATCTTTTCATTTCCGCTACGTAATATTTAATACATGGAATTAAAAAGAGTAGTGGTAACAGGTCTTGGAGCAATCACTCCACTGGGCAACGATGTAGCATCTACATGGGAAAATGCCCTCAATGGTGTGAGCGGTGCAGGACCTATTACTCATTTCGACGCAAGCCTGTTTAAAACTCAGTTCGCATGCGAGGTGAAGGACTTTAAGCCCGAACTCTATGTGGCTGAAGGCGACCGTAAGGAACTCAGAGACTTCAAGAAGAACGACCTCTACACTCAATACGCCCTGGCTGCTGCCAAGCAAGCGATTGAAGACGCCAACCTTCTTGATGAAAAAGTGGACCGCGACGAAGTGGGCGTGATCTTCTCTTCAGGTATCGGTGGTATTCACACTTTCGAACAGGAAGTGGCCTACTATGCTACCCACGAAGAACAAGGCCCCAAGTACAGCCCATTCCTGATTCCCGCAATGATTGCCGACATCGCAGCCGGCCGCATCTCCATCAAGTATGGTTTCCGCGGTCCTAACTACGGTGTGGTATCTGCTTGCGCATCGTCAACCAACGGCATGATCGACGCCTTCAACCAGATTCGTCTGGGCAAGGCTGTGGCTATCGTAACCGGTGGCGCCGAAGCCGCTATCTGCCCTGTGGGCGTGGGTGGCTTCAATGCAATGCACGCGCTCTCTACCCGCAACGACAGCCCCGAAACCGCTTCACGTCCATTCAGCGCATCGCGCGATGGCTTCGTGATGGGTGAAGGTGGTGTGTGCCTCATCTTCGAGGAACTCGAACACGCCCTCGCTCGCGGTGCCAAGATCTACGCCGAAGTGATTGGTGGCGGCACCAGTGCCGACGCTTATCACATCACCGCCACTCACCCCGAAGGCCTCGGCGCCCGCCTGGTGATGAAGCGCGCGGTTGAAGATGCTGGTATCAGCGTTGACGACGTTGACTACATCAACGTGCACGGTACTTCTACTCCTGTGGGCGACCTTAGCGAATCACAAGCCATCGTCGACCTCTTCGGCAAGCACGCCTACGAACTCAACATCTCTTCTACCAAGTCGATGACCGGCCACATGCTCGGTGCCACCGGCGCAATGGAAGCCATGTTCTGCGTGAAGGCTGTACAGGACGACGTAGTGCCTCCTACTATCAACCACGAAGACGACGACCGCGACGAAAAGATCGACTACGACCTCAACTTCACTTTTGGCAAGGCACAAAAGCGCACTGTGGACGTAGCACTTTCTAACACCTTCGGCTTCGGTGGTCATAACGCTACAATTATCGTTAAGAAGTACAAAGGTTAAATCCCCGTGTTTAACGGTATCATATCATTCATAAGGCTCCTTTCCTCCAAGGATAAGGGGCTTTATGTATTTATACATGACCTCACAGGATTCTACCCAAAAGACATCAACCTCTACAAACTCGCTTTCGTGCACCGCTCAAAGCCCGTGAAAGACGAGCAAGGCAACTGGGTGAACAACGAGCGACTCGAGTACCTCGGCGACGCCGTGCTCGACCTCGTGGTGGCATCATATCTCTACCACCACTACCCCGAAAAGCACGAAGGATTCCTCACCAGCACACGAGCCAAAATCGTGCAGCGCGAAAGCCTCAACCGCATAGGCAAACTCCTGCGCCTCGAGCAGCACGTGAAGGCATCGTCACACTCCTCGTCGCACAACAGTTACATCGCCGGCAATGCCGTGGAGGCATTCGTGGGCGCCATCTACCTCGACCGCGGATATGCCGTGGCACAGAAATTCATCGAAAACAAAATCATACGCGAGCACATCGACATCGTGAGCCTAGTCAACACCGAGAAAAACTTCAAGAGCCGACTCATAGAGTGGACACAGAAATTCCACGTGGGCATTGAATACGAACTCGTGGACACCTACTGCGACGCCGAAAACAACCCCGTGTTCCGCACAGCAGTGCTCCTCGGAGGCATCTACGCCGCCGACGCCACAGGCTACAGCAAAAAAGAATCACACCAAGGCGCATCAAAAAAAGCACTAGAACGCCTAAAAACCGACCACATCTTCTACGAGCAAGTAGTAGCCACAGCCACCACCCCCACCGAACAATAATCCCGCTATCGTCAGAGCAAGGACAGCCAAGCCTATCCGAAAACTAAAAATACTACTGCAGCAGTATCACCGTGGCCTTCTTGTTGTCCATGTTGGGCATTGTGCGCCCCACAGGAGCGCCAATGTAGGTAGGGTCGGTCACAGTGAATTGATGACCGTCAAGGTTGATGTAGTCACCCTTCACAGGTTCCTTAAATTGCACTGCAGCGGCCAAATGACCAGGATAATAAACCAGAATGCATTTCAATCCCAGCAAATCGCGCACAAGCCTTGTAAACAAAATACTCCTGTCCTCGCAATCGCAATAAGGATAGTAGAGCGTCTCCTCGGCGAAAAAGGCTCTATCACCGCCCCATATTTTATCATCATAGCCATAGGTGAAGCCTGCCTGAACCCAGTTGAGAAGCACATTTGCCGCTTCCAAATCAGTTTTGCCCGAAATCGCGTTTCTCAATTGTGGATACAGTTTCTGCTTCACATTATCGGCCATAGGCGTATTGGCATACATTGCCCAGCGAGAGCATACGTTTTCCCCTATCATCGACGTGGGGTAGGTGCTATAGAACTCCAGCAAGTTTTCGTTGACCTGAGATGTGGCTGAGGCTTGCTGCGACTTAATGATACGCTCTGCCGACAACTTCTCGGCAAGCGACTGCGCACTGGAAACGTAAAGCGATAGCGGCTGCTCCCCAGGGAACGACGCTTCACAAATCTGCGCCGACGACGGCAAGTCCTCACCTTTGCGCAACAAGGGATAAAACTTAGCACCCCCTGCATAGAAATATGGCATTTCATAGATTTGGTGCTGGGTCCCGAAAAGTAGATAAAGTTTCCCGTTGGCATCGGCTAAGCGCATTTGGTAGCCTGATTGGCAAAAAATCCACGCTGTGAGCATTGTGGCTGCATTTGAGTTCCCGCCACAATACTGTTCTCCTATTTCACGTATCATCAGCAGATAAGCCCAGTCGCAAAGTTGGTGACGAATGCGCAGTTCCAAGCAATCACGTATTAGATTGTCATAATCGCCATTCGACAGCATTTCCCAGGCTTTTGCCAATTGATGCCCCGAAGGCTGGTTTTTTAATAAGCCTACAGCCTTATTTCCTCCTGCCGGCAGGCGCACCCTGCCAGTGGTGCCAAAGAATGTGAATTGTAAATATTCTTCAGCAGGATTTGGATTTTCATAAATGGGCGCAACGGGCTTGGGCTGAGGAGCAGGCTCATCAATTATGGGCGTCACTACAGTGTCAATGGGCACAGGATTCGACTCAATAGGCTTATGGATATCTTCCTCTGGCATCACCACAGGAGGCACAGTCTCATCCTTTGGCTTAGGTAAAACAGGCCCAGCCTTGTACCACGCCCAAGCCTCCTTCAAAAACTCAGCATACTCAGCATTACACCTCTTCCGAAATTCAGCATACTCCTGCTTAGCTTGCTTCTGAAATTGATTATATTTCACAGCAGCATCCTGGGCTTTCACTGAAATGCAGCAAACCCCTAAAACTGTAATTAGAAGATATCGAAGTCGTAACATGATGGTGAAATATCAATGATTAATGATTGGCTTTATTCTAAAGTCCAGGATCTCCAAGCATCAAATACCAAAGATGATGCAATTGCAGAGGGGGTTTGTTGCTTACCATTTACTACAAGCGACTTCTTTACTACATTATCTTTTACATAATCAAATAATTCACCCAAAGTCACAATTCCTTTTGACATTTGAAGTTTTTTTAGCAAAAAATAAGTGAACAAGCCATGTTGTTTCTCTTTGTAAGGGTAAGCCGTCTCATTACCTTGTGCAGCCGACAGCACAACCATATTACCTGCAGGAGAAGCTGCCTTTGCCTTGATGGCAACACCGCGTGCCTTTGCAAGCATGCCATCTCCGCGTTGTGAACCCGAGAAACAAGCATCGAGCAAGACTATAATTTTTGATGCAGGCATTTCTCCAAGTGTTTTGTACAGTTCGTTCAAGCTGTAGCAAGTGGTCATATCCGAACCATCTCCATCTACAGGAAACAAAAACGCATTCTTTGAGCTCTCATCTGGCAAACCATGGCCAGCATAGTATACGATAATATTAGCATCTGATTTATAGGCTTCAGATATTTGCTTCATCAAGTTCACCTCTCTCTTAAAATTGTTGTAGGTGGCATCTTTCACAAGATGAATGTTTGTGGAAGGCAAGCCTAACACCTTTTCGCAATACAGAGCAAACACCATTCCATCATTTATTGCATTGGGTACAGGTTCCACGCCTTGGTAGTTTTCATTTGCAAAAATCCATGCAAACGTGTTTTCGTTTATGCAATTCGCGTTTGGGATATTCTCATCCACATCCGATTTCACCTTTTTAGCAATCTCTTTCTTCGGCTCTACTTTTGCTGATTCAGGAATAGGCTGCTCATTTGGAGGTGTTTTCTGCTGTGGTGATACTACTTGCTGAATTACTGTAATATTATTAACAACTTGATTGCTTGAATTAACTGTTTGGTTGTTTGAATTTATTGCAGACGGACTACTATGCACTGAATTATTATTAGGATTCATGGCATAGTTTTCCGAATGTTTCAGTCCTTCATTATAAATAGCCATAAAATCAGGCAGTACACATTTTCCACCTTTTTTCTTATACCGGAGTAGCCATTCATTGCTGCGAGCTTCATTTTGAGGCACAACCACTCCGTCTCTATAAAACCGAGCGACACAT
>JAUNCU010000280.1 GCA_030526455.1 Bacteroidales bacterium | reverse complement strand
TCGGGTGCAGGCATTTGCCCGAACAAGTTCGAGCGAGCTAAAGGTTCGCTCCGGCTCTGCTTCATTCCGCTTCGCTCCATTTCGCAGCGCCTCCGCTGCATACCTGCCTACACACATCCAATCCCCAAGGGGATTGCGCAGCCTCCCCTCAACTTATCTACCAAAAGCAACATCAAGCATCTTAACAGCCCCCATGAAAAATCCACCGTACCCTTTTCGTCCCGTGGATGGGGTGGGGTGGTGGCTGGGATTTTTGCAAAAATGTGGCTTTGTTATGGCTATTGTTGAGATTTTTTGTAACTTTATGGGCAGATTATTTACTATTAACTTTCTAAGCAACCTTTTGAATATGAAGAAAAATCTACTTATGCTTCTCGTGGCAGCCTTCTCGGCTATTGCCGCTATGGCAGTCACCACCGACGGGCAAACCTATGAGCCCGTGAATGGTTTCAATCTCGTGAACAAATGGATCTTCGACCGCGTGCACTCTGGTACGTCGTTCACCAATTCGGTGGTGTGCAACCAGCGTGCCCGCACCGCTGTGATGTGCGAGGGCGTGATCTACGTGGCTCGCAGTGAAGAAAAAATGGTGATTGTGGGTACCGACACGCTCCAGCAAGCCGTGATTCACCGCTTTGATGTGGAAAACGGCACTCCGCTGCCCGACCTCGACCTCACCCTCAATGGCTCGCCTTACACCACCTTCCTGGGCGTGGCAAGCATTGGTCGCGACAACTTTGGCCACATCTGGGTGGCTCCTATGACTAGCAATGCCGCCACTCAAATTCCGCTCTACATGGTGGATACCGAAACTGGCGCCCTCACACTCATCGACCGCCTCACTAAGGGCGACAAACTCGAGCGTACCGACTACCTCGACGTGATTGGCGACATCACTCGCGAGAGCGCCGAGTGCAATGTGATGACCGTGGGCAACAACACCTCGGGCTCGGGCTGCGCCACTTGCTACCGCTGGCATGCCGACCAGGGCGCCGACACTTTTGAGGGCGGTTTTGAAGGCGACACCTTCATCGACTTCACATCGTTCTATCCCGAAACCAAGATGGGCTTCAGCCTCGCGCCTATCGTGAAAATGGCGCTCGGCACCGACGAGGAATCGCTCTATGCCGGCGACCTCTTCTACATCGACGACTTCGACACCGCCCCCGTGCTCTACGACGTGAGCGCCTCGGTGATCGACAGTTTCGAGGAAGTGCCATCGGAATTGCAGCCTCAATTCACTGCCAACGGTGTGGCTGAATTCACCATCGACGGCCGCAACATGCTCGTTTACGCCCGTGCAGCCTACGACGGCAATGGCCGCGGCTGCCAGGCCAACATCTGCGAGTTGGGCGAAGGCATGGCCATCGCTGGCATGCAGAAGTACTGGCAAATTCCTGCCGACAGCCTCGGCAAGGTGAGCGACGGCGGTCTGCGCGTGCACTGCCTCAACATCGATGTGGCTGAAGAAAACGGCGAAGAAGTGGCCACCATCTTCACCTTCAAGGCCTACAACGGTATGGCCGTCTACAAGATGGGCAAGAACGTGACCCCAGGTCCCGAACCCGGCAAGAAAGGCGACGTGAACGGCGACGGTGAAGTAAACGTGAGCGACGTAACAGCCTTGATCAACAAAATCCTCGGTACAGCCGAATTCGCCGACGCAGTATGCGACATCAACGAAGACGGCCAAGTGAACGTGAGCGACGTAACAGCCCTCATCAATTTGATTTTGGGCTAGAAAAAAAGAGCGCAATTATATTATAGCATTTAATACCAGCAGCCGCAAAACCAATTGCGGCTGCTAGTATTTTCCTCCCCCGTGTTAGTCGCGTCAGCGACTAATCTAATTACCTGATCTCTAACCTCTAACCTCCCACCTCCAACCTCTAATTTCTACCC
>JAUNCU010000079.1 GCA_030526455.1 Bacteroidales bacterium | reverse complement strand
GATTCGTTATTTTTTTCTAAAAAAGCGCAGTATTGCTTATCCCGAACTCGCGTTAAAAAATTGTGGGTGTGTCAGCAATTCGCGACACACCCACAATTTTTATTTCCGCATTTCAGCCCTGGGTCTTAGTTGCCGCCCCAGTACTGCGAATTGCCGTACACCTTGATAAACTGGTTGCCAATCTCGCGCACGCAGTAAAGCACAGCGCCTTCGGGGCCAGGATGACGGAAGTAGATCTCAAAGCCGTCGTTGCCCGCCACCATCAGCGAAATCTCCGGCCAGATGAACTCGCCATCGTCGTCCACACGCCACACCGAGAAAGCCTCGCCGTCCTTGCACGAGCCCCAGAAGTCAAACGAAGAAACCAGTTCGCCCTCAGCGAAGCACACCAGCGAACCCAGTGCATTGAAATTGCCCGCCTTGCTAATGTCTTCGTGCTCAAACACAGCCACATAGAAATGGCGCTCAGCCGTAGGCACATCGGCAATCCAGTGCAGCGATTTCAGTTTGCGGCCATAGTGCTTCTCCACGGCATCAATCATCCACTGCTCCTTCACCTGCTCGCGCTTTTCGCCATCTTTCCAGCGGCTGAACTGCAGCGTAGTGTGGCCTTTCAGCCACGATTCCTTCACAATGATAGGCGTAGCCTCTAAAGGCTGATAGCCGCGGAACATCTTCTTCACCAGCGCCGGATTCTTCAGTTTAAACACCCAGTCGCCATCCCCATCCTTGTGGGAATACTTCACATCGCCAATATGAGGCTTGAAAATCATCTTCGTGTAGGCCGACGGATCCTTCACATCCCCATCCTTAATGCCAAAGAATACATTCTTCGCAAAAGGACCAGCCGACACAAAAATAGGATGCTCGCTCACCGTCACATCGTCGGGAATCTGGGCAAACTCGCCCAGGCGATTCAGAATCTCGAAACTGTTGCCCTCGGCGATACTCTGCTCAGTGAATTCAGCGCCAGGCTTCACACCCGAGAAAAAATTGCGAGTATGAGAGCCACTCGCCTTCTTGCCATCGCGAGTGAGGTACTGCACCACATCCTTTCCAGTGGCGCCATCGTAAGAGCGCTGCTCCACGAAATCAGCCTCCACAGCCTGGCTGCGGCTGATCGCAATCAGGCGCGCCTCGCTCACGTCGGCATGCTTACCGCGGGCAATGGTCACAAGATTACCCTTAATCACCACATCCTCAGCCTCAGTATCCTCAGCCAGAGCCACCAGCCCGCCATCAGGAGCCACCGCATAAAGAATGCCCGCCTTAAACGAATGCGTACGCACCCAAATCTCAGAGCGTCCGTCGCCATCCACATCTAAAGGCATATACATCTCAGGATGCAACGCCCCACCAGCAGAAAGCCGAGCAAAATCATCCTGCACACTAGGCAACTGGCGAAACAGCGCAGTAACAGCCTTAAGCGCCGCCGCATCCTCATACCAAGCAAAACACTTCACAGAAAAAAGAGCCCAAAACAGCCCAAAAAAAACAATCTTCTTCATAATAAATTTCTATACATTTAAGTAATAAATAATCAAAAAAAATCACCGCCAAAAACCATATATAAAATCTTTATAACAGAGGGACGGTTCTTTTGTTATAAAATCTACAATCTGAATATTTTTAATAAAATAATATAAACAAATATTTTTACAATCAATCATTTTAATTAAAAACCACAACCCATTTTATAACAAAGGGACGGTTCTTTTGTTATAAAGTTACGGGCGATTCACCCTTTTTTCTCTTGCAAAAGTGCACAATTGAGCCAAGATTCATTCCCGAAACGCGAGCCAATTGCCGCTTCCCGATTCCAGCATCAATCGCCTTCTTCACAATCTCAGCCTTTTCGTCAATCGTCATATCGTCTAAACCGACGCCGCTACTTATCGACTGAAACAGAGTTCTCGCCATTGAATCAGTCATTCTACTGCTATTTATCTTGGATTTGCATTCATATTTCTGGTTACAATCGCTCACGATTTCGCACATTTCCTCCCAAGGCACAGGGGCAAACGGCCATTCCTTTGAGCATATCCTATCTTCAGCAACGGCAGGACTATATTCATGCCAACTGCTCCACCTATACTGCGGAATTGAATCCACTATACTAGCCTCTACGGGATTCTGATGGATATACCGGAGCAATGTCATGAAATACTTTTGGTTACCTACGCATTCACTTCTGAAACGGTCTTGGAAAAGCGGACCTAATCGCTCATGATGGCGGTTGAAATATGCGACATAAGCAACCGAAATTCGCTTCATCACCGAACTGATGGATTCTGACTTCTCGGCAATCAACAAATGAATGTGATTGGTCATCAGGCAATAGGCGTAGATTTCGCAGAATGGTGGCAGCAGCTTCCCCTCGCAATCCACAGGAGCAGTAACACTCTTGAGAATTTTGAGAAATTTCAAGCAGTCCATCTCTTCTAAAAACACATTCCCTTTATTGATGCCTCTAAGCATTACGTGGTAAACGCCCGTGGCGCTTTTTTCTCTTGATTTGCGTGGCATAGTTATTCAGAAATATAAAACGGTTTATGAACAGTGCAAATTTATATAATATACTGCGAGAAATCAAGCGTTTTAACATATTTTTTATAACAAAAGAACCGTCCCTTTGTTATAAATGGTGTTACAATCTGCTCGTGTTGAAAGTGTTTATGATAATGATTTTTTAGTGGATGATGGCTTATTGTTTTTGACTCTAATTTTTACCACATCAAAGGCTGCTGTTAAAAAATTGGATAAAAAACATCAACCAGCAGAATCTGTTGGCGAGGATTCTGCTGGTTGATTGATATTTTCTTCCCTGCTTTTTTATCGGGTGGTGCCTCTTACTACTAGGCGGGTTTTTACGATGCGTTTTTCTACGTGGTCGATGGGGTGGTTGCCGTTGAGGCGGTCGACTAGTATCTGCACTGCCTGGCGGCCTACTTCTACGCCTCGCTGCTCTACGGTGGTGAGCATGGGATCGCATGATACGGCTCGGATGCCGTTGGTGAATCCGCATATCATCACGTCGTCGGGCACTCGGTAGCCCATGCGCTTTACGGTGTGTAGCACGCCGATGGCGGTGTCGTCGTTGACGGTGAAGATGGCGTCGGGTCGGTTTCGCATGGAGATGATGCCTGGGGTCACGAGTTCGGCCTGTGCGCCGCTGTCGCAGAATTTCACGAGTTGCTCGTCCACTTTGAGTCCGTGCTTGTGGAGTGCGTCGACGTAGCCGTTATATCGGTTTTTGCCTATTTCGAGGTCCATGTCGGTGCCGAAGTATGCCACTCGTCGTGCGCCTCGCTCTATGAGGTAGGCTACGGCGTTGTAGGAGCCCATGTAGTCGTCCACCACCACGCGGTTGCAGTTGATGTCGGCGCAAATGCGGTCGTAGAACACCAGTGGCACTCCGCTGTCGATGAGTCGGTGGAAGTGGTCGTATTTTTTTGTGTCTTTGGCTTGCGACACGATTACGCCACACACTTTCATCTGCAGAAACGATTCGCAGATTTCCACTTCTCTATCGTATTGCTCGGCGCTCTGCGCCACCATGATGCGGTAGCCGAGGCGGTTGGCTTCTTTTTCGATTCCGCTGAGCACTGAGGAGAAGTAGTAGTGCACAAATTCGGGGATGATGACGCCTATCATCTTGATGGGTGTGGTGCGGGTGTGGCGCAGTTGCTCGGCCAGAACGTTAGGGTAATAATTGTGCTCGCGGGCGAATTTCTGGATTTTCTCTCGCTGCTCGCGACTGATGTTGGGACTGTCTTTGAGCGCACGCGATACGGTAGCGACCGACACGTTGAGCATCTTCGCTATATCTTTCATTGTCATCACTTTCTGTTCGGCCATAGCGGTAAAAAGTATATTGAAAGGTGTTAATATCTATTAAGGTGGCTAACACTGCGCTGCTTTGTTCCACTCGAGGCCGAAGCCCTGATTGCGGTGCTTCGCTGTGGTGGTCGCCCTATTACCGGCATCGTGGAGTTAAAACTCAAAAATTATAGGGCTGGATTGATCCTCCAGCCCTATAACCTTGTGTTATGATGCAAGAAATAGGTTAATAATTTGTGTTGGTTATATAATAGTTAGTTAGCAATCCAATGCAAAAGTACAACCAATTTTTGAATTGTGCAAACGATTGCACAAAAAAAACTTAATTTTGCATTAAAAAGGTGTACTCCTTATATATAAAAAAAGGTATTTTTGCAGTGCTAATTTGCTTTGCTAGCCATTGTCGTGAAGGGCATAAACCATGTGCTACTTGACAGTTGACCTGAATAGATTAGATTAGCATACACAATATATAAACCAAAATAAACTTTAACTTTAACTTATTTAAATGATGAAGCAGGTAAATTTTAGAATTCCTTTGCGAGTTCTGACCCTTCTGATGGGAATCATGATTTCCATCAGTGCCTTTGCGCAAATTACCGTCAACGGTAATGTTAAGGACGCTACTGGCGAACCTGTGATCGGCGCTTCAGTGCGCGTAGTTGGCACTACTGTCGGTACTACTACCGATTTCGATGGCAACTTCACGCTCTCAAACGTTCAGCAGGGAGCCAAGCTCCAAGTTTCTTACGTAGGTTGCCAACCACAAGAAGTGGTGGCTGCCCCCAACGTGCAAGTGACACTGGCCGACGACAGCCAACTTCTCAACGAAGTGGTGGTGATCGGTTACGGTGTAGTAAAGAAAAGCGACCTCACCGGTAGTGTGGCAGCGCTGAAACCCGACACCAAGAACAAGGGTGTGGTAGTGAGCGCTCAAGACATGCTCGCAGGTAAAATCGCCGGTGTGGCTGTGACTAGCAACGGCGGTACTCCTGGTGGTAGCGCCACTATCCGTATCCGTGGCGGCGCTTCTCTGAACGCCAGCAACGACCCTCTGATCGTGGTCGACGGTGTGCCCCTGGACAACTCAGGCGTGAAGGGTTTCCCCAACGGCCTCGGTATGATCAACCCTCAAGACATTGAGAGTTTCAACGTGCTCAAGGACGCATCGGCTTGTGCCATCTACGGTTCTCGTGGTTCTAACGGTGTTATCATCATCACCACCAAGAAGGGTAAACGCGGCCAGAAGCCTAGCGTTTCTTACAACGGTAGCGTGACTATGAACACTAAGAAGAAAACCATCGACGTGATGACTGGCGACGAATATCGCGACTACATCAAGGAAGTGTTCAAAGGCACCGACCGCGAAGCAGATGCGCTCGCAGCACTCGGCAACGCTAACACCGACTGGCAGAACGAAATCTACCGCACCTCTTGGAGCCAAGACCACAACATCCAGGTGGCTGGTTCGCTCGGCAGCGTGCTTCCTTATCGCCTCTCTGCTGGTTACACCAACGACCAAGGTATCCTCAAGACCTCTGACTTCAAGCGCTACACCGTGGCCTTGAACCTCAACCCATCGCTCTTCAACGACCACCTGGTGATGAACCTCAACGCTAAGTGGATGTGGGGTAAGAACCGCTACGCTGATGGCGCCGCTATCAACAACGCTGTGCGTTTCGACCCAACTCAGCCTGTGATGGCTCCTGGTTTTGAAAACTTCGGTGGCTACTACGAATGGCTCTCTTCTGCAGCCGACATGAAGGACGCTAACTGGCCTACCATCACCAACACCAACGCTCCTCGCAACCCTGTTGCGATCCTCATGCTCAAGAACGACCGCGCTAAGAGCCACTCATTCACTGGTAGCGCTGACTTCGACTACAAGGTGCACGGTTTTGAAGACCTCCGCCTCCACCTCACTCTCGGTGGCGACTTCGCTGGCGGTAAGCAAACTACCGATGTAGACAACGCTTGTAACCTCGCTAACTACTGGGGTAGCTTCGGCTGGAGTGAAGGTACTAAGGAAAACCGCACCCTCAGCATGTATGCTCAATACTACAAGGACTTCAACGAAAAGAATCACTTCGACATCATGGCCGGTTACGAATGGCAGCACTTCTGGCGCAAGCAAAACAGCGAGTACCGCAACTACTGGCCTAGCAACTCGGCTCTCCCCGAAGCAGGTAAGGAACACCTCCTCACTCTCGAAAACGACGGTAAGGGCTATCGCACCGAAAACTACCTCGTTTCGTTCTTCGGACGTATGAACTACATCTACGACAACAAGTACTACCTCACCTTCACTATGCGTGCCGACGGTAGTTCTCGTTTCAACTGGCTCCCAGGCGCTAAGAACCACCAGTGGGGTTACTTCCCATCGGCAGTGGCTGCTTGGAGCCTCAAGGGCGAAGACTTCCTCAAGGACAACGCCGACGTGAGCGAAATGAAGATTCGTCTCGGTTGGGGTCAGACTGGTCAGCAGGAAGGTATCGGCGACTACGGTTACTATGCTAACTACAGCCTGAGCAACGGTGTGAAGGGCAGTTGGTACGACGTGGCTGGCAACGGCTATCTCGCTCGTCCTAACGCTTACAACCCCGACCTGAAGTGGGAAACTACCACTACCACCAACGTGGGTATCGACTACGGTTTCCTCAACAACCGCATCAGCGGTACACTCGACTTCTACTACAAGAAGACTACCGACCTGATCAACTACGCTGCAGTTGCCGCTATGAGCAACTTCCGTAACCAAGTGAACCAGAACATCGGTTCAATGCGTAACTACGGTTTCGAATTCAACATCAACTACAAGGCCATCCAGAGCCAAGACCTCGCTCTTACTCTCGGCTACAACCTCACCTACAACAACAACAAGATCACCGACCTTATCGACGACGATCCTGACTACTTCGTGCCCACAGGCGGTATCTCTGCAGGTACTGGCGTTAACTGCCAGGCACACGCTGTAGGTCACCCAATGAGTTCGTTCTACGTATATCAACAAATCTACGACGAAGCCGGCAAGCCTATCGAAGGCGCATTCGTTGACCGCAACGGCGACGGTACTATCTCTGAAAAGGACAAGTACTTCTACAAGAGCCCTATCGCTCCTGTGACCATGGGCTTCAACGCACGCCTCGACTACAAGAACTGGGACTTCGGTTTCAACCTACGTGCCAACCTCGGCAACTACGTGTTCAACGATCGCATGTGCGACTATCGTAACGTGAGCACCAACTCGCTCTTCGAATCAGTTTCTGGTAACTACTTCAACAACCGTCCTAAATATTCTGTAGAATACGGATGGCAGACCAACGACACCTACTCTACCCTCAGCGACCGCTGGGTACAGAACGCTTCATTCCTGAAGATCGACAACATCACCGTAGGTTACAGTTTCCAGAACCTCTTCAAGAGCGGCAACTACCAAGGCATCGGTGGCCGTTTCTACGCTACTGTCAACAATGTTCTCACCCTCACCAAGTACAAAGGCATCGATCCTGAAGTATTCGGCGGTATCGACAACAGCGTATATCCACGTCCATTCTCGCTCATCCTCGGTTTGAGCCTCGCCTTCTAATCGTAACATATACATTATATAATTAAAGCAACAACACAATGAATAAGATATTAAAATACATCCTGCCAGCCGCAGCACTCTTGCTCTCTGCAGGCATGACTTCTTGTGTCAACGACTTGCATGTGAATCCTATCGATCCTAGCATGCAGACCACCGTCGACGCAGAAAATCTGTTCAACAAGTGCTACGCCAACTTCGGCCTCGCCGGTAACGGCGGTCCTGACGGCGACAGCGACGTTGACGGTATCGATGGCGGTACATCTGGCCTCTATCGCCAGATGTGGAACAGTAACGAACTCACCACCGACGAGGCTTACTGCGGTTGGGGTGACGAAGGTGTTCCCACCTACTGCTACAACACTTACGATGCCAGCCACCCTATGCTCCGTGGCTACTACTATCGCCTCTGCGTGGGTATCGCTTACTGCAACCAGTACCTCAAGGACTTTGCAGGCCACGATGCTACCATGACTGCTGAAGTGCGCTTCCTCCGCGCCTTCCAATACTTCTTGCTCATGGATGCTTATCGCAACATCCCATTTGCAACTGCAGTATCTTCTGAAAAGCCTCTGCAAGCATCGGCTGCCGACGTTCAGAAGTTTATCGAAGACGAATGTAAGGCTATCCTCGGTGAAACCACCGAAGAATCTGCTACCGTGCTCGCCGACGCTGCTCCTCACCGCAAGGGCGACGCTCGCTGGGGCCGCATCGACAAGGCTGCTGCCTGGATGCTCCTGAGCCGCCTCTACCTCAACTCTGAGGCTCACACTGGCGTGGCTCAATGGGAAAAGGCTGCTGAATATGCCGAAAAGGTGATCGCTTCGGGCTACAAACTCAACACCGTGGCTTCTTCTAAGGAAGTTACCCTCAAGGATCCTACTTCAGGCGCTGAAAGCACCGAAACTTGGGAATTCTCTCCTTACCAGATGCTCTTCATGGGCGACAACGCTAAGACTAGCGCCGCCGACGAAGCCATCTTCCCAATCCTTTCCGATGGTATGCGCACCGCTTCTTGGGGTGTATCGCTCTTCCTCATCGCTTCTACTCACGATGGCGACATGCACGACCTCCGCTACGACGAATTCTACAGCGACGAAACTAAGCGTTCTGTAAACGGTGTCAGTGGTCAGGCTTGGGGCGGTAACCGCGCTCGTCCTGAACTCATCAAGGCGTTCTTCAAGAACGTAGACGACTGCCCTACCGAAACCGCTTCTTACGACATGCCTTTCGCTGCTGAAGACGACCGCGCGCTGTTCAACACCATCGGCCGCGAACTCAACAACACTTCTTCTAACTTCAAGAAGGGTTATGCTGTGGCTAAGTTCAACAACTTCACCACCGACGGTAGCGCTACTGCCGACGTTACTCACCCCGACATGCACGTGATGCTCATGCGCAAGGCTGAGGCTTACCTCAACGCCGCTGAAGCATACTTGCACCTGGGCAAGGAACAACAGGCTCGCGAATACGTGAACACCCTGCGCGACCGCGCTAACGCTGTACGCCTCGACTATGTAACCCTCGACGACGTTCTCGCTGAATGGAGCCGCGAATTCTACTTCGAAGGCCTCCGACGTCCACAACTCATCCGCTTCGGCAAGTTTGGCGGCAAGACCGGTTACAACTGGCAATGGAAGGGCGGTGAATACGCTGGCCGCGACTTCGACGCTTATCGCAACGTGTTCGCTATCCCAACTTCTGACCTCATCGCTAACAAGAACCTCAAGCAAAACGACGGTTACAAGTAATTCCGAGAGAGGATAATCAACGTTTGATACATTATCAATCAATTTTAAGAGATTACTAAAATGAAAAAATATATCAAGTCTACATTACTCATGCTGATGAGCATTTGCCTGTTCACAGCATGCTGCGACGACAATGATTCAAACCCTACGCTCACCAAGCCTAGCACCTTCGTGCTCAACACTCCCTCGGTGGCCAACAGCGTAGTGGATTTGGCTCACTCGTCTTCAATCGTGCTCACTTGCAGCCAGCCCGATTATGGCTTCCCCGCAGCCACTACCTACACCGTGGCAGTTTCTACCAAGGAAGACATGAGCAACGCAGTGACACTCTCAACTAAGTCTACTCTTGCGAAAATCGACCTCGATGCCCAAGAAATCGCAGCAGCCCTCACTCAGATGATGGTTGACGAAGGCAAGACCGAAGCCGATTTCCCAATGAACATCCCTGTTTACTTCCAGGCTGAAGCAGTGATCAACACTACCAACGGCGTGGAACTCCCTCTCACCAAGATTAAATCCAACGTAGTGAGCCTCAACAAGGTAGAACTCAACTTCGCATTGCCTCCAGTGCTCCTCCCAGAAAACGTTTACCTCATCGGTGACTTCTGCGGCTGGAATTGGGACAAGTGCGTGGCTATGGCTCCTGTTTACGAAACCGACGACACCTTCTGGCACCTCGTTTACATCGGCGAAAGCGGTATCAAGTTCAACACCGCTAAGGCATGGGACGGCGGCGAAGTGGGCTTCGGTGGCATCACTATCGATCCTGCTAGCGAACTCGGCGACGAAATCATCGACGGTGGCGGCAACATCGCTTCTAGCACCCCAGGCTGGTACCTCATGATCGTGAAGATCGGTCTCGATGGTCGCGACCTCACCTACACCGTTACCTTCAACAAGCCTGAAGTTTACCTCATGGGTACCGTTACCCAGGCTGCCGACTGGAGCGAAAAAGAAGCATGGGCACTCTTCGAAGTACCTGCTACTGCCGATGGCGAGTTCATCTCTCCAGCATTCGCCAACGACGCACAGATGGACGGCGGTGTTCGCGCTTACGTGAAGGTTCCAGGTTTCGACTGGTGGAAGTCAGAATTCATCGTTGGCCTCGACGGCGACAAGATCTCTTACCGCGGTAAGGGCGGCGACCAAGAACGCGTAGGCGGTAGCGCTGGCCAGAAGATGTACCTCAACTTCACCACCGACACTGGTAAAATTGAATAATTAACCCGTTATTAAGAAGTAACTACAATGAAAAAGATTTCATTATATCTCCTCCTTGCTTTCGTGGGCATGCTCACCACTGCATGTAACGAAGACTTCAAGGACTGGAACGACCCACAATCGTATCCACAGGAAGATGCAGTCACTATCCCTGGCTACGCTGCTGCAGCCGCTGATGTGATCGACCTTCGCACCATCGCCGAGGATTTTGCAATCCGCATCTTCAACCTGCCTGCAAACGCTCTCCCAGAGGGCTACGAACTGGCTGATGCTCGCATCATCGCTAATCCTACCGATATCAACACTATCGTGAACACTGAAATCGCATGCGGTGTCGACGGTATGCTCGAAAACGCTAAGGCTCCTCTCCAGACTATGGTGAAGGATACCTACGGTCTTCGTCCAGTAGAACGCAACTTCACTGCTCACGTGCTTCTCGACGCCAAGAAAGATGGCCAGGCTGTGCTCATCGACGCTGGCGCTGTTACCCTCGTGGTAATTCCTGAAGCACCCGAAATTGAAGAAGCATACTACATCACCGGTACTTGCAACGGCTGGAACAACAGCAACACCGACTTCGAACTCTCTAACGGCGGCGCTGATCCATACGAAAACCCAGTTTACACCTGCATGATTCCTGCTGAAAGCGTTTCGGGCGACCTCGAATTCAAGGTTACTCCTAAGAGCGGCATCGGCGGCGACTGGAGCAAGTGCCTCTGCGCCGACGGTGAAAACGAAGGCAAATTCGTAGGCAACAACCTGGGTGGCAACTTCAAGGTGCCAGCAGTTGACGGCGCTAAGTTCTACAAGGTTACCTTCGACATGATGGCATTCACCTGGAAGGTTGACGCCCTCAACTTCGCCGACTACATCTACGAAGTGGGCAACAACACCGGCTGGGGCAGCGTGATTCCTTTGAAGCACGTGAACACCACTGGCGAATACGTAGGTTACGCTTACCTCGATGGCGACTTCAAGTTCCGTCCTAACGAAAACGACTGGAATGGCGACTGGGGTCAAGATCCAGCAGGCGCTCCTGGCACACTCGTTCAGGAAGGCGAAAACAACTGCACCATCGACCACGCTGCATTCTACATGATGAACGTGAACCTCGGCGACATGACTTGGAAGGTGACCGAACTCACCACCATCGGCCTCATTGGTAGCGCTACTCCAAACGGATGGGACGGCGACACCCCAATGACCTACAACGTGACCGACGGTTGCTGGGAAATCACAGTCGACCTCGTGGCAGGTGAAATCAAGTTCCGCGCCAACGGCGGTTGGGACATCAACTGGGGTGGCACTCCTGCAGAACTCCGCAACGGCGGTGAAAACCTCCCAATCGAAGCAGCAGGCAACTACACCATCAAACTCTACCCAATCTGCGACGGCAAGTCACACTGCACAATCGTAAAGAACTAATCAAAAAACTAATCTCCCCCAAAAAGGGAAAAGAAAATAAAGATTAGAAACCCCAATCGGGGGTGGCGAAAAATAAATCGCCACCCCCGATTTTTATTTACAGAAAAGATGGATAGGGGAAAAGGAAAAAAGAGAAAGCCACCCCCTCACCCAAAAGGCGAGCGAAGCAAGCCTAAGAAAGGCCAGCAAAGCGCCCCCCGTGTTAGCCGCGTCAGCGGCTAAGTCCCAAAAGGCGAGCGAAGCCTAAAGAGCCAGCGCCCAAAAGGCGAGCGAAGCAAGCCTAATCCCCACCATCAAGGAAGGAGCCGCCCGAGTGCCCTCCCCCCCCCCTAGAAAGCCCCAAAAAAATAAAATGCGATGCCCCAAATCGCGTCAGCAAGCCCAAGCCCTGCCGATACGAAAGCGCCAACTTTTGGAATTCCGTTGGCAGACAATGTGATTAATAGAACTCCTCCACGAGATACGGCTTTTGCTGTATGATTCTCTGA
>JAUNCU010000279.1 GCA_030526455.1 Bacteroidales bacterium | reverse complement strand
AAGAAACTCGTAATCAACAAACTTGACAGCCTAGGACTGTCCCCTTTAGCCAAAAATTACTACTTTCAAGCCGAAGAGTTAGGATTCCGATGCTCCCTCACAAAAGCAAAAAAACACCCGAATAAATTTCGGTGAACGCGGTTTTTTTCTTTGTTTACCGAAGAAAAAATGCTTGAATAATTTTCGGTGAACGGGATTTTTATTATATTTGCCGAAAATTATAACGGTATTTTTTATGGGAATCATCGGAAGAAAAAAAGAGATAGCCGAACTGAAAAATCTTTATAACAGCGGTAGGGCTGAATTGGTTGCGATATATGGCCGCAGGCGTGTGGGCAAGACTTTCCTCGTCGACGAGGTGTTTGCCGGGAAAATCACATTCCGCCATGCGGGTCTTTCGCCAGTGGACGCATCGGGGAAGAAAAACTTGATGGCCGACCAACTCAAGCATTTCTATCACTCGCTGCTGCTGCACGGCATGAAGAAAAGCCATGTGCCCGACTCGTGGCTTGAGGCGTTTTTTATGCTTGAAATGTATCTTCAGTCGATCGACAACGGCGGCCGCATGCTTCTCTTCTTCGATGAACTCCCTTGGATGGATACCCCAAAATCGGGCTTTCTCACTGCTTTTGAGGGTTTTTGGAACACATGGGCATGCCATCGTCACAATCTCATGCTCGTGGTGTGTGGCAGCGCCAATTCATGGGTGCAAGACAAACTCATCAACAACCACGGTGGCCTCTATGGGCGCACCACTTACGAGATTAAACTTGCGCCATTCACCCTCGGTGAATGTGCTCAGTTCTTTCGCAGCCGTGGGGTGAAACTTTCGCGCTACGATGTGGTGCAGAGTTACATGATGCTCGGTGGCATTCCCTATTACCTGGGCTACTTTGAGGCGAAAAACAGCCTGCCACAAAATATCGATAAACTCTTCTTCGGCAATACTCCGAAACTTCGTGACGAGTACAGTCGCCTGTTTTCCTCGGTGTTCACTAATCCGGAGGTGATGATGGCCATCGTCGACTTCCTGGGAACGCGGCACTCGGGTTACACGCGAGCCGAAATTCTCCAGCATTTTGGCTGGGACGACAGTGGTTGCTTTTCGTCGAAAATCAAGGCCCTTATCGCCAGCGACTTCGTGATGGAATATGTGCCATTCGGCAAAGGAAAACGTGCCACGTGCTATAAACTCATCGACCCATTCTGCTTTTTCTGCCAGAAATATGTGAATGGAAAGAGCCGCCTCGATGCCGACTTCTGGCTAAAGAATCAGGCTTCGCAAAGCGTGGTGAGTTGGCGAGGTGTGGCGTTTGAAGAGGTGTGCATGGCACATGTGGCGCAAATAAAGAAGGCACTGGGCGTGTCGGGGGTAATTTCCACCCAGTCGGCATGGGCACTGAAAGGAGATGACGAAACCGAAGGCACCCAAATCGACTTGCTGATCAATCGCAACGACAATGTGCTCAACATGTGTGAGATGAAATTCTATGCCGACGATTTTACCATCACTAAGGCATATCACCAGAAACTGATGAACCGTGAGCGCCTCCTCATGGAGCGCTTGCCCAAGCGAACGGTGATACACAGCACGTTGATAACCACCTGCGGACTCACTTACAACGAATATAGCGACGATTTTACCAATGTAGTCACTATCAACGATTTATTCGCAGATTAAGCAATCGAGCGATAAAGAAAATACCCGAATAAATTTCGGTGAACGCGGTTTTTTCTTTGTTCACCAAAGATTATTCGGGTGTTTTTTGTGGTGGGAGGATGTCCGAGAAGTCGGGCAACTACCATAACCGACCCTCTCCGAGGCTCTTTCCTTTGTGGTTTCTTATCTCCAAGCCGCGCTCGCGAATTGCTGCACAATTCACTCGCTTGCATGGAGTTAACCATAATAAGCCGTCTCCGACGGCGGCTG
>JAUNCU010000078.1 GCA_030526455.1 Bacteroidales bacterium | reverse complement strand
AACCATTTCTTATTACAAAACTCAAACAAGCGCTATGAAACAAGAAGAATCCAAAATATTGAACAAGTTGGGTAAGCAATCGGGCTTCAAAACTCCCGACAATTACTTCAACGATTTCGCTAAAAACCTCACAGCGAATCTGCCCGAAATCAAGGTGGAAGAAGTGAAGGAAAAGCCTAATATGTGGGTGCGCCTCCGCCCCTACGTCTACATGGCAGCCATGGTGGCTGGCATCGTGGGTATGATTCAGGTGTTTAACCTGATGAACGGCAGCACCAATGGCTCGAGCACGATGGCAGGCGGCCAACTCGGCGGCACCGAAATCGTGGTAGGCAACGATGGCGACACCACCGTGAGCACTTATCACGACAGCGTGCGCAACGAGCAGATGCGCATCGAAACCGTGCAGCCATAACAGCGGGCTTCCATCCCGGCGAACGACTAACTTTCACCATAAATTCTCCCCAAATTTCCGTAATATTTCATTCTTCATGATGACATACTACGGAAATTTGCCTTTTTTTTAGCAACGAGATCTCAGCATCTCTATCACGTAGAAAAACTATCCTTAGAATAGAACCATCCTCTCTACTTGCCAAGGAATAAAAAACTTACATCCTATGAGTATTTCACGTTTATCAACCATTGCACTCATGCTTATCATGTCGTTACTCCCACTGAGCCTCTCGGCTAGCAAGAAGACCACCGCCCCCGACTTCGACTTCCCGCAGGATGTGTCGAAGAAGGCGCAGGCCGACCTCTCCGCGGCGCTGAGGGCCAACAACGGCCAGCAGATGATCGACGCGCTCGTGCGCTACGGCATCGCCGAAGCCAACATCTCCGACGAAAATCTCCCCGCCATCGTCAAGAAAATCGACGAGGTGCTGGCCAAGGAAAAGCGCGCCGACTTCAAGGCGCTCTTGCTCTACTTGAAGGCGCAGGTGTTTCAATCCTATGCCGAATCCCATTTCAACGTGCGCGAAACACCTGAAGGCGAGCGCCCTGCCGACTACACCGAGTGGGGACGCGACGACTTCAACGACGAAATCAAAACCCTGATGGCGGCCGCCACTGCCGACAAAGACGCGCTGCGCTCGTGCCCCATCACGGCCTACAGCAGCATCTTCACCTTCGACGACCTCGGCGCCCTCTACATGCCCACGCTCTACGACGTGCTGCTGAACGCTAAAGACGAAATGGGCAATGCCACGCATGAGGAAAGAGCCGAGCAAACCGAATATTTACTCAAGGCCGGCCACACACCTGCCTACCTCTGCCGAAAGGGTATGACTGCCGATGCCGACGAGAAACTCAGCCTCTACGAGCAATACAAAACCAGCGAGCACTCGGGCTTGCTGCTGACCAATCTGCCCACCGACGCCACCGCCTACAAGGCCTACAAAGACTACCTGCAGCGCTTCCCCAGCGGCCTCTACGCCTATGCCGTGGGCACCAAGGTGAGCGACATCGAGGCGAAGAATGTGAACATCAGTTTCAACGGCACCCACAATTCGCTCGACTCGCTGAAGGTGACGTGCTCGGTGAAGAACGTGAACCGCTACACGGTGAAAATTTTCAAAATCACCGACGCCTACCTCAACGCGCTGAAGAAGGCAAAAACCACCACCATCGACACCAAGAAGTGCCAGTTGGTGGCTTCTTGCGACGAGCAAATCGACAGAGCCATCCCCTTCTTCTACGACGAGAAGAGAATCACCCGCTTCTCACCCCTGCCCCACGGCCAGTATTTGGTGGTGGCTGAATTCAGCAACGGCACAAAGACCATCACTTCAGAAGCCAACACCGGCAAACTGCTCGCCATCTACGACATCACTTCATTCAACGTGGCTTGCGAAAACTCCGAGGTGAAGATTTTTGCCGTGGACCGCACCACCGGCGCGCCGCTGAAGGGCGTGAACGTGAAGGGCAAGAGCGCAAAGGGCGTGACAGCCGACGATGGCTCTTTCAGTCTCCCCAGCGAAATCATCGACGATGAGATTCTGCTCACCAAGGGCACCGACGTCTATTCGCCAAAGGTGAAACTGCACCAGTTCTACGAGGGTGGCGGCGACGATATTCACAAGACGATGAAGTTCTACACCGACCTGGGCATCTACCGCCCGGGCGAAACCATCAAGTTTGCCGGCGTGCTCTACCGCGTGGGCGTGAACTCACGCACGGTGGCTTCGGGCGAAAACGTGGTGATTCGACTCATGGATGCCAACTACAAGGAGGTGAAGTCGCTCTCGCTCAATTCCGACGCCTTTGGCCGCATTGAGGGCGAATTCGAGATTCCCACCGACCGCATGAATGGCCGATGGACGCTGCGATGCTCGGGAAAAGGCTACTACGGCAGCCACAACGTGAATGTGAGCGAATACAAAACGCCCACCTTCTCCATCGACTTCCCCGACGCAAAGCACAACTTCGTGAGCAAGCAGCCCGTGAAAATCAGCGGCGTGGCCACCACCTATTCGGGCATGCCCATCGCCAACGCCGAGGTGCGCCTCCTGCTCTCGCAGCAGCAGTGGAGTTGGTTCTGGCGCCTGCGCGACAGCAACGGCACCACACTCTGCGACACCACCGCAATGACCGACGCCGAGGGCCGCTTCAGCATCGAGTATCCCGCCGAGATCTTTGGCGACACCGAGAGCAAATTCTCATGGAACTGGCACAGTTTCACCCTCAACGCGAAACTCACCACCGCCGCCGGTGAATCGCGCGAAGCCTACCACAGTTTCGTGGTGGGACGCCGTCGCAGCATCGAAATCACCGATTTCAACCACGAAAACAGCAAGATGGCGAAGTTGCCAGTGGTGTTCAATTCCACCGAGGAGGCCGACAAGAGTCTGCTCTGCACCTACACATTGAAAGACGATAAGAAGAATGTGGTGAAGGCAAGTTCGTTCCGCACCGATAAGCCCGAGGCCGACTTCAGCGACGTGCCTTCGGGCCAATACACCATCACCGTGCAACTGGCCGACGAGCCCGACATCAAAGCCGATGCCACTGTGGTGATCTACCGCAAAACCGACCGCACTGCCCCCATCGCCGACGTGGCCATGTGGATTCCTGCTGAATCTTACCGCGTCGACGAGAAGAATGTGGCACACGCCACCATCGGCGTTTCGGCACCCGAATCCCACATCTATTATGTGGCCACGTCGCGTGCGGGCATCGTGAAGCAGGGCTGGATGCACTACAAGCAGGGCCTGCACGACTTCGCCATGGCCATCCCATCGGCGCCCGACGAATACCTCGACATCACGTTCTACAACGTGTATCGAGACAAAAACACCCGCTGCGAGCACCATTTCGCCTCTGCCATCAACAAGCAGACGCTCGATGTGAAACTCACCTCGTTCCGCGACAAACTCGTGCCCGGCGAGAAGGAGAAATGGACCATGAAGTTTGTGGACAAAAACGGCCAAGGCGTGCAGGGCGCAATGATGCTGGAAATGTACGACAAGGCGCTCGAGAGCCTCAGCAGCAACGCCTGGAGCCTCTATGCCGACTATCTGGGAAAATACCGCTTCACGCTCTACACCCAAGGCTACGGCAGCGGCCGCTACAGCAACGCCTCCTTCCGAGCCAAAGTGAAAGGAAGGAGCGCCAATGCCGACCTGCCCGAATTCAACCTCTACGACATGGACTTCTTCCTGGGTGGCATCCCCCTCTGTGACTACGCAGTGGAGGCTCGCCCCATGATGAAGGCGCAAGCCGTAGAAATGAAGGGCTTGGCAGTGGAGGAAAGCGCCATGGCCGACAACGCGGTTATGCTTCGTGGCGCTGCGAGCAAGCAAAATGCATCTCTCGACAAAGAAGAAGAGGAAGCCACAGCAAAGCAACTCGAAAATATCACCCTGCGCGAAGCCGACGTGAAGACTGCCCTGTGGATGCCTATGCTCACCACCGACACCAGTGGCGACATGGTGGTGGAATTTGAAGCACCGCAGTTCAACACCACTTGGGTGATGCAGGCCATCGGTTTCACCAGCAATATGCTCACCAAGCGCATCACCAAGGAAGTGCTCACACAGAAGCCTATCATGGTGAAATCGGCGCTGCCTCGCTTCGTGCGCAGCGGCGACGTGGCCACACTGAAGGCCAACGTGATGAACGCCACCGACGAAGCCTCGGCATTCACCGCCATCATCGAAATCTTCAACCCTCGCACCCAGCAGGTGATGGCCACCAAGAATTTCAGTGGCAATCTTGAGGCGAAAGGCACCGAGGTGGTGAGCTTGGAATTCAGCGTGCCCGACACCATCCCATTCGTGGGCTTCCGCGTGAAGGCCGCCAATGCCCGCTTCGGCGACGGCGAGCAGGTGATGTTCCCCGTGCTGAGCGACGTTGCGCCCGTGATCGAAACCGAGCCGTTCTTCGTCGACGCCGCCAAGCCTCACTTCTCACTCACCATGCCTCAGTTCCCACGCGAGAGCCGCGTGACGCTGGAGTATTGCGACAATCCGGTGTGGTACTGCGTTACGGCGCTCCCCACTATCTATGAGCCCAACTACCGCATCGCCACCAGCCTCGCCCACAACCTCTTTGCCGAGGTGCTGGCGCAGGGTGTGGCGAAGAGCAACCCGCTTATCAAGCCTGCCATCAAGCAATGGATGGCCGACGGGCAAGACAGCACGCTCGTGTCGATGCTCCAGAAGAACGGCGACCTGAAGATTGGCGACTTGCTGGCTTCGCCCTGGATCAACGAGGCCGACCGCCAGTCGCTGCGCATGTCGAAACTCATCGAACTCTTCGACGAGCAGAAGATGGCGGCCGAACACAAGAAAATCGTGGATGCACTGAAGACGCTCCAGCGCGCCGACGGCGGTTTCCCATGGTATGAATACCCCGGCTGCGAAAGCAGTGTGTGGACCACCGAAACCGTGCTCGAAATCATAGGCGAACTCCAGCACTTGGGCTACTTGAAGGACGATGCCGACATCGCCGCCATCACCAAGAAGGCCGTGGCTTACTACGACAAGAAGATGCTCGAAATGTGGAACGAGCAACTGAAATACGACAAGAAGAACTACAGCGGATTCAGCAGTTACGTCTACAACCGCTCGCTCTTCCCCGCCATCGCCCTGCCTAAGGCCAATGCCGCCATGATGAAGAAGGCGCTCTCGGCCATGACGAAGGACTGGAAGGGTATGCCGCTGGGCGAAAAGGCCTACTACGCCATGGCGCTCCACCGCAATGGCCAGAAGCAGGTGGCTCAGCGCATCGTGGAATCGCTCCGCCAGTTTGCCATCACCAAGCCTGAACTGGGCATGTATTGGGACAATCTGCAGCAGGGATGGCGCTACTTTGACAAGGTGGCCGTCACTGCCACCATCCTCGAGGCGATGCACGAGGTAGGCGCTCAGCAGGATGAAATCGACCAGGTGCGCAAGTGGATGCTGCTCATGAAGCAGAGCAACGACTGGGGCAGCAGCAGCCTCGCCGCCGACGCTGTCTACGCCCTCCTCTCCACCGGCAGCCAGTGGCTCGAGCGCAGCGCGAAGCCCAGCATCACCATCAATGGCGAAGAGGTGCAGTTCAGCCACATCGACCAGTATGTGGGCTACTGCCGCAAGACCATCCCCGCCACCAGTGGCGCCACGCTGACGATCGACCGCAGCGGCGCTAGTCCGGCATGGGGCGCGGTGTATTGCCAATACAAGGCACCGATGACCAGTGTCGCCGCCAAGGATATCACCGAAATGAGCATCCGCAAGGAATACCAGGTGTATGGCCCCGATGGCAAACTCATCCCCGCCACCGACGCCACATTCAAGGTGGGCGACAAGGTGCAGGTGCGCCTGGTGATCAAGGTGAACAAAGACCTCGACTTCGTGACCGTGGCCGACGAGCGCGGCGCATGCTTCGAACCTAAAGACCAAACTTCGGGCTACCGCTACATGGACCGCAGTTACTTCTTCCAGGAAACGAAGGATGCCACGACCAACCTCTTCTTCACCTCGCTCAACAAGGGCACCCACATCGTGAGTTACGACGTCTACGTCACCGCCGAAGGCACCTACAGCGCAGGCATCGCCACCGCCCAGTGCCAGTACGCCCCACAACTCACCGCCCACTCAGCAGGCACCACCGTAACGGTAACAGCAAAGTAACAACACCTTCATACGCAAAAGCAGGAACGCCCCTCCACGCTCCTGCTTTTTTTGTAAAAATACGATTCACAGCACCCCCCGATGCAGAAAATTATTTTGCAAACACCACGGTTTTTGTATCACATTTCCCAAATCTCCCATCAATTCGGAATATCATTAGGATAATCACAAAAATTATGTGTAAATTTGTAACGGCAAAATACTATTATATAATTCAATAATCCACTATCAGCATGATGAAAACTTCATTACTTCTTGCAGCAGCGGCCCTCTGTGGCCTTACTGCTACGGCTGGCGTACCCCAAGTTTCGATTTCGGGTAACCACCACTACAAAGTGAATGCTAGCGTCAGTCGCCAACTCAAGGCGGACAACCCTAACGTGAAGGTGATCTCTGAACGCACCCTCATTCCTGGCGTTACCGAACAAGTGTGTGCGCTCCCCGGCGGCGCTGCCTACAAGCGCATCGTGAAGGCTGGCGCACCCGCGCTGAAGAGCGTGAAAGCACCCGCTGTGAAAGAAACCACAGAAGCACTGCTCAATGAAGGCTTCGAAGGTTGGGACGGCCTGACCAAGAACTGGATTCCCGCCACTTGGACCGAAATCAACTCCACAGGCGAAGCCGGCACCTATGGCGACGGCGATTTCACCTGGTATGTAAGCGCCCAAAACGGCACCCTCCCCAATCCCGTTGAAGGCAAATACTACTGCATCATCCCCTACGCTCAAGTGACTCGTGAAGACGGCAATAAAGAAGACCTCGCACAAGATGAATGGCTCGTGACTCCAAAGGTGACTCCACGCACCAACGAACAACTCTCGTTCACCATCTCTTATTCTCCCCTCTTCCTCTACGACATGTCGAGCGAAAACGTGGACTACTCTACCATGTCGTTCAAGAAGCAAATCGTTTCGGCCACTATGAAACTCTACGTGCGCGAAAACGGTGGCCAGTGGCAGGAAATCTACGACATCGAACCCGCATGGCACGAAAAGACCTTGAACGACCTGTTCAACAACTACTTCAGCCAACTCGATGAAGAGGTGATTATCCCACTCGCCGATTTCGAAGGCAAGGAAGTGGAATTTGCTTTCCGCTACGTGGGTCTGCGCGGCAACACCATGGAACTCGACCAGGTGATCGTCGACAAGGCAAAACTCACCGCCGGCTATAATCGCCCCGCTGGCGCCATGTACTGGGGCTTCAGCAAAAACCTGGAATACCCCGCCTACGACACCGATGCTAATCAAGGTCTCACACTGCTCCACGTGCCCGCTTTCACCGACCTCACCTGGACTAACGCCTCGTCGAAGAATGTGACTGCACAAACCTGGACCTACACCGACGGCATCACCGAGGACCTTACCTCTGCCGACAAGGACCTCGTAGCCAACTTCGCTCCTTCACGCAATATTGAAGGCATTATGAGCACTCCAAAACTCACCGTGAGTGCGCCTGGCTTCAGCGATGCTAAATTCAATATGCCAGTAACAGGCATGTATGCCGGTGGCGCTCCAGAAATTGACGGCGCTCTGCACCCACTCACCCTGGCCAACCTCCAAGTGGGCGACGCCAACTTCCTCTACGAGCAAGGCGTGCCCTTGAGCGGCTTCCATAAGTACACCCAAAGAATGTGGACCAACATTCTCCTGGGCAAGAGTCCTACCGAAACCGACTACTACGCACCTCTGGGCTTCATCACAAAATTTGAAAAGCCCACCACTCCCTACATCGTGAAGCGCGTGTGGGTGATGGCCTACGGTATCATCGGCGAAGGCTCTAACTTCAACTTCATCCTCTATCGCTGCCAGAACAATATGCCTTACGGCGCATTTGCCGCAGCCGAATGCAAATATGAAGACATCGTGGTGACCGAAACCGGTAGTTCTTACAAGTTCTACGCGATCCCATTCGACCTCACCAGCCCAGAGGCTGGCGCTCCCGTGACCATCGACCGCGACGTGATGGGTATGGTTTACGGCCTCGACGGCAACGAAAACAACACCATCTACCTGCTCCAGACCGTGTCATACGACCCACAAGAAACCAACTCTCAGTTTATCTACTTCACAGGTAAGGAAGGCGGCGAAAACAAGGCATTCGTGATGTCGACCGAAGCCCTCAGCGACGCTAGCGGCAACAGCCTGAAGACCAACCTCTACATGGAACTCGAAACCGAATTCCCATGGCTCCAGGCCAATGGCGTTACAGAATTTGGCGTAGGCGCTGATGGCGGTTCGCTCGCGCTCGGCCTCGACAGTTACAAGGACGCTTCTGAACTCACCGTAGCCGTTACCGACGAGCAAGGCCAAGCCATCGACTGGATCACCACCACTGGCGCTGGCAAGAACACCGACGCAGTGATCACTGCCACCGTACTGCCTCTCGACATGCGCGCTACCGAACGCGTGGCTAAGGTGAAGGTTTCTTACCCCGCTTGCAAAGATGTGGAATTCACCATCACCCAAAATGCCGTAACCGGCATCACCACCGTTCAAAACAGCCCATTGGCAGTGACCGTGAATGGCGACGACATCTTCGTCAATGGCGTGGAAGGTGAAGTACTGGTTTACGATGTTACTGGCAAGGTAGTAGCCAAGGCTATCGCCCACGGCAACGCCACCATCAACGCATCACTCACCAGCGGCATCTACCTCGTAAAAGCCGCTGGCAAAACAGCCAAGGTAATCAAGTAACCGATAAGGTGAAGATATATTATTAAAAAAGGAAGTGGCCAAATTCGGTCACTTCCTTTTTTGTATCATAAGCGAAAATAGGGCTGCTTTATTCCTTGGGCTTGTAGGGCACTTCACCCTCTCCCGCAAGCGCTGCCATCAAATGATTCACCTTTTCTTCAAGCACGGCGATGCGTTCAAGCAAGTTTTCTTGCGAGTGAGAACGGCGCTGAATGGCTGCCTTATCCACGTCATATCCATGCTGATGCGCCAACCACGACGCAGCCGATATACCCAACGCCTCTTCAAGGCGCATAGCCACACTGGGCGAAATATTTCGCTTCCCATGTATAAGCGCGCTCAAATGCGAAGGCTGCATACCTATGCGCTGAGCAAAATCTTTCTGCCGAATACCCCTTTCCAGCAATTCTGCCTGAAGTATCTCACCAGGATGCACAGCCATAAAAGGCACAATACGCTCGGTTTTACTTTTTGTTTCCATAACTTCTGGTGCAAATTTAGAAAACATTACACAATTATGGTAACTTTTTGGTAATTATTTTTGGCAACTATATACTATTTGACCCTTAATGGGTATAACAAAGACTCCGTATCATATAAGGTACGGAGTTTTTCTCTTATGCTCTTAACAGCCTTCTGATTGCCTCACGGATTATTGAACGCAATTGGGATTCATTGATAAGCAGTCTGTTTTCCGAATTTTTGATTTCATAGGTGCTGTTGTAACAATTTATTGCGGTGATGTATACATTTCCCTGGTTAGATACGAAATAATCAATATTCCATTGCGTATTACCATAAGTGCCTCGTCTTCTTTTGATGATGTTCATTAATTGAGAACGGTTATTTCCCAATCGTTCAATCTCTTGTCGTTGCAGCACACTTTTGAATTTCATTGTCCCTGATGTACCCGCTTTCATCAGTATTGGGTTGCAGTGTTTTGTGATTTGGTATTCCACTTCCCATCTTCGTGTTTCCGCTTCCTCCATCCTGTATTGATAAGTCGTCATCAAGAATTCTACATACTCATCAAGTTGTTTTGTCACACTGTTGCTAACATAAATTGTCATTTTTTATAGTTGCGTATTTTTTCACTCATCTTTTTCATGAATTCCTCAAATGGAATTGCATTAAGGCGTTTCATGAGTTCTTCGTCATCCATCCCTCCTCTCACCTTGAATTCTTCAGTTATCAAATCTACTTCACGCTGTTCAGATTCTGATAGCACAACCTTATTTACGGCCTTAATCTTCTTGTCGTTTTTCATATGCAATAAATACTTTATTTCACCACAAATATACACTCTTTTTCATAATAAGAAGTATTTATAAGAAAAAAAATTAGAACTTCATATGAGAACAAATAGAATCAGGTTAAACGAGGCACAATTACATAGGGTAATAAAGGAATCGGTAAAGAATGTTTTGAAAGAAATGAACGAAGGTGTGAGACAAGAAGTTGAGGGAATTGTTACAAAAATGGGTTCGTCAATAGATGAATGGGTTAGTGAAAACAAATTCATAGACACTCATGGATGTTACGGGTATATTTTTCTCACAGAAGAAGAAGCCTATAACTCAGTTTTATATGGTCAGGAGCACCAATATGCTATAGATAACGTCGACGGTGCGCAATCAGATGAGGAATGGATTGAATATCTAATCCACGGCGGAGTTCCTGCAAAAAAAGCAAAACAAATTATTGACCAGCAAAACTGGGATGAGGTAGTAAGAATCATTGTAAATGCCTGTGGGCCTGAATGGTTTCTGGCAGATTATAGTGGTGAGGTTTATAGTTTAAGTGATGGAAGTATTCTCTATTACTAAGCAATCTTCTCACAATTCCCAATTCTATATTGATGTAAGCATAAGTTCGACAGAATAGGCTAATACATCAGTGCTCGTTAGGTCAAATAGTATATAGTTGCCTTATTTTTTCTTTTCCCAAAAGTAGCGCCATAGTGGGGCGGCCATGAGGGCTTGTTTTTGTTCGTCGGCCATGAGGGTGGCGAGCACTTCTTCTTCGCTCATGAGCAGCACCTCGATGTCTTCGCCTTCGTCCAGATCCTGGTCGGCCACTTTCTCCACGCCCTCGGCGATGAAGCAGTGCGTCACGTTGTCGCTGATGCTGGGGTTTTGGCCTATTGTCATCACCTCGCGCCACTGACCGCCGGCATAGCCAGTCTCTTCCAGGAGTTCGCGCTTGGCGGCGGTAATGGGTTCCTCGCCCTGTTCCACCACGCCCGCACATATCTCGAGCAGCACCTCGTCGAAGCCGTGGCGATACTGGCGTATCATCACCATCTGCCCGTCGGCCGTCACTGCTATCACATTCACCCAGCGGGGATATTCGAGCACGTAATGCTCGGGGTTGATGCGCCCGTCGGGCAACTGCACTTTGTCAACACGCGCCGTGAGCCATGGGCGCTCTATGATGTAGCGCGACTCCAGCGTGGTCCATTTTTTGATTTCCTTTGCCATAATGCTTAATTTTCTACAAATTTAGCAAATTCCTCGCCATCAAAAGCCAAGAAAACGCAATTTTTCTGCTATCTTTGTAAAAATAACTATACAATCACGAAAAATCCAATGAGCACTACGACACTGAAAAAAGAAAGAATTGAATACTTCGACCTCCTCAAAGGCATAGCCATCTTCATGGTGGTGATGGGACACGCCCTCACCATGTGTGTGCGCGGACTCGACGCCGCGTTTCTCTTCAAATTCATAGGACAGGTGCACATGCCCGTGTTCTTTTTCATCAGCGGTTATCTCACGTATAAGGCGGGATTCGCCACCCCAGGGCTGAAGAAGCGCTTCGTGCAACTCATCATCCCCTTCCTGGTGATTACGCCGCTGTGGGTGTGGTATTTCCCTCACAGCCACCTCCAGTCGCCACTGAGCGACAACCTGCCCGACCTCTACCGCGCCTACTGGAAAGACGGCTACTGGTTCACGCTCTGCCTCTTCGAACTCTGCGCGCTCTACATCCCGCTGAGCGCCATCCTGCAGCGACTCAAGAAAACGGTCGCCCAAGTGGCAGTGCTCTTGCTCGTGTATGGCGCCCTCATAGCGCTCTCGCTTACCTTTGCCGACGAAGAAGCCAACATCGACTACGCTGGCTTCGGCCTGCTGGCACGCTTCTTCCCCGTGTTTATGATGGGCGTGATGGCCAATCGCCTGAAAGACGCGTTCCAGCGCCTGGTGCACAGCCACTGGGCCGTGGCCATAGCGATGGCGGTATTTGCCGTGGCATTCTACAGCATCGTGTATCCCTGGGATGTGTGGGGCAATGATTTGGTCCACCTGTGGGCTCCCATCGGCTTCGTCACCACACCACTGATGCATTTCGCCCTCATCGTCGTGGCCATTGCCATGATTGAACCATGGTCGCATCGCGAGTACCGCACCCCAGGCCAAAAGCCATCGGCCATCGCGCGCTACTTCAACTACCTGGGCCACGAGAGTCTGGGCATCTATCTGCTCCACTACTTCTTCCTCTTCCCCCTCACCATGCTGCAAGAGCCGCTCAAGGAGATGGGAATGGCCACCGTGCCGCTGGCGGTGCTCGCCGCAGTGGTAGCATTCTGCGTAATCGCCGTCACCCTGCTGGTGGTCTACGCCCTCAAGCGCAGCAAAGTCACCGCCCTACT
>JAUNCU010000077.1 GCA_030526455.1 Bacteroidales bacterium | reverse complement strand
ATCTGCACACAGAGGGGAGGGACCGAAAGCGCTGTTCCTGCCCTTTATTGACCCCTCACGCGCGCAGGTGCAATATTATTGGCGTGAAATTTGGTGATTATGGCGTAAATTTTGTAATTTTGTAAGTTACCGATATTATTTGCCAAGATGTGGCAAAACGTGGTGACTGAATAACTAATTTTTCATCGAAACGCTAATAACTCACTGCTCGTGCATCATTTGATAAAAAATAAGATTTTACGCCGCTCGCTCAAGGTTTTCGTGGCCTTGGTGGTGCTGCTGATTTTGTTGCCTTTCTCGCTCTATATTCCTTGGGTGCAGAATGTGGCAAAAGACTATGCCTGCGATTATGCAAGCGAAGCCACCGGACTCGACATTAAACTCGATCGCATCTTGCTCAAATTCCCGCTCGACCTCAGTATCGACGGCCTGAGCGTGGTGGAGGAAAACGGCGACACGATGGCGCGTGTGGAAAATTTCGTGGCTGGCGTGGAATTTATGCCGCTGCTCGACTTGAATTTCAAAATCGGCGACGCCACCCTCAAGAATGGCTATTATCATATGCTCTCGGCCGATGGCGCTACCGTGCTGGGTGCGCAGGTGGATTACTGCAAACTCCTCGGCACCGACGTAGACATGAACAACCACGTGCTTAATCTGCTTGATGGCGAGTTGAATGGCGGCGAAATCACGTTCACCTCCTATCCCCACAAGGCGGTGGAGGAACCCGATACCGCAGCGTCCACCCCATGGCGCATCAATGCCTATCACCTGGCACTCTCCGATATCGATGTGACAATGCGCATGTTGCCAACGATTGACAAATTACACGCCTATATTGGTAAAGCCGAATTGGTGAACGGCGTGATTGACACGGGCGAACACACCGTGGATGCCCTCACACTGGCTGTGGACAGTGCCGATGTGCGCTACTACACCCTGAGCCAGCGCGACGCCGAACTTTACAGCCAGTTGCACCCCGTGCCGGTCGACACCACTTGGAGCCCGAGCGACACCATCACCTGGCGAGTGAAGGGCGATTCCATTCGCCTCACCCGGAGCCACGTGCTCTATGCGCAACGCAGCGTCAGCCCTGCCGCAGGCCTCGACCCTGACTATCTCGAGTTGAGCGACGTGAATGTGATGCTGCGCAATCTCTACAATCGCGCCAGCACCGTGTCGGTGGATGTGGACCACATCAGCGGCAAAGAGCGCTGCGGTCTTGAAGTGGAAAGTGCCAATGGCAGCATCTACCTCGATGAGAACAAGATCGATGTGAATAAATTCCGCCTCAAAACCTTCTTGAGCACATTCTACATCGACGCCCACGCGCCTTTCACCCTGCTCAACGACAAGCCCACCGGCAACTTCTTCATCGAAACCGACAACAAGATCGCCCTGCAGGAAATCTCAATGCTGAGCCCCGCCTTGCGTGCTACGCTCAAGCAGGTTCCGCAATACAATCCGCTGGCGCTCAAGGGTAAGATTCAAGGTACACCTGAGCATATCGACATCAAATCGTTCACCGCCACCATTCCTCGCTATCTCGACGCGAAGGTGAATGGCGTGGTGAACCATCCGCTTGACATGAACCGCCTCAGTGGCGACCTCACATTCGACGCCGACTTCCCCAACCTCAACTTCGTGAAGCCGCTGGCGCTGGATGCTGCCACCAGCAAGCAGGTGAACTTCCCGCCCATGACGGTGAAGGGCCATGCGAAATTTGGCGGCAACGCCTATTCGGGCAATGTGGACATGCGCCTTGCCACGGGCTCTTTCGTGGGTAAGGGTAGTTTCAACGGCAATGGCAACCGCTACGATGTGGATGCCAATTTCTCCAATTTCCCCATCCGTGCTATCATGCCGCTCGCTCCCGTAGACAACCTCACCGCCCACGTGAAGGCCGACGGCCATGGCTTCGACTTCCTCAAGCCATCGACGGCGGTGAATGCCGACGTGAACCTCGGGGCCATCACCTACGAAGGCACTACCTATCGCGACATCACTGCCAATGTGCACATGAATGCTGGCGATGTGACTGCCCGCGTGAATTCTAACAACCCACATTGCAGCCTCTTTGTGGATGCGCAAGGCAAGATTCAGGGCGAACGCTACATCTTCAACGTGAATGGCAACATTCGCGACCTCGATACGCAAGCACTCGGGTTCACCGACTTCCCATTGAATGGCACTGGCGATATTGTGGCATTCGTAGATTTCGACATGGCTACCAAGGACTGCGTATTCGACGCCGACCTTAGCCACATGAACTGGAACTACGATGGCGCTCAACTCACCAGCGAAAACACCGATTTGCGCCTCGTGTCGAACAACAACACCATCGAGGCCTTCATCGACAACGAAGAAACCCACCTCGACTTCAAGGCACAGTGCAACATCGACGACTTCATGAAGCACCTCGACGAGAGTCTGGCTGAGGTGAACCGTCAGATGGATGCCCGCGCGCTCGATGTGTCGGCACTTCAGGCGAAGTTGCCTAAGTTCTCACTGAAGATGAAGGTGGGTCCAAGCGGTCTGGTGCCTCGCTACCTCGGTCACTACGACATTGATGTGCGCGACTTCGAGTGCGAAATCAAAAACGACAGCATCCTCAACCTCGATGGCTACATCCACCAGTTGAGTATCGGCACTAACGCCATCGACACCATCACCATCCACGCCCACGAACTCACCAACAAATACTTGCGCTTCGACCTTCACATGGGTAACCGCCCCGGCACTTGGGACGACTTCGCGCAGGTCGACATTCGTGGCGGCGCCAAGGATTCGATCGTCGACTTCCTGGTTGAGCAGCGCAACATCAAGAAGGAGATGGGATATCGCCTCGGTGCTAACGTCACCCTCTCGGGCGAGAACATCAAGACCCGACTCTTCCCCACACACCCCATTATCGCTTACCGTGACTGGGAGGTGAACGAAAACAACCACATCGACTTCAACTACAACACCATGCTGCTCGATGCCGACCTCACGCTCAAGAGTGCGGAAAGTAGTCTGGCATTGCGCACCGAGCCCACCCTCGATCCGGGCAAGGAAAACATCTTCCTCACCATCAGCAACCTGAAACTCGAGGAATGGCTCGGCGGCATACCCACGCTGCCCGATGTGAGCGGCACCGTGGACGCCGACATGAAGATGCTCTACGATGGCAAGAACTTCGACGGCAATGGCGACTTGCTCATTCGCCAACTGTGCTACGAAGGACAATACGTGGGCGACATGAAACTCAACACCGATCTGGCATTCGACCCCGCCACGGGCAGCACACGCCTCAACGGCGAAATGGCGATCGACGGCTCGAAAGTGGCGCTCGCCTATGGTGTGCTCAACGACAGTACCGCCGCCAGCCCTATGGATGTGGCTGTGAAACTGGAGCGCTTCCCCATGCAGAAGGCCTCAGCCTTCATCCCCGGCGGCTACTTGACCCTCGGCGGCTACCTCAATGGCGAGGTGAAGGTGAAGGGCTCGATGGACGAACCCGAAATTCACGGTTTCGTGAAGGGTGACTCGGCTGTGGTGGAATTGCCCACCTATGGCTGCAAACTCCGCCTATCGGACGACGTGATTCCTATCGACGATGGCATCATCACCTTCAACAACTACAGCATCTACGGCCTCAACAACAATGCCGCAAAAATGAATGGCATGGTGGATATCAACACCATGGATATGGATTTGCGCATTTCTGGCAAAAATATCCAAGTGATAGGCGCTGAGCAGCAAAGTTACAGCGAGGTGTTCGGCAAGGGATATGCCGATATCTCGGCCACCGTGCGCAGCAAGAACAATGCAATGGACATCGACGCGAAGGTGACCATGCTCACTGGTTCGAATATCACTTATGTGATGCAGGAAGACGTGAGTACCCTCACCACCAGCCAGGTGGACAAGGAGATGGTGAAATTCGTGAGCCAGTCTGATTCCACAGGCGTGTCGCCACTGCTCACCACACAGGTGGCTCACTCGTCGTCGGACATCGATATCGACATCGAAATTCAGCCAGGCGTGAAAATCAACGCCTTCCTTTCGCCCGACGGCAAGGACCGCGCCGTGATTGAGGGCAGTGGACGTCTGCGCTACTCGCTCGACTTCGCCGGCAAGGACAATATGGTGGGCGTTTACACCATCGAGAGCGGCAACGTGCGCTACTCTCCACCTGTGATTTCGCAGAAGATTTTCGACATCAACTCGGGCAGCAGCGTCACCTGGAATGGCGATGTGCTGAATCCGCAACTCAATATCACCGGTGTGCAGACCACCCGCGCCAGCGTAACGGGAAGCGACGGCAAGTCGAAACTGCTCAATTTCCAAATCACTGCGATGATTCGCAACACGCTCAAGAAACTGGATTTGGCATTCGACATCAGTACCGACGACGACATGACGGTGAAGAACGAAATTCAGGGTATGACCGATGTGCAGCGCTCTAATGCGGCGATGAACATGCTGCTCTACAACACCTATTCAGGCACCAATTCGTCGGGCAACATCAACCTCTCCACCACGGGCGCGCTCTACTCGTTCATTCAGTCGCAACTCAACAGTTGGGCAGCGAGCACGCTCAAGGGCGTGGACCTCACTTTCGGTATCAACCAGTTTGGCAACGAAGGCAATGGCAACTCGATGCAGACCAGTTACAGTTACCGCCTGGCGAAGACGCTCTTCAACGACCGATTCAAGATTGTGGTGGGTGGCGAATACAGCACTGCCGCCACCAGCGAGCAGAACTTGAGCAACAACCTCATCAGCGACATCTCGCTCGAATACCTGCTCAACAACTCTGGCTCTCGCTACCTGCGCCTCTTCCGCCACACGGGTTGGGAAAGTGTGCTCGAGGGCGAAGTGACCGAAATGGGTGTAGGTTTCGTGATGAAGCGCAAGGCGCCCACGCTGAAGTTGCTCTTCCGCAATCCTAAGCCTCGCGTGCAAGTGGTGGATACAGTGGCCACCGCAGCGCCCGACACCACCGAGGTAAACGATAAATAATGAATCATAATGATGATGAAAAGAAGTAACACCATATATCTCGTAATGCTGGCAGCGCTCTCGCTCTTGGGTGTGAGTTGCTCCACCACTTCACGCCTCGGGCCTAACGATGTGCTCTACACGGGCGTGAAGAGCCTCAATTATCAGCAGGAAAATGCGAAACTCGATGCCGATGTGCAAGACCAGATTTTCACCGCCATCGACGTGAAGCCCAACAATCCCCTCTATTCGCCCTATTACCGCACGCCGTTCCCCATAGGCCTGTGGGTGTATAACCACTGGAATCCCGATGCGAAGGGCATCAAGGGGTGGCTCTACAAGAAACTGGTGGCGCAGCCGGTGCTCATCAGCCGTGTGCGTCCCGAAACGCGTGTCGACATGATCAACACGCTGCTCCAGAACAATGGCTACTTCTCCTCGAGCGCGGCCTATACGCTCAACTATAGCAAGAAGAATCCCAAGAAGGCGAGCATTACTTATAATGTGAAGGTGAACGAGCCTTACCGCCTGGGCGAACTGAAATACCTGAACCTGGGCACGCCCATGAGCGACATCATCGACTCGGTGGCGCGCGCCAGCAGTTATTTCCAGCCGGGCAACCGTTACTGCCTCGACTCGCTCAACGCCGTGCGCATCGAAATCACCAACGTGCTCCGCAATAAGGGCTACTATTATTTCAAGCCCGAATATCTGGAATACCTTGCCGACAGCACCACCACAAAGGGCGTGATCAATATGCAGATGATCAAGTCGGCCAATGTGCCCAACATGGCGCTGGTGAAATTCCTCAGCAACAGGGTGTATGTGACCGTGCAGAATTCTAAGGAATTCACAGTGCGCACCGATACCCTCGAGTTCCGCCGCTGCACGCTCTATAAGCGCGTGCCCGTGAACATCAAGGACGACTTGATACCCTCGTGCATTCGTTCGCGCCACGGACGTCCGTTCCGTGTCGACAACATGGACCGCACCCAACTCTACTTGTCGCGACTGGGCATCTTCAGCAGTATCGACATGAAGGTGACCAACACCGATTCGCTCACTGCCGATGGCGATGGCCTGCTCGACGTGCACATCACCTGCACCCTCGACGATCCCATCGAAGCCACGCTCGAGGCTCAAGGCACATCGAAGTCCAACAGTTTCATAGGCCCTGGTATCAAGGTGGGACTTTCTCACAAAAACTTCAAGGGTGGGGCAGAGCGCCTTTCGGCCAACCTGCGCGGTGCCTACGAGTGGCAAACGCAGTCGGTGAAGGGTAGCCACGATGTGGACATCAACTCCTATGAACTCGGCCTCGACATCAACTACGACATCCCTCGCCTGCTGGCGCCAAAGTTTGTGAAGCGCACCAGCCGCTACATGAACTGGACGAAATTCTCGCTCAGTGCCGACTTCATGAATCGCCCCAACTTCTTCAAGATGCTCCAGTTTGCGGGCGAAATGCAGTGGGAATGGCACCACAACAAGAAATCCACCCACCAGTTCTCGCCATTCAAGTTGCGCTACAACAAGTTGCTCAGCAGCACTGCCGCCTTCGACTCGGCGATGATTTCCAATCCCGCGTTGGCGCAGAGTTTCCGCAACGTGTTCATCCCCGAAATCCAGTACACCTACACCTACGACAACTCCTTCGGCCCCAACAACCTCACTTGGACCTCCACCATCTCCGAGGCGGGATCCATCTTCTCAGGACTGTGGTCGATTTGCGGTGCTAAGGGTGAGAAGAAACTCTTCGGCACACCATTCTCGCAATTCGTGCGCCTGCAGACCCAACTCGTGTGGAACCGCCGCATAGGCTCCATGAACCTCGTGAGCCGCGTGCTCCTCGGTGCAGCCCATGCCTTCGGCAATTCGCAGGAAGTTCCATATAGCGCCCAGTTCTACATTGGTGGTGCCAACTCCATCCGCGCGTTCCCAGTGCGCTCCATCGGTCCGGGTCACTACACCCCCAATCAGAAGACCCTCAACGGCTACTACGACCAGACGGGTACATTCAAATTCGAGACCAACTGGGAACTCCGCTTCCCCATTCTCGGTTACCTCAAGGGCGCCCTCTTCCTCGACGCCGGCAACGTGTGGCTCATTGAAGACGACAAATACCGCCCAGGCGGACAGATCACCCTCAAACACTTCTTCGACGACATCGCCCTCGGCACAGGCCTCGGCATTCGCTTCGACATGGACATGCTAGTGCTCCGCGCCGACCTCGGCATCGGCATCCACGCCCCCTACGACACCGGCAAAACCGGCTACTTCAACATCCCCTCCTTCAAAGACGCCCTAGGCTTCCACCTAGCCATAGGCTACCCATTCTAAAAGGATATTTTGCCCAATAATATAATTCCCCCACCATAGCAACCAATCAGCAATGGCGGGGGAATTTGTTTGGAATAAGGAAGTATTAATCCTTGCTTTTTGCAAAATGCACTTTCAGCGTTTCAGATACAAACATACATAACTTCAGTAGCCACTCTGATAAAATCTTTTCTTCGGAGCTATTATATACTCTTTTAGGAGAAGTGAGTTCTACTTTATTATCGCCATGTGCTAATGCGGTTCTAACCTTATTGATATTATCCCATAGAAGCCTAATATCGACATTGAAATTGTCGTTTACAATTATTTTTTTGATGACATGGTCAATATTTTCATTCCCTTCCTTAAATGCTTCTAATACGCTATAGCATTCTAAATACAATAATTTCAAATCAGTTTCGGTTAAGAAATCTCCTTGAGAAAGGCGTCGCACAATGCTGCAAACATGTTTTATTCTGTCTGTTACTCTATCATCTGTTTTTGCAGTTATAACCACTTCCTCCCACTTCCCCAGATGCTCACAGATAGGCTTAGCGATGAATGCGCATTCCAGCATTCGACCTAATGTGCCAATCATTGACTTGATGTTTTCGTGGGTAGTTGTTTTGCCAAAATATTTTTCGGGATGCTCTTTGAAAACAAAACCATCTGCACCGTGTTCTTTAAGTTTCAATACATTTTTAATTTTTCCGGTCGCAGTGAACATGATAACTCTTGCCCCCATCATATTATGTTGCAGGGATGGGTCGTTTTTTTGCTTCCCTTTCAATGCTTTAAGCACTTTAACACCACTAATATCTGCAAAGTTTTTCACATCATAATCTCTGTCTTCGTTGAGTCTGAAATCGAGGAGAATAATGTCAGGTTTACTCTCCTTTATTTTTTCAATACATGTTTGAAGTATTTCTTTGGTGTTATGATGTTTGAAGTCTGAACCTATATGTTCAAATCTCACGTTTGTATCTCTGAAGAATTTTTCAAAAAAGCAGTGCCAGTATTTAGAGTCATCAATTAAAAGTACTGTTCCTTTCAATTGACCAATTTTATTTGCTTGCTCTTCTGTGATATTTTTTGTTTTTTGATTTCGGTAAAGGGTTTGCAAATAATCAAAGTAGATGTTGTTTTTAAAAACATTCTTAACATCAGTGTTGTCATAGTTCATGTATTCAGACCATACATAGTAACTCCATTCATTCACAAATGAATGATTGGTCTTATATGATTCTGGAAGTGTTAGCCCAATCTCTTTAAGATGTTTTAATGCAGTTTCGGTATTTATGGGTTCTGGTTCTTCCTTGTATTGTGAAACTGAGTGAATGTTAAGAATTCTGTAATCAAAACCACTGCATCTGATGATTTTAGGATATTTGCACTTTAGCATGAAAGAAGAAACGCTTTCTATGCCCAGCAAAACAATTTTTGCAGAAATAGTTGTATTTCGTCTCAAAAGTTGACAATAGAGACTGAGTGCGATTTCTACGCCTTCGTAATTCAACGCCAGGTCTTCGTTGAGGATAGTGGGGATGAAGAGAATAAAATTCTTCTCTTCCGGCAACTTGTAATCGTCTATTTCACTGGGAAGAACAATTTCATCGACTCCCCATTTTTCAGACTGTGTTTTATTGATAAGTTTATCGTTAGGTGAGAATAGAATTTTCATTGCATTTTGTCTATTTGTTCATGATGAATTGAATATTATAAAAAAGCGTATCGTATTTTTGCTGAGGAACAATAATTTTCAATAAAGCCTCTTTTTGTTTCTGAAAAACGTAATCTTGAAGAATGTCTTCAACACTATCTCGCATTAAATCAATAGTATCCTCATCTACCACATCATTTGGAGTATAATGGACCAACAGTCTTACAAGATTGCTTTGTAAGCGAGTGAGAACGTTTTGGATATAGTTCTCTCCCCATAAGAGAACTTCTACGGGAGGGGTCTCTCCTTTGGATATTTGTGAAAGATAATATTCCAAATGCTCGTACATGACGATACTATTCACTCTGAAGATCTGATGCTTGTTCTGGATTTTGTCAATACTTGGATGGACAAAGCCTCCGCTGAAGATAACAACAGGGATATTGTATAGAGATTTTATGGCGCAAATCACATCATCCATACTTATTGAATCGTTGATAAAACGATAAGAAGCATGGAGCAGGATTAATTCGGGTGAATCAAGATTTTGTAAAGAATTATTCAAATTCTGGATAGGACTGTCTTTCTCATCCACTATGTAATCATCAAAGTTCTTGAAAGTGATTAACGGTTTATATTTATTTATTAGTAAGGCATAATTGTCTCTGCGATCGTGCCTGTCTTCAAAAAGGTAAATCATTGCAAGTGAAATTTTAATAAATATGAAACACCCTCGATAGAATCTTGGGTTTGAATTATTTTTGTCGGGGTTATAATGGAACTGCCTTCAGCCTTCGTTTCTTTGTCGAGAGCAACAATTCTAACCATCTCTTCATTTAATAAGCCACTCATTTCAAAGTCGCATACAGAGAATAAAGTTTCTCTGACACTTTTAAAATCACCAGAAAGTCCATTAAATTTCTGTTCACCTCCGGTCATTCTGCTATTCTTATGGAGTAAACTCAAAATTAACATTTTGTCTTCAACAAAAGCGTCAACCAGTAGTGTATCACCTAACGTTTTGTAGGCTGCTACCCAGTCGCAAAGTTTTCTAATACCAGAAAAAGCTGAATTAACGTAGCAGTAGAATTTTGCCTCTCTACCAATTTTGTTGAACCTGTCAGTAAACTCAACTTTTACGGCTCCATGTACGGACTTTTTTATGAGAGATTTAATTTGAAAGCCAAATTTTTCATCAGTTTCAACATCCGTTCGGAATTCAATCGTGCGTTTGAAACGATTGATCTCGTGTTCAAACGACACTCCTTCAGGGGTAATATACTTCCCAGGCCATTCTCCTTCGTTCTCTTTACACCATTGTTTAGTGTCGGCCCATTTCGTGGGAAATATCTTCTCATGTTGATCTTTTATGACGTTGGTTTTGTTTGGACATATGAAGTTCCATACGTGGTAATACAGGGGTGCTGGCACCCCAACATTATTCTTGCCAAAGCAAAAACCTTTTAGTTTTGCTTGATTACTTTTTATGGTCGACGCCATGTCTTCGAAACTGAAAGGATCGCTTGTGTCCCACTTATGGGTGTACCATTTTAGACTGTCATCGATAGAAAACTGCCTAAGGAATGAGATTACTCCGTCTGGGTTGTGTATTCTAATTGTATCATCAACAATCTTTTGTTTTGCAGGTTCGTTTTGTTCTGCAGGGGTTATTACTTCAGAAGGTGCACAATCTCTGGCAAGGAGCTGTTCGTATTTTTTACGTTGGCTCTTTGTCAGGGTTTTGTTATGGTTGAGGAAGTGTAAAAACTGTTCTAATTCCTTTTGCTTCATAGGTCAAGATTTAATACTCCAATTACAGATAATACCGTCTTCTGAGTCATTTATTTTACGAAATTCTTCGAAATCTTCTGCCGACAGGAAGTCTGTTGGTTCCTCGAAATCATAGGTTTTTGCAGGGGTGATGATCGGTTTTTGCCTTTTTTGAGAGGATTTAGGTGCTGCTGCCTTGCTAGGCTTGTCGTCGCCTATTTGTGGAGTAACCGAAGTTGTTTCACCGTTTAGTATATTGGTGAAAGCTGCAACTGCGTCTACTATCCCGTTTTCTTCCCAAATTCTGAGTATCTCATCAATATCTACATGGGCATTCTGAATACTCAAGCATTTTGACCGGTTCATCTTTTTTTGGGTAATCAGCCAAAAGTTCTTGCCTTCTGCACGGCATAAAGTGATATTACACTTTGAAAGATTATCGCTTTTGTGTTCGCTGTCGGGAACTAGAGTTTCAACACTTTTGCAAAGAAAACTCTTGGTGCTGTTGCTTATGCTGATTTCTTTCTCGATGTTACCGATAGTGCATTTACCAGAAATCTTCTTAGTTGGAGATACAAAAAGACTTACTGACGTATTAAACAACTCTTCAAATTCTTTGATACCATAGGAGTGTACATAGATATATGACACGTTTTTGTCGGTTTCGTTATCAATGAAAATCGGAGTCTGCAGTTTATAGAATCTATTGAGAAGTTTTTGGTAGGTGGAGTTGTCTTGGCCTTTTACCATGCGAAGGTAATTCAGTTTACCATCAATCACGTTCTCCATAACGGGTTCTCCTTTTTTGATATAGCCTTTTGCGTCCTTGTAATGAGGGTAGAAATAGGAATAGGCTTTACCATAGCCTTCCTTTTCCCAAACATGTAAAATGCATCGCAGGTCACGAACATACTTACGTGCTACATTTACCGTATCATTTACGGTCAATCCAGTTACTTCTTGACGTTCACCATCTCTTTGAAGACGAGTTTTTTTCTCATTGATTGTGAAGCCCTGTTGTGTGATAATGCGGGTGATCTCTTTAATAAAATCACCGTTTTTGTGATACACATTGTGCATACTGGAGAATGTGATGTCGTCGGCATACCGGCTATAGTGTAAGCCAAATCGGCGTGCGACTCCATTCAGGCGGCGGTCGAGTTTATCACATATTGCATTTGTAAGAATTGGAGAAGTGGGTGCACCTTGTGGCAACACACATTGGCTACTATCGGCATTGGTGTGACAACAGAGACCAGCCACCACATTCGCAACCTCTGCTGGAAGATTAAATGGTGGCAACTGAAGTCGTTTCCATACTCGGGCTTGTGGAATAGAGGGGAAGAAATTCTCAAGGTCGGTATTGAACACATAGTGGTGCCCAGTGTGAATCGCTGCATTTGAAACGATTGAACGCCCTTCGGAGAAACCATTAGCTGCTTTGCTAGGTGTATACACATTTTTAAAGACGATATTAATTAGGTTTAAAATCATCTTTAACTTGTAACAAGGAGCGTTGATTTCTCTAAGCCCGCCACTTTTTTTCCTTATTTGGAAAGTTTTGTATCGATTCTTTGCGATTTTGGGAGAGCTGAAATGAAGAAGTTGCTTCTCGGTGACACGATGACTTAAAGTGCCGAATTCTTCAAGTTTGATGTAGTTAAGCAGTTTTACGAAATCTGACAACGATTTTACTTTGCTTAATCGGGTTGAAATTTCGGCTTTATTCATGAGTAAATGTATTATAATTAAAGAG
>JAUNCU010000076.1 GCA_030526455.1 Bacteroidales bacterium | reverse complement strand
GGTGTCGTGGTTTTTTTGTACTTTTGTTGTTGAGATGTCTAAAATAGCACCAAAAGCAAAAACATCAATTCTATTTTCAGGCCTCGACATCTTGAAGTTTGTCCTGGCCATTATGGTGATGGATATCCACCTTGGGGCGAGCACTGCGCTGCCTGAGGTGGTGCAGAAGGGTGTGATCGAACCGCTCCACTACATGCGCGTGCCGGTGTTTTTCCTCATCTCCTCGTTTTTTCTGTTCAAGAAAGTGCATGAGGGTCCCAACCCATTGACGGGGCTTAAGCGTTTCCTCAAGCGCATCCTCACGCTCTACACCTTCTGGGTGGTGGTGTGGATGCCCTATATCATCGTGAAAAAGCCCTATTTCAGCAGTGGCTGGGAAGGTCCGCTGCTCTACCTGCGCGACTTCTTCCTGGGCGAAGTGTTTGGCAACTCCTGGTTTCTCGGCGCCCTCATCACGGGGTCGATTATCATCTTCCTGCTCAGCCGCGTAGTGAGCGACCGCATATGGTGGATACTGCCTGTGGGCATCTTCGCATATGGCCGCCTCATCCCCATGCTGCCCGACGAGTGGGCTGTGGGCAACGTGTGGTGGCTGGAATTCACGGGTAAGAGCATGTATCTCTCCTTCCCCTACAACCTCATGTGGATAACGCTGGGCTACTATCTGGCCAAACCCTCGATGCGTGACCGGATGGAAAAATACACCACCCGATGGCGCTGGTTGGTGTTTCCCGCCATCATCTTGTGCATCAACCCCATGAGCGTCACCTCGCTCGTCACCATCCCAGTGGCCACCGTGAGTTGCTTCGCCGCGTTCTACACCTGGCGTCCCGGCATCAGCCGAGAGTCCTCAACGTGGCTTCGCCGCGCCTGCACCCTCTTCTACGTTCAGCACGGCACCCTGGAAAAAGTGTTCCGCGTGCATCTGCACTGGGAGCACGGCCCCGTACTCTTCGCGGCAGTGTTTGCCATCTGCCTCACATGGACATCCCTCATCCTCTACCTCGCCAAAAAGCCCCGCTTCACCTGGCTCCGCTGGGCTTACTAGGGCGAAGCATTTTGCGGGAGTAGCCCCACACAGATCTCACGGATCTCACAGATTTTTATTATAGATAACTTACACAAATTCAACGGGTTTAACAAAAAAAATCGCTAAATTCGTGTAATTCGTTGAACACTGCCCCACACAGAAATCACAGATTTTATTGAAGTTAAGATAATTGTCTTGGCTTGGGGTTTTTATGCTTTATCGGACGTATCGGACCCTTCGGACTTATCGGACCTATCGGACAGCACTTGCTCATCGGCTAGTGAAAATAAAGTGCCACCAAGGGTTGCTTGATGGCACTTTTGTGTATTAAAATGAGGGGACAAGCGTTTTCGCTTGGTAAGCCCTTCCCTTTAGGGGAGGGTTTGGGAGAGGCTCTACCCCAGAATCATATTGATGAGGGCTGTCACGTCGCTCACGTTTACTGCTCCGTCGGCGTTGATGTCGCACACCTCATCGGCGTAGGTGGCTGTGCCTAGGATTTTGTTGATGAGGGCAGTAATGTCGCTCACGTTCACATTGCCATCGCCATTAATGTCGCCCGGCGTCTTGCTGAAGTCCTTCTCCACAATGGCTCCAAAGTCCTTCCAGTAAGGAGCAGCTGCATAGGCAGCCTTCGTGCCAATGGGCACATAGAGCGTGGCAGTAGCGATTGGGGCATCCACAAATGTGTATTGATTTATATTCACAGGCTTTTTTGCCTTGCAATACACCTTTGAAAGTTTCGAGCATCCTTGCACAATGTAGTTTTGTAAACTTGTGAGGGCTGCAGGCAAAGTGATTTGCGTCAGTTCGGTGCAGTTGGCGCACGCCCAATTGCCGATATAGTAAACACTATCGGGAAAAGTCACCTGAGTGAGGCTTTTGCAGTCCGACAACATACCCGAATCAATCATCTTCATGCCTTTAGGAAATTCTATCGAAGAAAGCGAAGTGCATTCGGAAAACACATAATCCTGCATATAGGTGACGCTATTAGGAATGACAACCTTCGTCAGTTTTGAGCAAGTATAAAAAGCCGACCAACTAATTTTTTTCACGCCTTCGGGCACGACAACAACACCGCTTTTCCCTTTCGGGCACGAAATGAGATCGGTGTTATTATCCCGATAGAGCACGCCATCCTTTGCTGTGTAAGTTTTATTTCCCGGCTTCACTACATACTCTTTAAAAGACGAACAGTAAACAAACGCCCACGCATCTACATAGGTAACCGAAGCAGGCAGCACGATGCGCTCCAGAGCGAAACATTTTTGAAAAGCGAGCGATTGAATTTCTTCAACACCTTCAGGGATAACGACTTCTGCAAGGCTTACACAACCCGAAAAAGTCCACGACTCGATGCTCTTGATGCCATTGCCAAGTGTTACTTTTTTCAGCGCTTTAGAATCATTAAACACAGATTCTTCGAGATTAGTAACGCTATTGGGAATGGTAACCTCCTCCAGTGCTGAACAATTGGCGAATGCCCATCTTACAATGCTGGTCACTGCATAACTGCGGCCCGAATAGGTCACTTTCTCAGGAATGACGACTTTGCCCGAATAAGGGTTTTGCACATCTCTATCAACGGTGACGCTTGTGCCATCATCGTTATATCTGTAGAAGATGCCGTCAACCTTAAAATCATAGGCGCTGGCACCAAGGCCTGTGGCGAGCAACAGCGCTGTCAATAATAGTTTCTTCATTGCTGTAAATTATAATTAATTTTATTTGTTTCTTGCCCAAATATAGAAGATCTAATCTTTCCAAATTCTCTCTTCTAATTTCCCAAAATCATATTGATCAAGGCAGTTACGTCGCTCACGTTTACTGCTCCGTCGGCGTTGATGTCGCACACCTTGTCGGCATAGGTGGCAGTGCCTAGGATTTTGTTAATCAAGGCAGTAACGTCGCTCACGTTCACCTCGCCATCGGCGTTGATGTCGCCTGGCTTCTGGGCCGGGATGGCGTCATACACCAGTTCGAAGCCTTGGAAATGGATGGTGTATTGCTTGCCGGTGGTGGAAGCGTCCATGTTCACCTGAATGGTGCTCAGCGTGATGGGATAGTTGCCCATGTCGTCGGCATCGATCCATGCCGCTGTGGGCAGCGTGAGCACGAGGTCCTTGCCCGCCACCAGGGTGTCGGGTTCGAGCGTCTGGTAATTAATTTTGTCGCCGCAGGGACGCAGACCCAGCACCACATTCTTCACGGGCGCTTCACCCGGATTGAGGCGAATCTGGATGGCGTCGGGAAGGCTCCACAGGCGCAGCGTCTTGGTGAAGAGAATCTTGGGATTGCGGCCCGTACTGCCCGTGTAGGTGTAGTCGAAACCATCGCCCACAGCAGTGGCCACAATATTCTTGCCGCCCGTTTGCGACATCTTCCAGGTGGACACATCAAGTCCCGGATCCATAGGCATCACGTGGGCTGTGGGGCGCTCAACCACCACCTTCATGGTGTCGGCAAATTCGCCCAAAGCCGCATAAATCAGCGCTTCGCCATTCTTCACGCCACGCAGCACGCCAGTGGCGGCATCGATTTCCACCACACTCTCATCGCTGCTGCTCCACGAGAGGGCGGCAGGATTCACGGGGCGAGTGACGCCGTCGTGGGTGTTTTCCACCGCCACAGGATAGCGGCGGTAGGTGTCGGTGATGATGGAATCGTTCACGATGTTCAGCCCCTCGCCTTCGCCCAGAATCTGCACGGGCACGGTGGCGGTGATGGCGCCATAGGTGGCGGTGAGCAGACCGTCGCCCGAGCCGTCGCCATAGAAAGTGGCAGAGTCGGTCATGTGGCCCACCTTCTCGGGGCAACTCACCTTCACACCCTGCAAATCGGTGTCGATGAGCAGGCCATACTGGTTGTAGCCGAAGAATTTGGGGCGATACACGCCATATTTAGGCACCTTCGCCACCCAGTCGACAAAGGCAATGCTGGCGATGGTGCTGTCGTCGGGGGCAGTGCTGATGGCGAAGAAGCCATTAGCGTCGGAGCGCTCGGTGCCATCGCTAGGCTCGTTGAGCGTGCCCAGCGCCTGGCTATACATGGTCGACGAACCTCCGCTGTCGAAGTTCAGACCTTCCCACGCACCCAGTTGGCGCAGCAGGTCGGCGCCCTCGGTGGTGCGGGCACCGCTTGAGATAGGCGAGCGACCGTCGATCTGCACCATGATAATCTTGGTGAGGTCTTGGCTGTAGCCCATCACCGTGAGCGGCTGAGCCGTGCTGAACTGGCCCATGATATACTCCGTTTCGAGCACCTGTCCCTCGCCCAGAATCTTGGGCACGCTGGAAATCATGGTAAACGGATTCACCTCCTGGCCGCTCATATACACGCGGATGTCGAACGTCACCTCATCGCCCGGCTTCAGACCATTCACGAAGTCGAGCGTAGGCCCCTGGCCGCGAATCACGAAGCCATCGGCGGGAATGTCCATGTCGCCCTCGCCCGAAGGCGCAGAAGTCACCACCAGTTTAAACGGCTTAGCGATGGCAAATTGCTCGCCCTCGGCGAGCACTGCCTGCACCTCGGCGCAAGTGCCGCGCTGATTGGTGCTGGAGATGAAGGTAGAAGTAAAGAGTTCCACTTCATTGCAGGCATATTCGCTGTTCACCTGGCCCATAGCCACGGTTTGGCCATTGGCAGTGACGGTGCCGCCAAAAGAGGCATCGCCAAAACGCGGACGCTTGTTCACGTCGAGCGTGAAGTCGATCCAGTTGCCCACGTGATTGTTGCCGTGGTAAATGAGGCCGTCGGCAATGCAGGGCCCGATGGGGGCGCCCACAATCGACTCGCCGCGGCCACTCTGCCCACTGGTGCGGAAAAAGTCGCCGTTCACACCCAGGAAATACTGGGCGCCTGGGCGCGACTTGCGGCGCGACATATCGGAGATGCGCTCACCGCCCGCATATTTGTCCTGCCCCATCACAGCCGAGAAGGTGACCATGGGATTGGTGAGGTCGGTGATCGAGTAGCGCACGTACATCTGGCGGCCCGCGTCGCCACGCATGAGCAATTGCGTGCAAGTGGTGCTAGGGCCAATCATGGCATGGAAGAGCGTGTCGGCCACAAATTCATTGCCACGAATATTGTAGGTGATGGCGGCACTCGACGCCATGGCCATAGCGGCGGCAAGAGCCGAAACTAAAATCTTTTTCATAAGCCAAGAATCATGTTGATCAGCGCCGTAACGTCGCTCACGTTCACCGTGCCCGAGGCATCGATGTCGCACACGTCGTCGGCATATTCGGCAATACCGAGAATCTTGTTAATCAGCGCAGTGACATCGGTCACATTCACCGCGTCGTCGCCATTCACGTCGCCCTTCTTCGCGCCCGGAATCACGTTGTAAATGGTCTCGAAGCCGTCGAAGTCGATGGTAAACTGCTTGCCAGTGGCAGAAGTGCCCATATTGAGTTGGATGGTGCTGAGCGTGATGGGATAGTTCATCATATCGTCGGCATCGATCCACGCCGCGGTGGGCAAGTCGAGGGTGATCATCTTGCCAGCCACAAGGGTGTCGGGGGTGAGGGTCTGGTAAGAGATTTTCTGGCCGTTGGGGCGCAGACCGAGCACCACATTGGTCACGGGCGCCTCGCCAGGGTTGAAACGAATGCGGATGGCATCGGGAATGCTCCACAGGCGCATCTGCTTCGTGAGCAAAATCTTGGGACTGCGGCCCGAGGCACCGGTGTAGGTGTAGGTGAAGCCATCGCCATGCACTTCGGTCACGGCATTCTTGCCGCCCGTTTGGCTGATTTTCCAGGTGCTGATATCAAGCCCTGGGTCCATGGGCATGGCATGGGCTGTGGGGCGTTCCACCACCACCTTCATGGTGTCGGTCATCTCGCCGATGGTGCCATACACGAAAGCCTCGCCATCCTTCACGCCACGCAACTCGCCCGTTTCGGCATCGATGCTTACCACGCTCTCATCGCTGCTGCTCCACGAGAGCACCGACGAGTGGATGGGCATAGTGATGTCGCCCACGGTGTTGGTCACTTCCACCACATAGGGGCGATAAGTATCGGTAATGATGGAGTCGTTCTTGAACTTAATATTCTCGCCTTCGCCGAAGATTTGCACGGGCACGGTGGCGGTGATGTCGCCATAGTGGGCGGTGATGAGGCCGTCGCCAGCGCCGTCGCCGAAGAAGATGCTATCGTTCTGAATGTGGCCCACCTTCTCAGGGCAACTGAGCGTCACGCCCTTGAGGTCGGTGTCGATGAGCAGGCCATACTGGTTGTAGCCGTAGAATTTTGGGCGATAGATACCGTATTTGGGTACCTTAGCCACCCAATCCACGAAGGCAATGCTGGCGATGGTGCTGTCGTCGGGGGCAGTGTAGACGGCGAAGATGCCGTTGCCATCGGGACGCTCACTGCCGTCGCTGGGCACATTACGCACACCGAGCGAACTCGAATAGAACGTCGACGATCCGCCACTGTCCATGTTCACCGCGTCGGTAGCGCCGAGCAAGCGCAGCAAGTCGGCAATCTCGGTGGTGCGGGCGCCACTGGAGATGGGCGAACGGCCGTCGATGGTGAGGAACATGATGGTCTTGCCCTCATCGGCAATGGCCACCGCCGTCACGGGCTGATTGGTGCCAAACTCCTCGAGCATCCACTCGGTTTCGGTCACCTCGCCATTGTGGAGGCTGTTGGGCCAACTCGACATCATGGTGTGGGGATACACCTCCTTGCCGTCGATCTTGGCATGAAATTCCACCGTCACCTCGTCGCCTTCCTTGAGGCTATTCACGAAATCGTTGCCCGTGCCTTGGCCGTGAATCACGAAGCCATCGGCGGGGATGTCCATATCGCCAGCGGTGGAGGCAGTGCCTGTGGCCACCATCTTGAAGGACTTGCCAAAGACGAACGACTCGCCTTCGGCCAACTTCATGGTAATCTCGGCATCGCCCGCGGGCAGGTCGGTGCCCGCAAAGAAGTGGCTGTTGTAGATAATCACACGGTTGCCCGAACCCGGGCCCACGAGGTTCACGCCGCCCACATTCACCTTGGTGCCGGCGGCATTCTTCATCGAGCCCGAAAACTTGGTGCAGCCTATGATGGGGTTGCGGTTCTGGGCGTCGAGCACAAACTGGGTGTAATTCGTGTTGGTGTTGGCCTTATAGATTTCGCCATCCACCACACAGGGGCCGATGGGAATACCGATCTTCGACTCACCACGGCTTGTATTGCCCGAGGTGTAGAAAAAGTCGCCGTTCACGCCCAGGAAATAGCGGGCGCCCGGACGCGACTTGCGTTCCGACATGCTGCGCACCGTTTCGGTGCCGGCTATGTGGTCCTGCCCCATCACCGTGCTGAAGGAGATGTAGGGGTTGGTGAGGTCGATTTTCGCGTAGTAGACATACATCTGACGGCGGTCGGCCGAGCGCATCAGCAGCGATGTTTGCGACGTGCCCGGGCCCAGCATGGCGTGGAAAAGGGTGTCGGTTTGAAACACCGTGCCGCGCACGTTGTATTCTGTGGAGGCATGCGCACCGAGTGCGGCTGCGCATGCCAGTGCCAGTGAGGCTATTTTCTTGCAGTTCATCATTAGTTGAGAATCATGTTGATCAAAGCAGTAACGTCACTCACATTCACCTCGCCATCGCCATTCACGTCGCACACAGCGTCGGCATATTCGGCGATACCGAGAATCTTGTTGATGAGCGAAGTAACGTCGGAAACGTTCACCACGCCGTCGGCATTGATGTCGCCCTTCTTCACGCCTGGAATGGCATCGTAGACGGTGGCGAAATCCTTGAAAATCATGTGGTATTCCTGGCCCACGGTAGAGGCGTTCATGTTGAACTGGATAGAACTGAGCGTGATGGGATAGTTACCCAGCACATTGGTGTCCATCCAGTCGGTGGTGCGCACGTCGATGTTCACCTCCTTGTTTTTCTCCATGCCTTCGAGTTCGATGGTCTGATAGGTCATGCTCTCGCCATTGGCGCGCAGACCGATCACCACATTCTTCACAGGCGCTTCACCGGGGTTGAGGGTGATGCGCAGTGCATCGGGAAGGCTCCACAGGCGGAACTGCTTGGTGAGCACAATCTTGGGGCTACGGCCCGAGGCGCCGGTGTAGACGTAGTCGATACCGCTGCCCACGGCAGTGGCCACCACGTTTTTACCGCCGGTCTGACTAATCTTCCAGGTAGCCACGTCCAAATCGGGGTCGAGCGGCATCACGTGGGCTGTGGGTTGCTCCACAATCACCTTCATCGTGTCGCACACCTCGCCCAGGGTGCCAATCACGTAGGCTTCGCCATTGCTCACGCCCTTCAAAATACCGGTGTGCTCGCCCACGGTCACCACGCTCTCGTCGGTGCTTACCCAAGTGAGGGCGGCGGGGTTGATAGGCATCATGGTTTCGCCCACCACGCTCTGCACGTCGATGGCATATTCGCGGAAGGTGTCGTTGATCACCGAGTCGTTCACGATGGTGATGGCATCGGCCGAGTTCTGGATTTGTGCCACGATGGTGGCGGTCATGTCGCCGTAGGTGGCGGTGAGCACGCCTTCAGGCAGTGTGCCGTCGGCATAGAAAGTGGCGCCGCCATTCACGATGTGGCCCAGGGCTTCGTCGCAAGAGAGGGTCACGCCCTGCACGTCGGTGTCGATGAGCATGCCATACTGGTTGTAGCCGAAGAATTTAGGGGTGTACATGCCATATTTTGGCTGGCGCAGACCGAAGTCCATGAAGCGGATGGTGGTGATGGTGCTGTCGTCGGGGGCTTCACACACGGCGAAGATACCATTGGAGTCGGCACGCTCGCGGCCGTCGCTGGGCTTGTTGCGCACACCGAGGATGCTCGAATAGAGGCAGGTAGAACCACCGCCGTCCACATTGATGGCATTCCATGCGCCCGCATATTTCATCAGCGAACCGAGGGCTGCAGTGGTGGCGCCGTCGCTCAGTGGCGAACGGCCGTCGACCACGAGAAAAATCACCTTCTTGCAGTCTTGCGAATAGCCCAGCACGGTGCGTGGGTGCACTGAGCCGTCGCCCGTAATCACCTCGCCATTGCTCAGCGTCCAGGGGTTGCCCGACACGATTTCGGTGGGTGTGAACGCGTTGCCGTTGAGGTAGGCGTTGAGCGTGAGCGTGAGTTTGTCGCCAGGTTTCAGGCCCGCGATAAAGGCGGCTGCGGTGCCTTTGCCCGTGAGCACGAGGCCTTCGCTGGGCACGTCCATGTCGCCCGCGTCGCTAGGGGTGTTCACCACCTCGAGGGCGCACTGCTTGCCGAAGGCGAACGAGTCGTCGCCATCCACATAGCGCACTTGCACCTCGGTCACGTTCCACTCGTTGGTGCCCTTGTAGTATTTGGGATTGTAGAGGGTGACGGTGTTGTTCACCGCGCCAGTGTTGATGCCGCCGATGCCCACCGAGCCGCCTTCGCCCACGATGGTGCCACCGAAGGTCACGCTACCGATAGCAGGCTTCTGGTCGGCGTCGATGCAGTATTGAATTTCAGAATAGTTGATACCCTTGTAGATGATGCCGTCGGCCATCGACGAAGCGATGGGAGCACCCACCATCGACTGTCCGCGGTAGGTGGTGCCAGAGGTCATCCAGAAGTCGCCGTTCACGCCCACGTAGTAGCGCTGGCCAGGGGCTGTCTTGCGGTTACACATTTCCGACACGGTTTCGCCGCCCGCCATCATATCGTTACCGCTCACCGAGCGAATCTTCACGTGAGGGGTGGTGAGGTCGATGGTGGTGTAGAACACACGCATGTGCTTGTTGCCGCTCTGCAGCAGCAGTGAGGTCTGGGTGGTGCCGGGGCCGATGAAAGCGTGGAAGGTGGTGTCCACGTCGTAGACTGTGCCCTGCAGGTCGATCGAACTCTTCGCGCTGGCAGTCAAAGCCACCGCGCTCATGAGCATCAAGGCTGTAAATGATTTTTTCATTGTCAATATTGGGGGATTAATTAGTTTTGTCTATGTGTTATAAGAAATAAGCCAGGCACCAAAGGATGGTTGATGCCCGGCTTGTGAGTGATTATTTCAAAATCATGTTGATGAGGGCTGTTACGTCGCTCACGTTCACCTCGCCGTCGGCATTGATGTCGCACACGGCGTCGGGATATTCGCTCAAGCCCAGAATCTTGTTGATGAGGGCGGTCACGTCGCTCACGTTCACCACGCCGTCGCCGTTCACGTCACCCTTCTTCACATCGGGGATGGCGTCGTAGACGGTTTCGAAGCCTGTGAATTGCATGGTGTATTCCTGGCCCACGACGGAGGCGTTCATGTTGAGTTGGATTGAACTGATGGTGAGTGGGAAGTTACCCATGTTGAGTGGGTCGCACCAGTCGCTGGTGGGCAGGGTGACGATGAGTTCCTCGTTAGGCTTGATGGTGTCGGGGGTGATGGTCTGGTAACTCATGCTGCCGCCATTGGGGCGCACGCCCAGCACGAAATTCTTCACGGGTGCTTCGCCGGGGTTGAGGCGCAGGCGAATGGCGTCGGGAAGGCTCCACAGGCGCAGCGTCTTGGTGAGCACAATCTTGGGACTGCGACCCGATGCGCCGGTGAAGGTGTAGGTGAATCCGTCGCCCACGGCAGTGGCCACGGCGTTTTTGCCGCCCGTCTGGCTGATTTTCCAAGTGGTGATATCCAAATTTGGATCCATAGGCATGAAGTGAGCATCGGGGATTTCCACGTTCACGAGCATGGTGTCGCACACCTCGCCCAGCGTACCCACCACCTGGGTGGTGCCATTGCGCAAGCCCTTGAGTGCGCCGGTGTTTTCACCGATGGTGACGATGCTTTCGTCGAGACTCTTCCATGTGAGCGCCAGTGGGCTGATGCGCATGTAGTTCTCCCCTATCATGGTCTGCACGTCGACCGAATATTCCTTGAAGCCATCGTTGATGATGGAGTCGTTGGTGATCTTGATGCCATCCACGGCGTCGATAATTTGCACGGTTTCCGATGCGGTGATGCCATTGTAGTGGGCGGTGAGGATGCCTTCACGCTGGCCGCCATCGGCATAGAATGTGGTGTCGCCCATGATGTGGCCCAGGGCGGCGTCGCAAGAGAGGGTCACGCCCTTCACATCCTGGCTCACGAGCATGCCATACTGGTTGTAGCCGTAGAAGCGAGGGGTGTAGATGCCGTATTTAGGGAATTTCAGCGAGAAGTCGACGAAGCGGATGCTAGCGATGGTGCTGTCGTCGGGAGCCGAACTCACCACGTAGAAGGCGTTGCCATCGGCGCGTTCAGAGCCGTCGCTGGGCTTGTTGCGGATGCCGAGGGTGCTGGTGTAGAGCACTGCCGAACCACCGCCGTCCATGTTCACCGCTTCGGTGGCGCCTGCGTAGTGCATGATGTCGCCGAGCCAAGTGGTGCGCACACCGCTTGAGAGAGGCGAACGTCCGTCGACCACCATGAAGTAGGCCTTCTTGCCATCGTGGCTGTAGCCGATGGCGGCACGAGGCTGGCGGGTGTTGGCGTCGCCGCGGTCGGCTTCGCTCTGCAGGGTGATGCCGTCTTCCAGAATCTTGGGGTTACCCGACACGATTTGGTAAGGCTCCACGCTCACGCCGTTGTAGGTCCATGAGCAAGTCACGGTCACCTCGTCGCCGTCCTTGAGTTTGGCCACGAAATCGGCAGCGGTGCCATGGCCGTGAATCACGTAGGTGCCTTCGGGCACGAGCATATCGTGCTCGCTGGTGGGTGTGCCCACCACCTTCATCTTGAAAGGCTTGGCAGTTTCGAATTTCTCGCCTTCCACCAGCACGGCAGCCACTTCGTAGCCGTTGCTCTGGTTGGTGGAGCCGTAGTGGAGGTTGCTGTAGAGCGTCACCTTGTTGCGGTTGGAGGCTGCGGTTTCGCTACTACTGGTGTTGATGCCGCCCAGCGTGGCCTGCGACCCGTCGGGAGCCACGATAGTGCCACCGAAGAAGAAGGGATTGATATAGAGTTTGCCCTGGGTGTCAACCACCAGGTTTTTATAGAGCGTGGCATTGTTGCGGGCGCGGTAAATCTCGCCGTCGACCACTGTAGAGCCCACTGGTGTGCCCACGGTGGAAACGCCACGGGCGGTGGTGCCTGAGGTGTAGAAGAAGTCGCCGTTCACACCCACGAAATAGCGTTGCCCCGGTTTCGACTTACGCTCGGCCATAGCCGAGATGCGTTCGTTGCCGGCGAGTTTGTCGGTAGCGCACACGCCACGCAGCGAAAGATAGGGGTTGGTCATGTCCATTGTGGTGTAGAACACGCGCAAGGCGTCGAGCGTGGCGGCATTGCGCAGCCAGAGCGAAGTCTGGGTGGTGCCCGGTCCAATCTGGTTGTGGAAGAGCGTGTCGACCGTGTACTCGGTGCCCTGAAGCGACACCACATTTCCCGCCGTAGCCGTCAGCGCAGCCAAGGCAGAGAAAACGAGTGAAGTAATTGTTTTTCTCATCATTTATGCGGTTTATTAGTCAAGTTTCTTATATAGGGTATAAAATTACCTATTTTCGCATAAACAAGCAAGAAAAAACATAAAAAAAACGCCCACAGCCCACAAGACTGCAGCAAGCGATGGCCTATCCAGCCGATTATCAGACATATCGGACCTATCGGACGAA
>JAUNCU010000278.1 GCA_030526455.1 Bacteroidales bacterium | reverse complement strand
ATCACGGCTGCATACCTGCCTACACACATCCAATCCCTCTGGGATTGCGCCGCCTAACCCACTAATTTGCCCCCCCTACTTTTTTCCACTGAGCCGTCTTTTGCCCTACATTCTTCCGCTGTCTAGGTAACTGTAGTATTTTCCGCCTCGGCACACTATGATGTGGTCGAGCATTTGCACGTCTACTGCTCGGCAGGCTGCCTGTAGGCGCTCGGTGAGGTTGTCGTCCTGGGTGCTGGGGCGAGGATTGTCGCTGGGATGGTTGTGGGCAAGGATCACTCCGTCGGCAAGGCGGTCGATGAGTTCGCGCAGTATCATCTTAATGTCGCCCACCGCAGCAGTGGTGCCGCCCATGCTCATGCGCTTGCACGCAATCACCTTCTTGGCGCGATTGAGCATCATAATCCATATCTCTTCATGCTCGAGATGCTCCATCTCGTTGCGCAGATAGTTGTAGGCATCGTCGCTCGACGTGATCACCACTTCCTGCAACCTTTCCTTCTGATATCGACGCGAGAGTTGGAGCGCCGCCATCAGTTCGATGGCTTTCACCGGACCTATTCCCTTGTATTTCGTAAGGCCCTTAACACCCATGCGGGCGATTTCGCCCAGTTTTTGGCCGTTGTCGTTGAGAATGCGCTGACACAGGTCGACCACGCTCTCGCCGGGCGTACCGCTCCCTATCACAATAGCCATGAGTTCGGCATTCGACAGGGCGTCGAATCCATGCTTCAGCGCCTTTTCGCGAGGGCGGTCGTCTTCAGCGGTGTGGAGTTTCAGCGTGCGCGTTCCCGCCAGCGAATTCTTCTCGATTTCGGCTTCCATAGTGGTGGTTATTTTCCTTTACGAATGGCTATTTCTTCTTCAATATCGCGGCCGTGGCGCAACAGGATCTTCCACACGAAGGCCTTGATGAAGCCGCAGCCGTAACTGCCCAGTTGAATGAAACTGGTGACGATGGCCAGCGTGGCTATTTTCAGACTCTGGGTTTCGGCGAGGGCGCTCAGCCACAGCATCACCACATAGAGGGCCAGCGGCAAAATCGCCCACCAGCGCCAGAAGATGGCGAGCAGTATCATGGCAGCACAGCCGAGCACAAACACTGCCGGGAGCGTGTGCACCAGTTTGAGGCTGTCGGGGTAGAGCAATTTGAGCGTGATGCGGCTCATGCCGAACACATAGGTTTGGCGAGCAAACGAGCGGAGCGTGTTGCGGCGCTTGTGATACACGTAGGCGTCGCGGAAGAGCGTGATGCTGAAGCCCGCCTTGCGAATGCGGGTGCTCATGTCGATGTCTTCGCTAAACATCTCGCGGAAGCCGCCCACGGTTTCCCACACCTTGCGGCTGTAGCCCATGTTGAACGAGCGAGGCACGAATTTCTCCAGTTGCACCTTTCCGCCACGAATGCCACCCGTGGTGAGGAACGCCGTCATTGAAAAAGAGATGGCCTTCTGCGTGTCGTTGAAGTCGGCGCTGGCAGCATCGGGGCCACCGAAGCAGTCCACAGGGTTCTCTTTCAGCGCTTTCTTCAGCACCTCAAAATACTGGGCGGGAATCACGCAGTCGCTGTCGAAGAAGATGAAGTATTCGCCGCGAGCGCGCTCAATGCCATAGTTGCGGGCGATGCTGCGACCCTCGTTCTCCTTCCAGAAGTAGTGCACATCCACCTGCTGGGCATAGGCCTGGGCAATGTCGTCGCAGCGCTCGGTAGAGCCATCCTCCACCAGCATCACTTCAAAGTCGGAGTCGGTCTGTGCAGACAGACTCTCCAGCAAATCCTTCACTTCGCCACGGCGGTTATACACCGGCACAATCACTGAAAAATAGGGTTTATTTCGTTGCGTCATCAGTCAATATTGAGTTTTATGTGCAAATATACAATTTTAACCCGAAAAACACCCCCAATCCCCCCGCAAAAAAAATGAGAAGACCTGTTTTGAGTCAACGAGTCTACGAGT
>JAUNCU010000075.1:11584-12725 GCA_030526455.1 Bacteroidales bacterium | reverse complement strand
GATTCGTTATTTTTTTCTAAAAAAGCGCAGTATTGCTTATCCCGAACTCGCGTTTAGAGATAAAAAGGCCTCGTGTTTCGACATTGTTTTCGATGATTTCGGGGTGAATGTGTAAATATTCCAAGATACCGTGAAGAGCGTTTGGAATACGAAGTATCACCGTGAGCCATGTAGTTCTCAATGAATAGTTCTTGAAAAAAACTCTAGTTAATGTATATGGGTCTTCTCCTTTTGCTTCCCTGTCATAATCATATGAAAGATAAACACCCCACCACAAACTTGCCAAAGCATTTCGTGAATAGTTTTTCCCAAAAAAGTAATGGGCCAAAGCATAATTAGCTTTGTGTTTTGTTTTATCCCAAGGCCATTCATGCATCGCAAAGTTCCTAAGTTCGGTGTGACATAAATATGCCCAAAATGATTCATCACTCGCAATTAACGGCGTGATGTTCTTATATGCCTCGAAAAGCGTTATTGCGACTTCGGCGCCATGAAGTTTACCATCTTTGCGCGAAGCCATAAATAATTTGTTCTGAAGCCCCAGAGGCGTGTAAACACCTGCAATGGATCGGATTTGAGTTTCATCAATTTCAAAGGTATCACTGGCGTAATTTGGCAGTATACGACCAGATTTCACTCCATCAATCAATTGTTTAGTATAGGAGTCTTTAAATGTCTTTTGCAGCGTATCAGTCATTGTCAAAAATCGAAGTAGAAGGGTTCATTGACTCAAGTTTGTGCAACATACGATTATATGGGTCTTTTAGAAGAATTGTTGCAATGTATGTTATATCTGAAAAATGAATTTGGTCGTTATCTATTTCATAATAGTCTTTCAATTCCGGTTTGTTTAACACCAACTGAACAATCGCCTTTGCCCACAAGCAATCCGGGTAGTTGTTAATTTCATATAATGCAGCAAGCAATGCGCTATACGCTAAGGAAGAATGTATGACTTCTGCACAAGATACACCCACACCTGCATTATACAAGTTAAATAACTCGGTCGGCAATTTGATGTCTATCGTGTTGCTTGTAAACTCAAAATTAGTACATTGGTTATCTCTATCATGCCTTATTTGCATAAAAGACGTAGCAGATTTCATTTTTTCAAATTTTTGGTCTGCAATAAAGCTTCTTG
>JAUNCU010000075.1:820-11574 GCA_030526455.1 Bacteroidales bacterium | reverse complement strand
CCAAGATATCACCCTCTGTTAGGTTAAAAACCGCACCTTGATAGTCTTCATTGAAACCAGGGTTAATGTAATTATTAATGGGCTTAACAACTGTTACATAACAAAATAACTCAACATTTCCCGACACACTTTTTCTATTTATCGCAAAAGTGAAGTCTGGCATATTACAATGGACAGATTTTCTGAGATTTGTCTTTATACAATTGACTTCACATACATATGTTGCATAGCCATCTTTCACCAAATCTTTTATACATTGATTGTCAAAATCCAGCGAGACTGACAAATTATAATTTGAGGCATCACTCGCATCGAACTTAATAACTACGGCATCGTCTGTGAGGCCTGGCATTATGTCGTCGTTTACTCCCAAAACCTGATATGGGAAAGAAATATTATTTAACCTCATAAGCTGATAACTTTATTGAGTGTTTTAGATTGTCTGCGAACTTAATCTCAATGGTATATTTACCTATAGGAATACGGAGATTTGTAATTGAGTTTTGCTGTACCTCTCCTTCAGAGGAACTCACAATACTAATTTTCGAATCTGACGATTCTCCACCAATGAGCAAATCAATTCGACCATTTTCAATCTCCTTATCAGAATTGATAATCAATTTATGAACGACCGTTGAATTCACATTTTGTGCAAATGTTCTGTACTTAACAAAAACGGGCTCCAAAGAATGACTATTTGGGTCTCCATTTTTTTGGGTATTCCTTTGACGAGGTTTCGCTGTAGAAACATGTTTACTTGTGTGAGGTTTTTTAATTTTTCTATAACCTCGCCCCGTAAGAAGATTCCCATTTTCATCAGGAGTTGTTGCTCCAGGCCTTTGTTTCAGAACCGCTCCAAGTAGCGATTCATTTTCCGAAACGGGATTATCACGAATGTTTTCACTATCAGTTGTTGGAGAAAAACCATTATCAACAAACACACCAGTAGGTGCACCCTCTGTTGAACTTTCGCCCTCATTTTCATCATCATCATCTGATTCTGACGAAATGTAAAGATATTGCTCAAGTCCTTTGATTTTAACAGTTTCTATTGCATCCAGATTAAAAATCTCTCGTATGATCTTATCTTTCTCTTCTTCAATAACAGACAACAGTTCCCTCGCAATTTTTCTGTCCGCTTTACTTTCGAGTCTTTTTGGTTCCCATGCATCGTGAGCTGGGTTCTCTGTTTTTCTGAGCCAGGTATTACACTGCCCATCAGGACAAATAATAACACCGTAGTAACCTTCTCCATTGCGAGCAGGGGTGATGCTAACTTTCATACGAAGACCTCGCATATATAATATGCGATTTGAAGCTTGCTTGTTTTTATAAAAATAATACTTTGCAGTACCCCACAATGGTAATGTCGCAATTTTTCTTAGTCTTTCATTTTTACTTAAATTAACATCACGATGAACATACTTCTCTGACGAATTAGCACGATAAACTGAGTCAAAATAAGGGCGAGGATTATATTTGCTGCCACGCTTGATAATATCGTGTTCTTCATAAGTAGTTGATATTAGTTCAGCGATGTTGGAGGAGTTGATTATTCGTTCATTATCGTTTTTGCCGATTTTAACTACTAACTTGCCATCAAGAACTGCATACCAGAAATTTTCAAGGACTGCACAGAACATCTCATTATATATATCTTCTTCTGAGCCATAATTCTCAAAGTCTACTCCCATGATAAAAATGTCTGTGCCAGAACCAATTTCATTCCCTTTGTCATCTTTTCTTTGAAACCTTGCAGGTATCTCTTCATATTTTGTAGTTGGATTCCCCTCATTATTATCATAGTAGACCAAATTCGACACAGTTCTCCCATCTATTTTGTGAGAACAAAGAGATGCTACACCTTCAAAAAAATATCGGCCATCTTGTGTCTTAGTTGAAACCAAAATGGTTCTCATCGGCGACAAATAAAAATATGCAGCTTTCCCAAATCCAAAAGAGCCCCCAGCACTTTCATCAGCCTTTGATGAAACACCAGCAGACCTCACAAACGCATAGAATGGAGAATCATTGCTTGATAGGTTATCATATGGCATACCTTGAGTATTGCGGTCAGAAATCCGAATAAAGGGCAAACGTCTTCCCGGTCTATTGACTTTATCCATATATGATAGCATTGTAAGATAAGTCTTCTTCGCTTTTTCATTATTGGGAAAATTATCAATACACCCTTGAATGTGCTTGCGGATGGCAAAAAAATTCGGAAAATTTTGTGTATCAATAGTTCCAATAGAAAAACTGATTTCCATTGGTTCCGTTGTACACTTTTTTGTGACATCTAGAGAATTCTGAATAGCCTCTCTAACTAGCGAAGCATAAGGGGTTTGTCTAAAATTCTCAGACATTGGTTCACTAGGCCCAACGCCATTGTCGTTGTCACTTCTGTAAATGGGATGCCATTTGCAATCCTTTTCTGCTTTATTTTTACCAAAACTGCTCATACTATTTATTGCTATTTATTGAATTTGAAATAAGCTTCATTTGATTTTGAAGAATAATTAGTATTTTATGGTACAATGAAAAACTCTTATTAATCTACAAATATAGGATACATTTTTATTCTATACAAGACTTATTGAATATTGAACAAATAAAATACTTGAGTCCCTACAAAAACAAAGTACAAAATATGAATTAATCAAATTCAAAATAGAGAAAACGAGACAAACAACATCACTGCAAATAGCCTTATCAAAAAGGTATCTGAGCGGAACATTGCTCACAAGTATATATTACTTTAGCACCCCCACATATTAAATCAGTTGAGCCTTCATGGTGAATTTGGTTATCACCTGATGAAATAGGGCTATTATAACTCCTTCCCCCATCGGCTACTCTGCCAAAGGCCGTTGGGTATTTCTTTTAGCCCGCAGGGCGGGGATTATTGCCTTGGGATGGGGGATGGCCCACGGTGGTGGGTGTGGATGGGGTTGTGCGCATTTGAGGTGGAAACTTGTTTCCGGAGCCTCAAATGTGTGCAAAACCAGCCACAGGGGCGCAGCCCCCATTCCCCCGTACCAAGGTGTTTATTTAGGTTTATTTTCTTACCCCACCCCAATCTCTGAAGAAATGATTCCTGCATAGAGGGCCGCTGTTCGACGTTTAGACCGTTAGTATCTAGAAAACAATCCGTGAGAGTGAGATCTGTTCGTGAGCCTGGCGGGGGGGCATGCGAAATTTTTCGGGGGGCAATTATCGGTTTTTTCGGTAAAATTCACTAATTTTGTTAGCATGATGGATATGATGTCAAGTAACTCGCTCATTATCGTCCTGGTGACGATGCTTCTGTCGGCGTTTTTCGCTGGCATGGAGATTGCTTTCGTGTCGGCCAACAAGGTGAGAATGGAAATCGACACCCAGAAAGGTGGCCTTGTGAACCGCATTATCAACATGTTTTACAGCCACAGCGACGTGTTTATCTCCACCATGCTGGTGGGCAACAATGTGGTGAACGTGGTCTACAGTATGGCGATGGCCAACCTCATCGGCGAACCCATCAACAAGATGTTCCTGGGCAACGAGTTTATGCAACTGCTTGTGGTCACTATCATCGGCACCATCATCATCCTCATCACGGGCGAATTCCTGCCCAAAGCCATCTTCCGCATCAACCCCAACGCCTCGCTGCGCATGTTCTCGCTCCCGCTTTTCATGTGCTACTGCATTCTCTATCCGCTCTCGCGATTCACCGAACTGCTCTCGCAACTGCTCATGAAGATTCTGGGCATCAAGAACACCCGCGAGAAGATGCGCCGCCTCACCGTGGCCGAACTCGACGCCTATCTGCAGGAAACCATCGATAAGCGCGAGGACGAAAACGAACAGGTGGAGCGCGAGGTGAAGATTTTTGAAAATGCGCTCGACTTCAGCAGCACTCACCTGCGCGACTGCATGGTGCCTCGCAACGAAATTGTGGCGGTGGACATCAACGAAACCGACCGCGACGAACTGGTGGAAATCTTCTCGCGCACGGGCTTGAGCAAACTGGTGGTGTATCACGACGACATCGACAATGTGCTCGGATTTATCTCGGTGAGCGAACTCTTCGTGACCGACGTGAACTGGAAGGAGCAGATGAAACCCGTGCTCTTCGCCCCCGAAACCATGCTGGCGAAAAACATGATGCAGAACCTGCTCGCCGAGCGTCGCTCGATGGCGATTGTGGTCGACGAGTTTGGCGGCACCAGCGGCATGGTAACCCTCGAAGACCTGGTGGAGGAAATATTTGGCGACATCCAGGACGAACACGACCGCAACGCGCTGGTGGCTCGCAAACTCAATGCCTCCACATTCGAATTCTCGGGCCGCCTCGAGATTGAAGAACTCGACGAAAATTATCATCTCAACATACCCGAAAGCGACGAGTATCAAACCATTGCCGGCCTCATCATCCACCACATGGGCGCCATCCCCAATGAGGGCGAAAGCCTCGAGTTTGACAACTTCAAGGTGACGGTGGTGAATAAAAACGGTGCCCGCGTGGAACTGGTGCGCATCGTAATCCCCAACCCCTAAGCCCCCTGGCAAAACGTCACAGTCGCTTATCACACAAATCGTTATCAATCACGCTATGCAAAATATCCAATTGCTCAACACGCTCCCGGCCGTGTTTGCCGGCCGAGAAGAAGACCGCAGCGAAGTGTGGCTGCGCAACGTGACCTTTGAGCGCGGCAAGCACTATCTCATATCGGCCGAGAGCGGCACCGGCAAATCGAGCCTCTGCGCCTACATCTACGGCTACCGCATCGACTACTCAGGCCAAATGCTCTTCGACGGGCAAGACATTCGCTCGCTCAGCGTGCCGCAGTGGTGCGAGGTGCGAAAGCGCCACATCGCCTATCTGCCACAGGACCTGCGCCTCTTCCCCGAACTCACCGCCATGGAGAATATCCAACTCAAAAACCGCCTCACCGGCCACAAGACCGACCAGGAAATCATTGCCTACTTTGAGCGACTGGGCATACCCGAAAAGGTGAACAGCCCGCTGGGCAAACTCTCCATAGGCCAGCAGCAGCGCGTGGCCATCATCCGCACGCTGTGCCAGCCTGCCGACTTCATCCTCCTCGACGAGCCCGTGAGCCACCTCGACGAGGCCAACAACGCCATCGTGGCGCAAATGGTGATGGAAGAAGCCAAGCGCCAGGGCGCCGGCATCATCAGCACCAGCGTGGGCAACAACGTATTGATCACCGTCGACAAAGAATTGAAACTATGAAAAAGGGATTGATGTGGAAACTACTGCGCAAGCACATCAGCAAAGCGCAACTCATAGGATTCTCGCTGGCCAACCTCATAGGCCTGAGCATCGTGATACTGGCCGTGCAGTTCTACAGCGACGTGCTGCCCGTGTTCAGCGACCAGGAAAGTTTTATCAGCAAAGACTATCTCATCATTTCGCGTAACCTCACCAGCGCCGGCGCGCTCATGGGAGGCACGTCGGAATTCTCCGAAGCCGACCTTGCCGACATCAAGGCGCAACCCTGGTGCCGCAAGGTGGCACCCTTCGTGAACAGCGAATTCGGCATCACAGCCAGCATAGGCGTAGACGCCACCCACGCCATGCGCACGCAGTTTTTCTTTGAGAGTATCCCGTCGGAATTCATCGACGTCGACGCCTCATGGAAATTCGACCCCGCCAACCCCACCGTGCCCATCATCATGAGCCGCGACTACCTCTCGCTCTACAACTTCGGCTTCGCCGCAGCGCAGGGCATGCCCAAAATCAGCGAAGGCGAGGCATCGAGCGTGCCACTCTCATTCGGCCTCTCGGGCAACGGCCTGCGCGACAACGTGCAGGGCCGCATCGTAGGATTCAGCAACCGGCTCAACACCATCATCGTGCCCGAAGAATTCATGGCTTGGGCCAACAAGCGCTACGGCCAAGGCGGCGCCCTGAAGCCACTGCGCCTCATCATAGAGGTGAACCGCCCAGGCGACCCAAAGATTCAGCAATACATGGACGAGCACAACTACAACATAGCGGGCGACAAAACCAACTCGGGCAAAACCTACTACTTCCTCACCCTCATCATCTCCATCGTGGTGGTGGTGGGCGTGCTCATCAGCCTGCTCTCCTTCTTCGTGCTCATGCTCAGCATCTACCTGCTGCTGCAGAAAAACACCCGCAAACTCCAGGATTTGCTCCTGCTGGGCTATTCGCCCGCTGAAGTGTCGAAGCCCTACGTGAAGATGGTGCTCTACATCAACGCCGCAGTGCTCGTGCTCTCGCTCGTGCTCATGTTTGCCGCCCGCGCCTCCTACATGGTCATGCTCAGCGGCCTCGGCACCAAAGGCGGCAGCGTGGTAGCAGCCATCGCCGTGGCAGTGCTCATCATGGGCGCCATCACCACAGGCAACGTAATAGCCATCCGCCGCAAAATCCAGTCGCTCTGGCTCCGCGACTAACCAAGCCATCACCACAGCCCCCCACCAAGGGCAAGTAAAAACGCATAACAAGACATAATTTTTTCGTGAAAGGGGACGGTTCTCTTTCACGAAAAATTACTTATAGCACTGAATTATAGCGGATCACCATCAGCCTGACCCAAAACCCTAAAATAGGGAAAGTTTATAGGTGAACGCCAGGCGACCACCCACCGCCGTCGGAGACGGCTTATTATGGTTAACTCCATGCAAGCGAGTGAATTGCGCAGCAATTCGCGAGCGCGGCTTGGAGATTGGGATCCTCAATGGAGTGAGCCTCGGAGAGGGTCGGTTATGGTAACGACCCGAGTTTTCGGGCTGCCTCCCCCGCTAGAAAACACACAGAATTCGTGAAAGAGAACCGTCCCCAATCACGAATTCCACTTGCGTTACAGCACGCGCGGCAGGTGGCGGAAATTCACGATTTTGATTTCTCCGGCTTCGTTTTCGAAGTCGCCGTCGTACACCACCGCCTTGCCCGTGACTGGCTCGCTCACAAGTGTTTCCATCTTTTTCAGTGCCTTTTCAAACGATGCGTGGTAGGTCATCGACGACTTTACCTCTATTCCTTTCAGCCCGTTTTTCTCCTCAATCAGCAGGTCGATTTCATTATGGTTGGAATCGCGGTAGAAACACAGATTGTTGGTTTTCGCCTGATTAAAGCGGTGTTTTAAGGCCTCGGTCACAATCAGGTTTTCAAACAAGGCACCGCGCATTGAGTGGCTTTCCAGTTCGTCGGCCGAGTCAATGCCCAGCAGGTGGCAAGCCAAGCCCGTGTCGCAGAAATAAATTTTTGGCGACTTCACCAGGCGCTTGGTCGTGTTCTTGAAATAAGGCTGGAGGCGAAATATCACGTAGGAAGTTTCGAGAATCGATAGCCATTGCTTGATGGTGTTAACGCTCACGCCCACCTCGGTGGCCACTTGCGAGGCGTTGAATATTTGCCCAATTCTTCCGGCGCACAGTTTCAGGAATGTGCTGAACTGCATCAGGTTTTTCGCGTTGATCAATTCCTGCACATCGCGCTCGAGGTAGGTGCGCACGTAGGCTGGATACATGAACCGGGCTGGGCGTTGCCCCGTCACCACCGATGGGTAAAGCCCGCTGAAGAGCAGTTGGTTGGTGCTAGTGGGCGCCTGTGGGCCTACAACTTCATCGAGCGAAAGAGGCAGCAAGTCCACCACAAAAGCCCTGCCAGCAAGCGATTGCTTCACCGCATGGAGCAGGGTGAAATTAGCGCTTCCCGAGAGCACATAGCGCCGCTCGGGCTCACGGTCCACGATTCCTTGAATGTAGGACAGCAACTCAGGCACATTCTGCACCTCGTCGATCACCAAGCCCTTTTCGGCAGGTTGCAGAAAGCGTTTGGGATCGCTTTGGGCAATGCTCCTCAGGTCGTAGTCTTCAAGCGAGTGCTGAACGAACGACGGAAACAGGTGCTGAATCATTGTGCTTTTGCCAGCCTGACGTGGCCCCGTAACGATGATAACGGGGAAATACTTGATAGCCTCAAGAATGGTGGCCTCGATTTTGCGGGAGATGTATTGCGCCATATTTTATGAAAATTTGAAGTGACACTGCAAATTTACATAAGTTTTCACAATTTTCAAGCGTTTAGAGGATAAATTTCTATGCAAATTTGCAGTTGCACTGCAGATTTGCATAACTTTTGATGCATTTTTTGGGCGGTTGCGAGGCTTATTTTTTGGGGGAGTTCGGTCCGAGAACTCATGTTGCTACCATAACCGACCCTCTCCGAGGCTCTTTTCTTTGGCTGTTCCTTATCTCCAAGCTGCGCTCGCGAATTGCTGCGCAATTCACTCGCTTGCATGGAGTTAACCATAATAAGCCGTCTCCGACGGCGGTGGGGGATCGCCTAGCGTTTGTTGGGCGGCCGCCTAGCGTTTTCGCTATAGTCTTGCCGCATTTTTGAGTTTTCGGACAGGCAGTGGGGGGCTGGAGAGCAAGGCACGTCCTATGGGGTCTGAGGGGTCCGCTAAGTCCGATAAGTCCGATAAAATCTAAATATCTGCTATCGAAAAACATAACCCATCGCCTGGCGCGGACGCGATGTATCGCGTCCCTACCATGTTCTTACCCTCGCTAGGTGTTGTGTTTTTTATCAGTGGGGGCGGAAGCGGCGGTCGTCGATGGGGAAGATGCCTTGCACGCGGCGCACTACGTAGCGCTGGGAGTCGTCCCAGTATTCGTAGCCGTAGCCTTCTATCACGCGGCCGCTGCCTTCTATGTGGATGAAGGTGTCGCCGTAGGTGCGGCGGGTGCGGGTGTTGTAAAACATCTGGTTGGTTTCAATCTTGTCGCCGCTGGTGCGTGTGATGCGCACGTTGTCCATACAGTTGACCACGGTGGTTTTCTCGTCGTAGTACATGCGGTCGCAGAGAATGCGGTCGCCGCTACGCATGGTGAGGCGCACATTGCCCACGGCGCTCCACATGCGCTTCTGGATGTCGTAGTAGCCCGAGTCGCAGATGAGCGACGCCTTGTTGTTGAATTTCTCGTCGAGTTCGTCGGCCACGAGTCCGTTGGGGAAAGTCCAGTGAGGCACACGTGCTTCGCTGTAGATGTTCCAGAGTTTGGTGTTGATGCGATAGCGAGTGCGTCCCGAGTCGCTCACGATGGTGTGGGCGTCGTGGGTCACCATGGTAGGCACCTTCTCGGGATCGTGTTCGGTGGCGGCTTTCTGCAGTTTTTCTTCGCTGCAGGAAGCCATGCCCCATGCCGCCATCAGCAGCATGAGCGGTAGCCATATATATTTCGCTTTCAGCATCTTAATGCTCGCTTCGAAGGAGATATAGTGGGATTAACGGAGTTTGTTTTTCCAGAACCACATTTCGTTGAAGGTGACGCTGAAGGTCACGCCCAGGAAGTCTTCCTTCACCAGACACACGGGCGAAGACACGCGGTGCTTCCATTCCAGACCCAGGTTCACGAGCGTTTTGCTGCCCAGGGCGGGGAAACCGAAACCGAGGGTGAGACCGTAGTCGCGCACGTTGTTGCCCAGCACGTTGATGTAGTCGTGGTTGTAGAATGCGCCGAGGCGGTAGTTGATGCGCTTGAGGTAGTTACCGCGTTCGTCGGGGATGTACTGCAGGCCGGCGCCCACTTTCCAGCGGTTGTCAAATTTCGTGTTAGCGCTTTCGAAGCCTGGCATTGGAGTGTATTTCGCCTTAGCCCAGTCTTGATAGGTGAAGTCGACCTCGGCAAAGAATTTCGAGCCGTGGCTGTAACTTACGCCCACGCCGAAGGTGTTGGGCTGCTCATATTTGCCCTTGAGGCTGCTGTTGTAGGCAGTGTCGAGTTTGAGATCGCTGGTGGCGTCGTAGTAGGTGCCGATGGTGTTGCCGTGAAGCGATTTCTTGGGGCTATAGGTGGCACCGAGCACCACGCGGTTTTTGCGGTCGAGGTCGAGGGCATACTGTGCGCCGATGTGCACATTCCAGTCGCGCACCTCCATCATGCGGTAGTAGATGGTGGTGGCCACGCCGCGCACTGCGGTGGTGTGCTCCAGCGTACCGAAGAGGTAAGAGAAGTTGGCACCCACCGAGAGGCCTTTCACGGGGCTCCACGCGCCGCCCAGATAGAGTTCGCTGATGGCGCCTTCGCCCTCACGGCTCTCGTTGCCGCCGTCGAGTTCGTTGTTGAATCGGTAGTTCACCGACGATACTGGGATGAAGCCAAACGAAGCGCCCACGTTTTTAGCCACGCGGAACACGCCGTTGAGGTAGTCGAGACCGCCGCTGAACGCCTTACCCTTAGTGGTGCCTTCCTTGCTCCACACCTGGTTGGCCTCCAGACCCACGTCCCAGATGAAGGTGAGCGAGTCGATCACCGCATAGGAAGCGGGGTTCATCGAGTTCACGGCGCGTCCGCCTTGCATAGCGTAGCCCACGCCGCCCATGTGGCGCTGGATGCCGGTGGCGTTGTCGTTGAGCACGCCGTAGCCCACGCGCGAATAAGGTGTTTCGGTCACTTGAGCCGCAGCCTGAAAGGCGCCGGCCATTGCCACAAGCAGCGTGGCGATCATGTATTGATACTTCTTCATTCTGTCTTTGGGAGTAAAAAAAATCTGTTTTATTGCGTAACCGCTCTCCACAACGAGGGCAATATACACAATTTGGCTACAAAATTACTAAATACTCATTAATAATAAGTGATTTTCACATTTTTTATTAGTCACCGCCCCGAGGACGCCACACGCGGATCTCTTTTTGAAAGACTAACAGACAAACGGACTAAAAGACTAAAAGGAAATTACCTTTCTTCATCGGCGCGGGGATAAGAAAACAAAA
>JAUNCU010000075.1:0-810 GCA_030526455.1 Bacteroidales bacterium | reverse complement strand
TTATGCGCAGGGGGGGGATGGCAGAAAGCCCTTCCCTTCAGGGGAGGGTTTGGGAGAGGCTTTTATTCACATTGATGTGCCTATTTCTTGCACTACCAAAAAATAATTTTGCACCCACAAAGAATCCAATTGGCGGATATTTTCTTTTATAAGCAATTATTCGTATCTTTGCTTGTTAATTGCATTAAACTCTGAAAACGGCTTTTATTAACTATTAAATGGCATATAATTTTATTGATTTATTTGCAGGTTGCGGTGGTCTATCGGAAGGCTTCCTTCAGACGGGGCATTATCGTCCTATTGCTCATGTTGAGTGGGAAAAACCTATGGTTGACACCTTAAGACACAGGCTAGTAAATCATTGGAATCATACAGAAGAAGAAGCAAGAAGAAGAGTTATTCAATTTGATATACAGAAGACAGAAGAACTTATAAATGGAAATTGGAGTGAAGAGTCTATCTCCAAATTTGGTGAATATAACCATAGGGATGTAATCAAAAATGGCCTAAACTCCTTAGTCGGCAGTAAACACGTCCATATGATTATTGGCGGCCCGCCATGTCAAGCCTACTCAATCCACGGAAGAGCAACTAGCAAAAACAACATGGACGACGATTACAGAAACTTCCTTTTCGAAAGTTTTTGTGAGGTGGTTAATGCTTATCATCCCGACCTCTTTGTGTTTGAAAACGTGGCAGGTCTGCTTAGTGCACATCCTGGGGGCGTGCCCGTAAGAAACCGGATATATGACGCTTTTAAAAAAATCGGTTATCAAATACGGACTCCAGAAGAAATGCCAGGAGTCTTGT
>JAUNCU010000277.1 GCA_030526455.1 Bacteroidales bacterium | reverse complement strand
AACTCCTAGAAAAGAATTCTTCTTTACTCCCGGCAACTGAGTAGTAAAAATAGATTTTTTGTGGGCAAGGTGCGATGCAATTGTGGGCACCTTGTCTTTTTTTGTGGGAGTGTGAAGGGGTGTATTTTGCGAAGATGTAGTAACTTTGTGAACGATTCATCAAATTATTTTTTCGTTTATCGCGTGATGATAAATTTTACACCTATTGCAAGAAAGCACTTTCTCTCGCGGCTCTACGAGCAGTTGCGCTACAAGGACTATGCCGACGCCGTGCAGCAGGGCGAACTGGTGAAACTCATCGAGCACGCCTCGCTCACCGAGTTTGGCCGCAAATACAAGTTTTCGAAAATGCGCACCTATCGCGAGTTTGCCTCGTCGGTGCCGCTGTATCGCTACGAGGATTTGCGCCCGCAAATCATGCGCATGGTGGGCGGCGAGGCCAATGTGCTGTGGCGTGGCAAGTGCTTCAACTTCGCGCAGTCGTCGGGCACGAGCGATGGCAAGAGCAAATACATCCCCATCACCGCCGACGCCCTCAAGCAGAACCACTACCGTGGCGCCAGCGATGTGGTGTCGCATTACCTCAACCTCAACCCCGCCAGCCGCCTCTTCAGCGGCAAGGCACTGATATTGGGCGGCAGTTTCGCCAACGAACTCAACCTCAAGCCCGGCACCCGCGTGGGCGACCTGAGCGCCTCGCTTATCCAGAACATCAATCCGCTGGTGAACCTCTTCCGCGTGCCCAGCAAGAAGGTGGCGCTCATGGAGGACTGGAGCGAGAAACTCCCAGCCCTGGTGGAGGCGGCGATGAACGAGAATATCACCAATCTCTCGGGTGTGCCTTCGTGGTTTCTCACCGTGCTCAAGGAGGTGATGGCGCGCAAGGGCGCCAGTTGCATCCATGAGGTGTGGCCTAATCTGGAGGTGTTTTTCCACGGAGGCATCGCCTTCGGCCCCTACCGCGAGCAATACGAGAAAATATGCGACATGAGCCGCATGCACTTCCTCGACACCTACAACGCCAGCGAGGGCTTCTTCGCCGTGCAGAGCGCATGGGAGAGCACTGCCATGCTCCTGCTGCTCGACATAGGCGTGTTCTACGAATTTATCCCCATCGAGGAGGCCGACAGCACCGAGCCCGACGTGATTCCGGTGTGGGAAGTGGAGGCGGGACGCACCTACGAACTGGTGATTACGGCATGCAACGGCCTGTGGCGCTACCGCATAGGCGACACGGTGACGGTGGAGCAAACGCATCCCGTGAAAATCAAGATTGCCGGCCGCACGAAGAGTTTTATCAATGCCTTTGGCGAAGAACTGATGGTGCACAACGCCGACGCCGCCATCACCCGCGCGCAGGTGATGACTGGGGCGCAGGTGCTCAACTACACCGCCGCGCCCGTCTACGCCGGCGACCATAGCCGCGGCCGCCACGAGTGGCTCATAGAGTTTGCCAAGATGCCATCGTCCACGGCCGAGTTTATGCGTGTGCTCGATGAGGCGCTGCGCAGCGAAAACAGCGACTACGACGCCAAGCGCACTGGCGACATCTTCCTCGACGCCCCATCGCTGGTGGTGGCGAGCGAAGGCCTCTTCGACCGCTGGCTCGGCTCCACAGGCAAACTGGGCGGCCAGCGCAAGATTCCGCGCCTGAGCAACAACCGCGACATTATCGACCAAATGCTTAAAATGATGCAACCATGATGAGTGAAAAGAAATTTAAGTGGGTGGTGGTGCTGGCAATGGCGCCCGTGGTGCTGTGGCCGCTGCTGCTCACCAGCGTCGACACCCTCGACACCGCCCTCGAGCGCTTCCTGGTGCTAGCGATGCCCGTGTTCACCATCGCCTGCGGCTACCTCGCCCACTACACCTACCGCGACCGCCCCGAAGTGGCGTGGATCCTCCTGGCAGTGCTCCTCCTAACCCAAGCCGCCGCATGGGTCTTGTGAGAAGTTAGAAATTAGAGGTTTGTTTTTTTTCTAGAT
>JAUNCU010000074.1 GCA_030526455.1 Bacteroidales bacterium | reverse complement strand
CCTTTCTCCTTTATTCCTTTTTCCTCTCTTTCTCTCTTTCCTTTAGTTGGTGGTAGGGAGTGAGGAAGAAGGGGCGGGTGTTGAGGTGGGGGTGGGGGACGGTGAGGGTGGGGGTGGAGATGGTGATTTCGGTGCCGTCGTCGCTTGCGATGGCCATGATGTCGATGTCGATGAGGCGGTCGATGTAGGCGCCGGTGGCGTCGCGGTGGGAGGCGCTGCCTAGTTCTTTTTCCAACTTGTGGATGTGCTCGAGCATGGCGTGGGGCTCGAGGGGCGAATCGAGGGCGATGCCCACGTTGAGAAACTCATTGGCCGACGCAAAGCCCCATGGCTCGCTGCGCACCACGTCGCTCACCACCACTCGCTCTGCGCCTTCGGAGAGGGCGGTGATGGCGCTTTGCTGGTTTTGCTCGCGGTTGCCGAGGTTGGTGCCTATGTTGAGATAATATCGATAGCGCATATTTTTTTTGAGGAATTGGATGTGGTGAATAATGAAAAAAGGCTCAATTTGCCTCTTTTTTGTGGGAGGAATTGAGCCTTTTGATATGTGTGGAGCACTCTCAGTGCGTGGGCTTATGGTGGAGCCGCGCGCTTAGAGCGTCTTCTGTACTTCGATTTCTTCGAATGCCTCGAGCATGTCGTCGGGAGCGATGTCGTTGTAGCCTTGGATGCTCAGACCGCATTCGAAACCGTTGGTAACTTCCTTGGCGTCGTCTTTGAAGCGCTTGAGCGATGCGAGTGCACCGGTGTAGCGCACAATGCCGTCGCGAATCACGCGCACCTTGCAGCCACGCTTGATCTTGCCTTCCATTACCATAGCGCCGGCGATGGTACCCACCTTGCTGATGCGGTACACTTCCTTCACCATCACGCTACCGATCACCACTTCCTTGATATCGGGTGCGAGCATGCCTTCCATAGCGCTCTTCACTTCCTCGATACAGTCGTAGATGATAGAGTAGATGCGGATGTCGACGCCTTCCTGTGCTGCGAGACGCTTAGCGTCGGCGCTTGGACGCACCTGGAAGCCGATGATGTAAGCATTAGAAGCGGCAGCGAGGGTAACGTCGCTTTCGCTGATAGCACCCACAGCCTTGTGAACCACGTTCACCTGAACTTCAGGCGTAGAGAGTTTCAGCAGCGAGTCGCTGAGTGCTTCGATAGAACCGTCCACGTCGCCCTTCACGATCACGTTCAACTCGTGGAACTCGCCCAGAGCCTTGCGGCGAGCGATATCCTCGAGGGTGAAGCGCTTCTGGGTGCGGAGACCGAGTTCGCGCTGCAATTGTTCGCGCTTGTTGGCGATTTGTCGTGCTTCCTGGTCGGTGTCCATCACGTTGAACTTATCGCCTGCGGTAGGCGCGCCGTTGAGGCCGAGCACCAGTGCTGGCGACGATGGTCCGGCGTGGTCGATGCGCTGGTTGCGCTCATTGAACATCGCCTTCACCTTACCATAGTGGGTGCCGGCGAGGATGATGTCGCCCACGCGGAGCGTACCGTTGTCCACGAGCAGGGTGGCCACATAGCCGCGACCCTTGTCGAGCGACGACTCGATGATAGAACCAGTGGCCTTGCGGTTGGGGTTAGCCTTGAGTTCGAGCATGTCGGCTTCGAGGAGTACCTTGTCGAGCAATTCGGCCACGCCCAAGCCCTTCTTGGCACTGATATCCTGGCTTTGGTACTTACCGCCCCAGTCTTCCACGAGGTAGTTGAGGTTGGCAAGTTCTTCCTTAATCTTATCGGGGTTAGCGCCTGGCTTATCAATCTTGTTGATAGCGAAGATGATAGGCACGCCTGCTGCTGAAGCGTGGTTGAGCGCTTCCACAGTTTGAGGCATCACGGCGTCGTCGGCAGCCACGATGATAATCACGATGTCGGTAACCTTTGCACCACGGGCACGCATAGCGGTAAACGCCTCGTGACCAGGGGTGTCGAGGAAGGTGATGCGACGGCCGTTCTTCAACTTCACGTTGTAAGCACCGATGTGCTGGGTGATACCACCCGCTTCACCGGCAATCACGTTAGCATTGCGGATGTGGTCGAGCAGCGAAGTCTTACCGTGGTCGACGTGACCCATCACGGTAACCACTGGTGGACGGCTTTCGAGATCTTCGGGCTTGTCCTCCTCTTCCTGAATTTGTTCGGCCACGTCGGCGCTTTCATATTCGGTGGTAAAGCCAAATTCTTCGGCCACGATATTGATGGTTTCGGCGTCGAGACGCTGGTTGATCGACACCATCACGCCGATGCTCATGCAGGTGCCAATCACCTTGTTGATAGGCACATTCATCATGGCGGCGAGGTCGTTGGCAGTCACGAATTCGGTGAGTTTCAATACCTGTGATTCGGCTGCTTCGGCTGCTGCGAGTGCGTTTTCCTCCTCGCGGATGGCTTCGCGCTTTTCGCGGCGCCACTTGGCACCCTTCTTCTGAGGCTTGTTGGTGAGGCGAGCGAGCGTCTCCTTCATTTGGCGCTGAACGTCTTCCTCGCTCACTTCGGCCTTGAATGGGCGCTTGTTCTTATCCTTCTTGCCACGCTTGCCAGCGGCAGCGTTTTGTGCATTTTGTGCATTAGGCTGGGCACCGCCCTTCTTGCCGCCACCCTGAGCCTGCTGCTGCACGCTCTTCTCGATGTCGACCTTCTCCTTGCCGATGCGCTTGCGCTTACGCTTTTCGCCTTCGGCGCCGGCTTGGCGAGCCTTTTCCTTATTCATGCGCTCATTGCGCTTCTCCTCCTTGCTCTTCTTCTTGGGGCGGGTCGACTGGTTGAGCGCGGTGAGGTCGATTTTGCCGATCACCTTAGGCCCAGCCATGCGAGGCGCGTTAGAGATGAGTTCGGGTTCGGTGCTAGAGGCTTCGGCAGCCTGAGGCTGCTCGTCGGCCTTTTCAACTGTAGTTTCAGGCGCTTTTTCCTCTTCCTTCTGCTCTTCGGCTTTAGGAGCCTGAGGCTTAGGCTCTTCCACCTTAGCGGAAGCCACTTCGGGTTCGGCCTTTTGTTCCTCCACCTTCACCTCGGCCTTAGGAGTTTCCTCCTTAGGTTCTTCGGCTGTAGTGGCAGGCTTGGGTGCTACAGGGTTGCCCTTCTTGTCGAGGTCGATCTTGCCGACCACTTTTGGTTTTTGGATAGGCACTTCGGCTTTGATTTCTTCTGCTTCGCGGCGCTTCTTTTCGGCTGCTTGCGCGGCCTTTTCCTCCTTGCGGTCGAGCAGGTACTGTTCTGCGGCCTTCTTGTCCTGCATGGCGGGTTTGAACTTCTGGACGAGCATCTCGTATGCTTCGTCGGTGATGCGGGCGTTGATATTGTCGTCCACATCAATTCTGTGCTTCTTCAGAAACTCGCGAGCCGTCTGAATACCGATGTTTAAATCTTTTACTGCTTTACTGATCTTTATGGGCATATATTTCTTTTAGTTTTGTCACTTTGTGTCGTTGTTGTCTTGCGCGTATTTGGCTATGGGCCTACTGAGAGCCTATCGCCATGGCAGGCGATGAGGCCTGCAAGAGTCGAGGGGGCTGAACAATCGCTCGAGGCGACGGCGATTATTCTTCGTCGAATTCGGCCTTGAGCACTGCGATCACTTCGTCGACAGTGTTCTCTTCAAGGTCGGCCTTGTCGATGAGGTCTTGACGTGAGGTGTGGAGCACGGCTCTTGCAGTGGCGCAACCCATGTTTTTGAGGGCTTCGATTACCCATTCATCGATTTCGTCCTTGAATTCATCGAGGTAGATATCGTCTTCACCGTCGTTGTCGATGTCGCGGTAAACGTCGATAGTGTAGCCGGTGAGGATGGTAGCCAACTTGATGTTCAAGCCACCCTTACCGATAGCGAGCGACACTTCATCGGGGCGGAGGAACACTTCGGCGTGCTTGGTTTCTTCGTCGAGGCGGATAGAAGAAATCTTAGCGGGGCTGAGTGCGCGCTGGATGAAGAGTTGTGGATTGCTGGTGTAGTTGATCACGTCGATGTTTTCGTTGCGCAACTCACGCACGATGCCATGGATGCGGGCACCCTTCACGCCCACACATGCGCCCACTGGGTCGATGCGGTCGTCGTAACTTTCAACGGCAATCTTGGCGCGTTCGCCTGGGATGCGAGCCACGGCGCGGATTTGGATGAGGCCGTCGTGGATTTCGGGCACTTCGAGTTCGAAGAGGCGACGGAGGAAATTCTCGCTGGTGCGCGAAACGGTGATCTTGGGGTTGTTGTTCTTGTTGTCCACGTTGTGGATCACGGCGCGCACGGTTTCGCCCTTGCGGTAGATGTCGGTAGGAATCTGCTGGTCCTTAGGCAGGAGCAGTTCGTTCTTGTCGTCGTCGAGCAGGAGCACTTCGCGCTTCCACACTTGGTACACCTCGCCGCTCACCAATTCGCCTTCCTGAGCCTTGAACTGGGTGTAGATGGCGTCCTTCTGGAGGTCGAGAATCTTGCTGGCCAGGGTTTGGCGCAGGTTGAGGATGGCGCGGCGGCCGAATTTCGCGAATTCAATCTTGCGAGTGTATTCTTCGCCCACTTCGCAGTCAGGGTCGGGGTTCTCTTCGTCGTTGCGAGCGTCGGAGAGTGCGATCTGACGGTCGGGGTCTTCCACTTCGCCGTCGGGCACCACTTCAAAGTTTTGGTAGATTTCGCAGTCACCGTTGTCGGGGTTCATGATCACGTCGAAATTTTCGTCGCTGCCGAAAATCTTAGCCAAAACGCTGCGGAACGATTCTTCAAGCACACTAATCATAGTGGTCTTGTCGATTTTCTTCAACTCTTTGAATTCTTTGAAACTGTCGGTCAAACTTATAGTTTCGATTTCTTTCTTAGCCATAGTTGGGTGTTAAAACTGTATGATGTTTTTTGTATATTTAATTTCGTCGTATTTGTAGCAGAGGTCTTCGTCCACCATTTCGGGGCGCTTCTTGCCTTCGAGTTTCACCTTCTTGGTGATGGTGAGTGTGAAGCCCTCTTCGTTGGCGTCCTTGAGGATGCCCTTGAGTTTCTTGCCGTCGCGGGTGAGCACTTCCACCTCGCCGCCGAGGTTTTTCTGATACTGCTGCAGCACCTTGAATGGGTCGCTGATGCTGTAACTGCCCACGGTGAGTTCGAAGTCTTCCACATCGCGGTCGAAGTGGTCGAGCACCTTGTTGTTGAGGTCGATGCAGTCGTCGATAGTCACCGACTCCATGCTGTCGATAGCCACGTCCACTACATTGTCGGCGCTCACCTTCACTTCCACCAGGAAGATGTGCGAGCCCTCGAGCGCGGCATTGATAACGTCGATAAGTTCTTGCTTATTGATCATTCTGAAAAATGTGTAGATATATAATAAAAAAAGAAGAAGCCATGCAGCCCCCTCTAATTCGGATTTCGGATTATGATGCAAAGGTAGTGAAAAATACTCTAGTGTGCAACTTCCGCCCAGTGGCTGTGGCGGATTCATCGTGCGCATGGGTAAATAATTATGTTTATTTAAGAAAATAAAGTAATATTTAACAATAAAAAAGGGCGCTTGGGGGCCTTGGCGCAAGGGCGGCTGCTTTCTGGAGGTGGGGCTTGGGTTTTGAGGCTGGTGGCATTCTGAGGCAGTGCCTCAGAACACTTGACGCTTTTTGCCCACTTTCTGCTCTCTTGCTTCTTTTTCTTTCCTTTCTCTTCTTCCCCCTTGCTTGTAGTGCTCTAGGGCTTCTTTTAGGGTCTTTACTATGTGGGCTTTCAGTTCGGGTGGTGCTTGCACTTCCACATCGCTGCCGTGGGAGAGGATTTCCTCGTAGAGGTCGTAGGTGAGGAGCATGCGGTAGGTGAAGATGGAGTAGGAGTCGTGTACTTCCTCTTTCTGCGAACTGTGCAGTGGCCGGGCCCGGAAGTATTTTGCCTGTGTGTAGGATACCCTGAGTTTGATGTCTTTGGGTTCGCTCTGGTTGGTGATGATGCCGAAACTATGCTGGAAAAACGCCTCGGGGTCGAAGGTGGGCGGCATTTGGAACGACACGTCGGTGATGGCGAGGTTGCTCATGCGGTCGAGCGCGTAGGTTTTGATTTTCCCGTCGGTCACGTTGTGCCCGATCACGTACCACCGTTGGCGGAAGATTTTCACGAAATAGGGGCAGATGACCACGCCCACCGAAGGTTGCGAGCGGGTGTAGTTGCGGTAGTCGAAAGTGATGCGCTTGTCGTCGCGCATGGCTTGAATCACCACGGGCAGGTGGTCGCGCGCCGAGGGCACGTCTTCCACGATGATGCGGCCCGAGAGGTCGCGCGAGTCGCTCAGCATGCCCGTCATCGAAAACGAGTCGAGCAGCCATCGGTGCATGCGGCTTTCGGCCTCGTTGGCCGAGTTGTCGATGTAGTACTCGTAGGTGGAGCGATTGCACTGAATGTTGATGTTAAACATCTCCTCGATGGCGTTGCGATAGTTGAAGAAGGTGCGTCGCGGCATGGGGTTGCCGTCGCTCAACGACGAGTTGCACCACCGGCGGTTGAGTTCGCCCAGAGTGATGCCATTGTGGCTCTCGATGGTGTCGACGATCCAGATGAGAATTGCTATTTTATTGCGTGCCATAGGGGGAGTGTTTTGAATGAAAAATAATGGCGACTTGCGGCTCTATGTGTAGGCTGCGACAAGTCGCCATCGTTTTATGCTATGCGTGGAATAAGATTATTTGCCTTTGCGGAGCATGAGCAGGCCGAGCACGGTGAATGCGGCGTTGAAGAGCAGCAGTTCGAAACTCATGGTGTAGTCGCAATACTCGAGCAGTGCCCATTGCAGCACCCAACTCAGTGCTGGCGAGAGCACGCACACTACAGGCACGAGGCGGTCGCGCACGTCGCCCTTGATAAACATGCCATACACGAAGAGGCCGAGGATGGGGCCGTAGGTGTAACTGGCGAGCGAGTAAACGGCGCTGATGGCGTCTTGGCTACTGATGATGTAGAACACGTAGATCACGATACCCATCATCACCGCCATGCCGATGTGCACCATCTTGCGGGTGTGGGCGAGGCTGGCGTCGTCGGCTTTCTTGTTGAGGATGTCGACTGTGAATGAGGTGGTGAGCGCGGTGAGCGCCGAGCCCGCTGCCGAGTAGGCTGCCGACACGAGACCCACGATGAAGAGGATGCCCACAATCACGTTCATGCCGCCGTCGAATGCCACGAGGCCGAAGATTTCGTCGGTCTTTTCATACTGGATACCCTTGCCAGCCACGTAGAGCGAGAGGATGGTACCGAGCACGAGGAAGAGGCCCACCACAAAAATTTGGGTGATACCGCTCACGATCAAGCCCTTCTTCGATTCCTTCACATTCTTGCTGGCGAGCGTGCGCTGCATGAGGTCTTGGTCGAGACCGGTGGTGGCAATCACCATGAAGATGCCGGCGAGGAATTGCTTCCAGAAGTAAGAGCCCTCGCTGGGGTTGTCGAAGAAGAAGATGCGCGACTTGTCGCTCTCAATCACTGCCGAGCAGAGGCCGGCGAAGTCGAAGTTGAGCGCCGAGGCCACGAAGAAGATGCAGAGCACCACGCTCAGCACCAGGCAGATGCTCTTGAGCGTATCGGTCCAAATCACGGTCTTCACGCCGCCTTGCAGGGTGTAGAGGAAGATGAGGGCGATGGTGGCAATCACATTCACCACGAAGGGGATGCCCAGTGGGTCGAACACGAGAATCTGCAGCGTTACGCACACCACGAAGAAGCGCACTGCCGCGCCTAGCATCTTGCTCACGAAGAAGAACCATGCACCCGTTTTGTGGGTTTTGCCGCCGAAGCGCTCCTGAAGGTAGCCGTAGATCGACACCAGGTTCATCTTGAAGAACATGGGCACGAGCACGTAGGCAATGATGAAGTAGCCCACGGCGAAGCCGAGCACCATCTGCATGTAACTAAAACTCTTGGCTTCCACCATGCCGGGAACCGACACAAAGGTGACGCCCGAGATGGGCGCGCCAATCATGGCGATGGCCACGATATACCAGGGAGCCTCGCGGCCACCGGTGAGTGCAGTGCTGGCATCGCTCTTGCGAGAGGCAAACCACGATACCATGAAAAGGACGATAAAGTAGCCAACAATGGTGGCCAGTACAATCCAGGGAGTTGTCATTTTGCTTTGATGTATTGAATAAAGTTGATAAATAGTTAGCCGTTGTATGAGCAGAAGGTTGAGTAAAATCATTCAAAATTACAACAAATGCCTTAATTGTGCAAAAATCTTGCACAAATATTCAGTCGCGCGGGAGTCGGGATCGGGGAGGAATTGTGGCTGGCGTGTAGTGGCAGCCTCCTCTGCCGGCATGTCTACGCCATCGGTTTTCAGGGCAATACTCGCCCCTCTCTAGCGATGGCTGGGGGTAAATGAATCAGCGAGGCTGCCACTGGAATGAGTGTGGCAGCCTCGCTGATTATGTGGTGGTGAAAGGGTGCAATAACTGTGTTCTGCACGTTTATTTAATGCCTTCTTGTGCGAATCGCAAAACACCATCTACCTGCCATTCGTTTTGGAAGTGAACTTCGATATAGCGGGTGGTGGAGTCGTTGGGGCTGATGCTTACGGTTACATTCTTTTTCTGGATGGTCGCCTGAGTGAGCGTGGTTTTCTCCCACGATTTCACGTCGTTTATGTTAGTGCGAGCACATTGTTCCCAAGTTTTGACGAGATTCCCACTTAAAGAGACGAAAGTGTAGTCGCCGCCCTCTTGTGGAATATTATAGTATTTAGCGCCATAGATGATTTGGGATGGGAGGGCGTTGGCTTCCCACTCAATTGTCCAGGAGGGGCTTGGGCCCAATTTTTCATCGCCGTTGCAACTGGCCAGCAGTAAGCAAAACAGGGAAAGAAAGAAGCAAATTCGTTTCATAGCGTTGATGTTTATTTTGGTTATGGTTGCGAATTTAAATGTTTTTTTTTTGATTTGAGCAATTGCTGTGGCGTTTTTTTGCTTTTGTTGAAAAGAATTGTACACTTTATTGGAGAGAGGCTGTCTGATAACTCGGGCTGCTACCATAACCGGCCCTCTCCGAGGCTCATTCCTTTGTGGTTTCTCGCCTCCAAGCCGCGCTCGCGAATTGCTTCGCAATTCACTCGCTTGCATGGAGTTAACCATAATAAGCCGTCTCCGACGGCGGTGGGGTCGCCTGGCGTTTTTGCTGTGTGCGGGCTGCATTTTTTTTGTTTTCGGCAGGCTGTGGGCTGGGTAAATGAATCAGCGAGGCTGTCACTGGAATGAGTGTGGCAGCCTCGCTGATTATGTGGTGGAGGATTTTGTTTTTTCCCTTACTCAGCGTAGAGGAGGTAGGGCTTGCGTTGTTTTTTGAATTTCATCACGTCGCCTTGCCATGATGCCTTGATTTCGGTGGCGCTTTTGCCTGCCACGATCATGTCCCACACCTGGGTGTTGCCCATGAGCAGGTTGAAGAAGTTGCGCTTGCCTTCTTTGAGGAGAAATTGCTTGCCTTGGGCGCGCAGGTCGTTGTAGGCGTCGACCACGTAGGTGAGGTCGATGCCGCGGGCTATGGCGTCTTCATTCTTCATGCCACGCAGGTCCACGCCGAAGCAGAGTTTATCCTGCTGTGGTGGAGTCTTGGCGCCGAAGCGGCTGGTGGGGGTGAACTGGAAGGGACGGCAGGTCATGTTGGGGTGACCGTAGCCCTGGAAGGGGAGGTCGGTGCCGCGGCCCAGGCTCACTGTGGTGCCCTCGAAGTAGCAGATAGAGGGGTAGAGGTAGATGCTGAGCATGTTGGGGAGGTTGGGCGATGGTGCCACTGGCAGGGTGTAGCGAGTTTGGTGGGTGTAGTTAAGGCAGGGGATAACGGTGAGTTTCACCTTTTTTCCGCCCTTTAGCCATCCTTCGCCGTTGGCCATGAGCGCGAGTTCGGCCATGGTCATGCCGTGCACGGTGCAGATGGGGAAGTGGCCCACGCCGCTCTTGAGGCTCATGTCGAGGATGGGGCCGTCCACGTACATGCCGTTGGGGTTAGGACGGTCGAACACCACGAATTCCTTGCCGTGCTCGATGCAGGCGTCCATGAGGCGCGCCATGGTAATATAGTAGGTGTAATAGCGCAGACCCACGTCTTGGAGGTCGGTTACGAGCACGTCGAATTTAGCCATGCTTTCCTTGCTGGGGGCGCCGGTTTTGCCGTCGTAGAGCGAAGCGATGGGTATACCAGTTTTTTCGTCCACACTGCTGCTCACGTGTTCGCCAGCATCGGCCTTGCCGCGGAAACCGTGTTCGGGCGAGAAGATGACGGTGACTTTGAGTCCGTTTTCAATCATCACGTCGAGCACGTGTTTGCCCTTCGATGTGATGCCGGTCTGGTTGCTGAGCAGGGCGATGCGCTTGCCCTTGAGCAGGGGCACGTATTGGTCGGTGCGGTCGGCACCCAGCACCACTTCCTGTGGCCCGGCGGGAGCGTTGTTGTTTACTTCCTTGTTTTTAGTGGCTGCGCTGGCTGCCACCGATGCGAAGATGGCAAGCGTGAGGAGCGCGAGTTTCAGTAATCGAGTCATAAGTAGTAGAAAAAAATGATGTATAGAAGGTGAATATTTATTTTTCACCACAAAGGTAATGAATTTTTACAAGAAAATGAGCAGAGGCGTCATTTTAAACTGTTTATCTTTGCGCAAACGCTTTGCACGTGGTCTAATCCATATAGCATAGAGTGAGAATCAATCCCCATCCACGAAAAAAGCGTCTGAATCTTTTGATATTCGTTTATGATATAACTTGTATCAATTTCTGATTCATGTAACTTGAAGCAGATAGGCTCGTGGTGAGCGATTCTGTTTCGAAGGCTGTTGACTTTGTCGAGTTCGTTGAAGATGTAACTGTTGTTGTATTGCGTGGAAGCGCTTGACCGAGGCTTGTAAGGAAAAACCCTGAGTAGGCGTTGGCCAGTTGCTCTATATTGTAACGAAGAGAACATGTATTTCCAAACTCCGAATTCCATTTCTGCAATTAGTTTTGAATGCGAATAATTGCCTTGGCGGGTTAGACGGTCATATGCGCGTTCAATGATTTTCTTTGTTTCATTCATGCGTCCGTTTGTGAAAATCCCATTAGGCAAGATGGCATTCTTTAACCACTCTTCACCTAATGTGGGCACTAGTTGTGCGTCAATAGCATTTCTTAGCGCTACTTCAAAACAACTTACAATAGTGAACATTTCCTGCGACAGTCTTAAGTTGTATCGATATAGAGCCATCGCCTTTCTTGTGTCGTTGAGTGTGGCCTCGGTGTATCTTTTCATCCTTTGTGAAGAGAGAATTCTTACAAATTCAGGATATTCCATATATTTTTTTGTTCTTTTTTTTGCTTTTGAATGAAAAATGGTTTATCTTTGCCACGTTGATTCCCGGTAGCCCCTGATTCGTCAAGCTATCGGGTTTAGTTTTTTTATCGCTCGGTTAGTAGTTGAGTTGCATGTCGCCGTCGAAGTCTATGGGCTGGTGGCTGTCGCCCACCACCGCTATGCTTGAGCGGCCGTTGCCGAACACCTCCACCATGAAGTGGTAGCGGTCTTCCTTGCTGCGGGTGGTGAACTGGATGCGCGTGAGCCCTGGCTTGGGTTGCGTGATGGCGTAGTCGTGGACGGGGGCGGTGAAGTTGAGCCCCGTTTCGCCGCTGGCGATGTAGGCTGTGGTCACCTCGCCCACGTAGGGGAGGTAGGAAACCACAGTGTCGCCCTTGAGCGCGAGCGAGAATCCGTTCACTTGGCGTGGAGGCATGTCGCCGCGTGGCTTCATATAGTTGACGTCGATGGTGAAACGGCGGTTTTCAATCTTCTCAGCCACCTGCGAGGCGAGTTTTTGCTCATAGGCGGCTTTTTCTTCGGCCGTCTTGAAGGTGGAGCCGCAGGCGCATAGAGCGATGGCTGTGAGCGTGATAAAGAGTATCTTTTTCATAATAATCGAGTTTTGTGTAGGACAAACTTACTGAAATTTTCTGAATTATCACTAACTTTGCACCGTAAAACTCGATTTATTCATCTCGTAAATTCCCAATTATTTCGATAAATGAGACAACCCTCCGCTAACAAGCCCCAGCGCCGCCGCCGTGTGGACAATATCCAGAAGTTTACCGTAAAGGCCGATGCTCCGCTGCTTGAGGCCGCCGCCGCGGTGCTCAAAGACCACAAGCCCACCAAACTGAAGTCGATGCTGAAGCATCACCAGTTTGCCATCAACGGCAACCCCAGTTCGCAGTTCGACCGCCCTGTGCATGCGGGCGACCAGTTGTGGGTGAACTTCGACGGCTCGTTTCACATCTTCTCGCATCCAAAGATGCAACTCGTGTATGAAGACGACGATATCATGGTCATCGACAAGGGCTACGGCATGCTCTCCACTGCCGCGGGCAATAATATCAAGGACGAAACCGTGTACAATGTGCTGCGCAAATATGTGAAGCACCGCAGCGAGCACGCGCGTGTGTATATGGTGCATCGCCTCGACCGCGACACTTCGGGCCTGATGCTGGTGGCACGCACCGCCAAGGCGCGCGAACGCTTCCTCACGCAGTGGGCTACGCTGGTGAGCGAGCGAAAATATGAAGCCATCGTGGAAGGCGTGGTGGAAGAGGATAGCGGACTGGTGCAGAACTACCTGCGTGATGCCGACAACTACACCATGGTGTCGGATCCCGACGATGAGCAGGGCGGCGAGTTGGCGAAGACTCGCTACAAGGTGCTGGAGCGTGCGTCGCGTTTCACCCGCGTGGAACTCTCGATGCGCCATGGCCACAAGAATCAGTTGCGTGTGCACATGCACGACCTGGGCTGCCCCATCAGTGGCGATCGCAAATACGGAGGCCGCGCCAACGGCATCCATCGCCTCGCGCTCCACGCCACCCGCATCTGCTTCGAGCACCCCATCACCGGCGAAAAAATGACCTTCGAGTCACCCATCCCCGCCAGTTTCCACACCCTAATGCGCTGAGTTCTTTCAATGAATTAGATTGTTTTCGTTCAGCGAATTAGATATTTTTTTTTCA